>NZ_JAXCHU010000012.1:0-79611 GCF_035984695.1 Glaciihabitans sp. GrIS 2.15
GCCGAGGACGTTATCGCCGGTCGGATCGACATGCGAAAGCGCGCAACCTCATAGGTCGAAGTTTCACACCGCAAGCCCGCAACGTCACCTCGTCTCAGATGAGCCGTGAGTTGCAGAGCATGTCAAAGGAACCGAAATTGGCGTTCACAACCGCCACGCTGATTGGCTGCACCGTGGCCTTGGTCGTGGTCGTGACGTGTGTCACCACTATTCCCCTTGGGCAACGAAGACGGCAAAGGACCTGACCTATTCAACGCGGATAAGGCCCGTGCAACTGATCGTCGTTTTCCCCGTCAGATACGCGATGTCGCACAGTCGAAGGAAGTGGGGAAGCGGTAACAAGTGCAACGCGTATTTACACGGGACCGTCTGTCTCTGCCGTTCACGCCGTCACTGCTGCCAAACGGCCGACGGTGTTAGACAGAGTTCGCTGAGGGCGGTGCAGCTCACAACTGCGCGCCGAGCGAATATCGCCCGTCGGAGAAGGCAACTATCCGCGTCACAACCTGTAGAAGGTAGGCAACTGGTCACGGTTTGCCGCGGGATCGCCGATTGGCCAGGGTTACACGCTTCGACGCCCTGAAATCATTCGAATCAGGAATGCGATCACGGCGAGAATCAACAGCACCACACCGACCCAGAGCAGGAAGTTGAGAGACTGCACGAAGCCTCCGGTGATTAAGAGCACAATCGCAATAATGGCCACAATTACAAACAAGATGTTCATCGGACCACTCTCCGTCGTCTATTTGTTTGGGTTTACCGTACTCCCCGACGCCGCGCCGGGAAAGAGGCCAATCGCCTGAGAGTGTCAACCTAAGTCGGACCCATGAGGGCAATCTAAGCGGGACCCACCTGGATCGTTTGATTCAGTTTGGCTTGTCGTGTGGCGGTGTCGGAGGACGATCAGGCGGCCCAGAATGCCGATGGCGAAAACGCCAGCCCCGATACCGATCGAGGTGGGTGGGAGAGCGCCGACCAAGACGAGACAACCATCCTTCGGCACGGAGAGCAAACATATCCTCAGACGTTTAGGTCACCCGACGTATGCCAATGATCGTTCGTGAAGACTTTTTGGATAAGTTGTGGCTTTCCCGGCCACTTCAGTTTGCTGACGGAATGAGCGCGGGACCCCGAATTTTTGGTGCCGCCTGACCTGGCCGTCGAGTGCTCGTTCGCACTGCTGAGGTTTCGAGCATGGGTAGCTTTAGGCTACCTGCCAGCTTTTTCTCATCCGGGTTGACCTTTGGTCAGCCCTCGGTAGGGTGAAAAGGGAGTCAGCAACTGGCCCATCCGTTGAATTAGCACTTGGAGATCATCATGCCCAACGCTATCGAGACTGTCGATGTTAACGTTCCCGTCACCGTCGCTTATAACCAGTGGACACAATTCGAGGAGTTTCCGAAGTTCCTGAGCTTCGTCGAATCCATCACGCAGGTGAACGACACCCTCACCGAGTGGAAGGTCAAAATCGGCGGTGTCGAGCGTGAGTTCGAGGCTCAGATAACCGAGCAGCATCCGGACGAACGCGTCGCCTGGAATAGTACCGGCGGCCAGGTCGACCACGGGGGAGTGGTCACGTTCCATAAATTAGCGGAGAACGAAACGCGCGTGACGGTGCAACTCGACTGGGAAGCCGCCGGGCTGATGGAGAAAGTCGGGGCCGCTCTCGGCGTCGATAATCATGCCATCAAGAAAGACCTGGCGAACTTTAAGGAGTTCATCGAAGCGAAGGGAACCGCCGATGGCGGATGGCGCGGAGATGTGCAGGCCTGATGTGCGGGCCTGACGTGCAGGCTTGTCGCTGCCGTCAGATCCACATACGAGTTTTGATGGGCCGTCGAAAAGCGAAGTGCAGAGAAGCGATGTGCCCTGGCGAACAATAGGATTCCTATCAGACCACAGGGGACATATGGAATTGCAGCTTCAAACCAAGGCTCAGGCTTTCGTCCTGTTGGACGCATTCGAGACCGATCTTCGTAAATGCTTCGTAGCCTTCATCGTGGACCATCTTGAGTACTCTGCTGTCCTCGGAGATAGTTACGACGACGTTCTCTCAAGAGCGATCGCAGATGAGCATGGTGACGACGACGATTTGGTCCAGTACCTATTTTTGAGACAGGTCTACGACTTGCTTATCAGGTACAAGAACGACATTCCCAGAGACTTGGGTGACGAGCTAACGACGAATGTCGGCAGCCTGCCGCACTTGGTCGCCGTTCGTAACAGGGTCATGCACGGAAGACCGCTTGAGATCGATGACCTCGAGTCGATAGCGGGGCTGCTTTCGAGATTCAGTTCACGACACTTCGAGCTCACCAGATCAACTCGGGACCGCCTGACATCAGACCCTCTCTGGGACCCGCCGTTCACCCCGCAACCTGTTCGATTCGAGCGCGTTCTCCACAACCTTCCAATGGCTGATTTCGACGAGACGGGCCTCGTTGGTCGGGGACCTGAGTGTCAGTCGATCAAAAAGCTTATAGAGGGCCGCAGGGATCGCATGGTTACAGTGACGGGTGAAGGAGGCATCGGTAAAACGGCACTTGCGTTGCAAATCGCATATTCAATCGTTGATGATCCTTCTACTTCCTTCGATTGTGTGCTGTGGGTTTCTCTGAAGAACGAGATATTGACCGCGGACGGAGTCAGGGCACTCACGGGGGCTATTCAAGATATAGCGGGCGCATCGTTAGCGATGGGGCAGGTGTTCGATACGTCATTTTCGGGATCCATCGCCGAGCTTGCAGAGTACCTAGAAGGCTTCAGCGCCCTAGTTGTGATCGACAACTTAGAGACGGCGCAGGGCACCGAGGTCCTGGAACTTTACGATGCTCTCCCAGGCACTACCTCGTTCCTTTTCACCAGCAGAGTAGGTCTCGGGCAGGTGGAGCGCCGGTACCCGTTAGGTGGACTTGACCCCAAGTCCGCAACGCTCCTCCTTAGGAAGTTCGCTTCGAGACGACGCGTTTCCGATTTAGCCTCCTCGCCCCAGCAAGTTATTGACGCGACGCTCGTGTCGCTTCGTTTCTCTCCATTAGCAATTCGCTGGTACGTCCTAAGCGTGGAAGCAGGCGGTACGCCGACTGACGTCATTCGGAATCAGGGTGAACTGCTGCGCTTTTGTGTGGATAACGTTTACGAAGCGCTGCAGCCCAGCGCGAAGCTGCTCCTAGTGATTCTTCGTTCACTTGATCGACCGATCTCGTTCGATGAATTAGCTGTGATCGCGGAGTTGCCTATTGATGAACTCCGGGCGAGCTCGCAGGCGCTATCCCGCGGGTCCTTGGTTGTTCGCCAGCCTCCTACAGAAGACGTGGGAGAGAAACTTCAAATTAGTGCTACCGCTCGCGCTTATCTCCCGCGTGTCGACTACGCATCGCCCGTCCTTCGGGGCGTTGCGGACAGGGAGGCTGCTTACCTCAGCGACCGAGAACGCCAAAGCCTCGAGGCAAGAACACGCCGCCTAGATGCAAACACAGTCCACGTCCGCAATACGGATGATCAGCCGACTGCTCACCTTCTCCGATTAGCCCTTCGATTCGGGTGGAACGAAGAGTTCACAAAAGCCGACTCGCAAATCGAGCGCGCTCGTAGCTTGAACCCTACGTTCTACGAAGTGGATCGGGTGGCTGCGTTCATTTTCGCCAGCCAGAGAGATCTATATCGTGCTGATCTCACTTACCGTGACGCTCTGTCCCTTGCGCAGCAGCCCGCCGAGAAAGCCATAGTTGCCTATTTCTTCGCGGGATTTCTCGCACGTCAGCAACATGATTTAGAAGCAGCGATTCGACACGCGGAACAAGCTCATCGAACCCTGGAATACCATGACACCGCGCTTCTGTTAGGGAATGTCTATGTCTGGTCGCACCGGTTCGCGGAGGGTCAGGAACTCCTTGAGTTCGCCTTGGACGCGCCCAGCACCAAGATGAAGCGAATTGTCACAACCTCTATCGTCGAAAGTTGGCGGAGGTGGGCTGAAGCCTCTACTGAGAGCAGAAATCCATCCGACGGTTTTAGTAAGGCCCTCGCCGGTGTCGCAGTTGGACGACAAATGATTTCGACGGGTGTGCAGGACCAGAAACTTGCGGCTTCGGTATTGTCAGCTTTGCATCAGGCGCTCAAAGCCATGGAGCGGATTAGCGACATAAGTGCTTTGGACCAAGAGCGGCTCTCGAACGAGCTTCAATTTGTCGCCGAGTGGATATCGCTCTTTCGAACTTCGAGCGGATGGGCGCGTTTCTACGAGCAACTTGTACGCGTGGGTCGAATCCTGCCTGCCGGCAGCTCGGTTTCGACAGTGTTAGCGACGCTAACGCGTGCGGACAGATCCCGCGCGGAATCTGATTCCTTTGCCAGCACGTCCACAAATACAACCTTGGTGCTCCGAGGTACCATTCAGACGATTCGCGACAACTTCGGTTTCATCGGTCATCCGAAGTATCCGCAGGGGATCTTCTTCCATTTTGGCTCCTTACCGCAGGGGTTTATAAGGGAGTCCTTGTCGATCGGTCAGCAGGTGGAGTTCGAACTGCAACTGCAAGAAGACGGTCGATATCGGGGTGTGAAATTGTCTCCGCTTTCGTCGATGTGAAATTAACACAGGTCCGAGACTTGCCTGCTCAACCGGTTCCGCAGAGATTTTCAAGCAAAGCCGTATTGGGGCCGCACAGGCCCGGATACATCTTCGACCGGTCGCGCCGGGCGCTGCAATACCCGAGCCCCGCAGCCGCTCCTGCGTTGGTCCGACTGGAACCGACCTCCGCGCGCACTACAACGCAGCGCTGAAAACCGTCAATCGTCCGTTAGTGAATTCAACGCGAAACTGAGCCTCGCTTCCAAGGCTTTCAAGGCCGCACTGCCTTGATCGGTTTGCCGTAATGACCATCGACGTGTTGATGATCGATACCGCCGTCAGACTAACAACACTTTTCCGACTGCTTCTCGAGACTCGAGAAAACGGCGTGCTTCGGTCTCGTCTTTGGCGGCGAAGATACGAGGCGGCTGAACATTCACCGACCCAGCCTCAATCGAAGTGAATAAATCAGCCGCCCGCGTCTGGCGTTCTCCCGGCATTGTCAGCGCGTTTCGAAGGGTTCTTCCGGGCAGAGTCAGCGAGTGATCCAGGAGAAACGCCGGATCGATCGAGGGGAATGGGCCGCGTCTGCTAGAGCAACCGAGCTTCTAGCCCGGCTATGAAAGCTACGAGTTCAGCATCAAATTCACTCACCCGGATTGTCTCCGCCAGCCGCCTTGCGCTGAAGGTCTGACCGCCCGCGGTTACGACTTGAATATTCACGAGCCGCAGGACTTCTTTTGCTGGCGCGCTACTGAGTCGCCCTTCAAACGTCGACCAACGGGAATCAAACAGCTTGTTGGATATTTCGATTGTCGTCTCGACTCGTTCGCCGCTGTCGCGAGCGCTAATCGCGACCGTGTTCATTTGAGCACGAACATGACCACTCTGCGACAAAAGCGCTGTTTCCAAGAACTCCTCTATCTGATTCTGAGTCAGGCCCGTGAAGCGCGCGATCGCCGCTGGAACGAGAAGATAGCTCTCCAGCTCCTTCTTCCGCCAAACATGAGCAGAGACGGAACTTTCCGCCATCTTCTCCTCTAGATCTGACGCATCTTCAAGAGTACGAAAATCGCGATCGAGCAATAAAGCGAGGTGGACGTCATCGCCCAGGAACTGTCCCTTTAGCCAACCAAATGACTCAACGCTCGGCCAATGGGAATAACCGCCGATGGGCGTCACAGCAATACCCCGCTCGGTTGCGAAATTAGTCGCACCTAGCCTCTTTGCAATAATGCGCAGAATCTTCATATCCTGGCCTTCTACGAATAGCGCCACTCGCGCCTTCAGCGCCCGAGCGATCGAGAGATTGAATGAGCTGCCCAGCCAGTTCGCTAGTTCAGCCAGTTCAGAACTGGTCGCGATCCTTTTCGCCCGTTTCAGACGACGTTCCACCCAGGTTAGGTGCGACTGATCGGACTCAGTTGCTACCTCTGAAGCGTGCGACGACATGATGACCTGATTGCCGCTGCTTTCCAGCACTCGGACAAGCCTGCGCTGCAGGTCAGGGTGAAGAAATACATCGGGCTCGTCGAGAACGATAGATCGACCGTCTTTACTTCGCCAAATGTGGTACAAAATTTGCAACCATATCTGAAGCCCGTCTCCTGCCCAGTAAAGCTCCTTCCGGACGCGGCTTTCGGCGTCTCGAAAGTAGAGGTCCACATATGGCTCTTCTCTCCAGACCTGCTCAAGATGAATTTCAGCCAACTCGGGAGTGCTTTCAAGCGCGAACGAGATGAACTCGGAGTATTGCGCAGGATTAGAGGTTTCGAGAATCCGAAGTGCGTTTCTAAAATGTCTACTCGAAAGTTTCGACTCGACATGTTTAGCGACGTGATCATTCGACAAGACTTTTTCTTCGCTGTCGAGCGGAGTTAGCGTTGGCACCAAGCCAACTGGCGAGTAGCCCTTGGTGGTATCGCTAGTCCACTCAGGTGGTACTCGGTTTCTGGGTAGGTGGTACTGGCAGCGGGTTGCGGATCACGGCCAGCACCACCCGGGTGTGGTTATTCCCAGTGGTTCTTGTCGGCGCGGGCGTTGTCGTCGCGGAGTTTGCGCATGTCGACGCGGCCGCGGTTGATGGTGCGGGAGTGGTTCGCGAGCCGGTTCACGATAGAGTCTGCCGCGACCCGATCGGGAAGCGCTTCGACCCAGTAGGCCGGCCCGGACTGAGACGCGATCACCGTGGGCAGGCGGTGTTCCCTGTTCGCTAATACCGCGAACAGGTCGCTGGCCGCGTCGCTGTCGATGCCGACGGTGAGGAAGTCATCGATGATGAGAAGGTCGACGTCGGAGAGCTCGTTGAGGAGTTTCTGGTGGGCGATGGAGTCGCCTCGACTGATGATCAGCCGGCGGGCGAGGTCGTCCATCCGTGCGTAGGAGACCGAGTGGTCGCTCAGGCAGGCACTGATCCCAATCGCGCAGGCCAGATAGCTTTTGCCGCCCCCGCTGGGCGAGATGATGAGCAGATTCGTGGGATCTGCCCGCCAATCGTGGGCGCCGTATCGTCGCATGCGCACTGGTGTGATGCCGCGGCCGTCGCGGTAGTCGAGTTCGGCGATCGAGGCGTTGGGGATCGGGAACCTGGCCTGCCGGATCAATTTCTCGACGCGGGTGTGTCGGCGCTGCTCGAGCGCGTAATCAATCGCGGTCAAGAACAGCTGTTCCGGGGTGAGGGTGTCGTTGGTCTCATCCTGGATGAGTTCCTCGAATCGGGTCGCGACGTGGGTCACGCGCAGCGCCCGGAATTTGTCGTGATCGATGCTGGTGAACATCAGTTGTTCTCCTCGTCGCGGGTGTAATGGGAAGCATCACGGACATAGACGTCCAGGAGGGTGTCGCGGAAGGTGACAGTGCTCACGGGTTTGCGGGTCGAGGCCGCCGGAGTCACCGGGCCTGGTCTTTTGCTGTCGCTGTCGATGGCGGCCATCATTCGCTTCAGCGTTGAATACGTGGCATAACCATGCTGGTTGATGAGCGTCTGGCAGGTGGCCTCCAGCCGTCCTCGGTTCCTTTTGCCGAGGCCCTCAAGGATGTTTTGGCAGTCCAGATATCCCTGCGCCTCGATGGCCTGCCGGTCGAGGATCTGATCGATCACCGTCACCGTCGCCGGGCCGAAGGATCGGGCCCGATCCACGAACCAGCGTCTGGACCACAGCCCGTCCATATTGCGATGCTGGATGGGGACGTGCTCGGGGAAAGTGGAATACTGACCCTTCCTGCCCTGCTTTCTTGTGTGTTCGCAGACGATGTCCTGGCCGTCGAAGACCGTCACCCGCGACGACGTCAGTCGAATGCGCAGCAGTTTGCCCGCCAGGGCAAAGGGGACGGAGTAGTGCTGCGAGTCGCAGCTGAGATGGTAGTTCCGGGCGACTTTGAGTTCTTTCCATTCCACTTCCTCGAACCGGTCGACCGGCAAGGGAGCGAGTCGAGCGGCTTCCTCGGCCTCGAATACCTCCCACCGAGTGGTGTCATTGGCCCGGCGGATGTCGTGGTTGATCTCCCGCACCCGTCCTTCGATCTCGGCGTTCAGTTCGCTGATGGTGGTGAAGACGTCCTCGGCCAGGTAGCCGATGACGCGTTTGTTGACGACGTTCACCGCCGACTCGACGGCTGCTTTATCGCGGGGACGGCGGACACGGGCGGGGACGACGGCGGTGCCGTAGTGGTCGGCGAGTTGTTGGTAGCGGGCGTTGACGACTCGCTCCGTGTCGCCTTGGGTGCGTCGATGGGTGGCGGTCGTGGGGTTGTCGGGAACAAGGATCTGGGTGACGCCGCCGAAGAATGAGAATGCCCGAACGTGGGCGTCGAGCCAGGCGTCGGACTTCATGTTCGTCGTTGCGTGGCAGAACAGCGCCCCGGAATACGGCAGTACGGCGACGAAAAGATAGGCGCGGGTGATCTCACCGCTGACGCCGTCGACCAGGTCGATCGTGTCGCCGGCCCAGTCGATGAGCATCGCCCGGCCGGGCTCGTGCTGGAGGGTCGCGACCAGATCGTTAACGCGCAGGTGCTCACCGAACAGATGGCAGTACTGCGCATAGCCATACTTCTTGGCTTGCCCACCAGCGCCGACATATTTGTGCCAGCCCTGCTGCAGGGTGAAATGCCGGTTCGCTTTCATCGACCGCAACACCGCCGCGAAGTCCGTGGCCTCGTACTCCTCCGATACCCGTTTGCGGCCGTCAGGAAAAAGCGTCTGAATGTCGGTGTCAGTCATCGACACGACCGACCCAACCGTGATGCCGCGGGCGGTGACGGTTTTCTTCACTACCGAGATGTCTCGCCGGGAACACTCCGCAACCTCGACGATCTCGTTATAACTGCGCCCCTGAAGCACAAGCTCCATGATCTTTCGGTAGTTGGCCATACTGCTCCCTCTGGTTCGAAGCAGCGACACTGATATGTCGCAGCTCCAGCCAGAAGACCGCAATTACGAAGCAGTACCAACTACCCAGAACGAGGGGTACCAACTACGTGGACTGGAGATACCAACAAGGGCTACTCGCCACCCGGCCGCTCCAGCTGTACCTTCGCTCGCGCTGCAGTCGTGACATCACCCGTGGGCGAGCTAACCCAAAAAAACGGTGCATTGTCGACCGGCCAGACAAGGTGAATTAGCGCGCCCGAGCTGTACTCCAATTCAACGCGGCTCTCTTTCTCCTCAAATTCATGCCGGATGTTTTGGGAGACAAATCCATCTTCCGGAATGGATGAGACGTACCAGCCACGTACCGTTCTCGTGCCGTCTCTAAACACGTCTTTTGCGCCAACCCGCATCGCCAATTTCGCAGCCGAATTGCCTATCTTTATGGCGCTGATAATCGTGCTTTTGCCCGCGTTGTTCGGACCTATCAAAAGAGCGCCATTGCCGAAAGCAATATCAAATTTTCGAAAGCCCTTGTACTGAACGAGAGTCATTTTTTTGAGCACGGCTATGTCTACCGCAGACACTTAGCCATAAGAGCGAGGACCGGAGGTGTCTCTTGCGATCTCGTCGACCGAAATAGGCGCCGCCTCTAACGCGATATCTCGGCACTGCGGCAGCTAGCTACATCACAACCTGACCATCCCTCGGGCGGCGTGCTTCTTCTGTAGATCCCCTCCGCGGATCTCGCCACGTCCTCCGACTGCATGGTGTTGAGGTCATCGTTTGGTTCAAAAGCACCTTCGCCAAGCCCAATACGTCGAGTGTGCGATATCGAGATCTGGCCTGGGCCAGCGCCAAGACCTGGCGCTGAATCAAACGAACCGCGAAGGCGCCGCGAACAGTTGTGTGTTGAGTGTGGTCGCGGTTGTCGTCGTCGTTATCGGGCTTGCATAAATTCAAAAGACGCTGAGTCTACCCAGCAGCTTCCATGGGTTCCACGCGATACGGCAGCCTGTTTTCGACGACAAAGCGGCGGCGTTCCGGGGCCCTCAAAACGATCAAATCACGAAAATATGAAGTGCCACTAGTTGATGACGCGATGACAAGACCTGAGATGCAACATTTTGAAAGTGGATAAGGCGCTCGCTCCGCGATCGGCTTAGAGCAGTTTGAAAACTTCTTCGAAGTCAAATCGCCAGCAATAACGCGACAAAAATCTCATGCATTCTTCCGCTCATCGCGAGCGGACCGATCAAGACCCCAAGTTTGTCAGGGGATTTTTCTTATTCCTCAGGGGATTATCACTTTCAGTAGGCGACTCCATCCATGCCACAACTGGGCTGCTGGAGTACTTAGAGGAGCCCGCAAAAATACCTGATCAAAGACCCATTCCGGGATTGTTTCGATTCTGCTTCGGCTGGCTCCAAGGCTGGGTTTTCGGCCGTCGATGTCCGGATTTTTTGACGACTTACTCCGCGGTGGCCAGTTCGTCCGGTAGCGCGAGCGCGCGGAGGCGGTGCGGCGCGACTTCGTGGCCGAGCGTGCTCTGGCCGAGCGCCAGGCGCGCGCCGCACAACTCCACGACTTCACCCACCCGACTACGGGCCGACACCGACCGGCCGAGGGCTCGGGCCGTAAGCCCTACAGACCCATCCCGTCCCGTCGGACGGTATGGCCCGACGGCGCAGTACCGAACTTGCTCAGGTCTGGTAGTGCGGGGCCGAGCCGCGGCTTGCGATCTTTCGTATCGTCGTCGCCGCCCCGGTTGCTCCGCTCCGTCAAAGCCACCAGCGCGAGGTGCCGGTCGGCCGTCCAGCAGACCAGTCGGCCCTTCTCCTTCGCCCGGCCGAGGATGCCCGCCTCAGCCAGCTCGGTCAGTGCGCGGTGCGCACCCGCGGGCGACACGTCCAGCCGGGTACTTGCCGACTCGGCGGTGAGCACCGGGTCGGAGGCGAGGGTGTCGAGGATGCGCAGCACCACCGCGTCCCGGCGCGGCACCACCGGGCTCAGGCCACGGGCGCGGCGCAACCGCACCAGATCCTCGCGCACCTGAACGTCCAGCGCGGCGATGTCCTCAGAGAGCCGAACGGCATTACCGGCGGCGTGCTCGGCGGCCTGCGCGAAGCCGATCACCCATTCGTCCAGCTCGGGCGGGTCGGCCCGGTAGCCGGTGAGCCCGGCGATGTAGGAGTCGGTGTCGCCGGCGAACACGGTGCTGATCGGAATGAGGGTGTTCCGCAGCGCGTCAGCGCGGCGCAGGACGGTGTGGATGAGGGCGCGCCCGGTACGGCCGTTGCCGTCGATGAACGGGTGGATCGTCTCGAACTGCGCGTGCACGATCGCCGCCCGCACCGGGGACCAGCCCGGGCCGCCGACCCAGTTCTGCTCCTGCCGCAGCCCGCTCTCTAGGCCCGGCTCGATTAATTTAGGGCTCCTTCAGGGAGTAGTCAGATGTATTGAGGAAGCACTTTGAGTCTCTCCGACGCAGTGTCGGCGGTCGAGATGTTCGAGATAATTGGCCGCGCTAAACCGGGTAGCGAGCTGGACCGGATTGAGGAATTCTTCATTCGGCAAGAAGGTGGCCCGACTAACCTCAACAACCCGAATGGCGGTTTGGCTAACGTGCGGCACCAGATGAGTGGTCCCAGATACGTCGGAGCAGGAGGTGACCCGTGGTGATCAAGCGCCCTAGGATCGGTGACGTCTTCACGATCCCGACAGGAGATGGTCGGTTCGGCGTCGGCCAAGTCGTCGCGACCTACGGGAAGGACGCCTACTTCTTTGCTGTATTCGGACCCTTAGTGTCAGCCGCCGACTTGCCAACCCGGCTTATCGAGGTACTGGCCGGTCCCGTGGAATTGCTCGCCCTATCCTTGGACGCCAAGATCCACGCAGGCCATTGGAAGGTGGTGGACTGGATCCCCGTTCGTGACGATCTACCGCTTCCCGCGTTTAAAGAGGCGGTGGCGTCGGCCGACCATTTCGATGTAGTGAATTACTCGGGCTCTCAGCGACGGCGAGCAAACAAGGATGAGGTTGCCCGACTGCCCAACCGAAAGATCGTCGGACCCGTGCGATTGGAGCGAGCGCTCCGGGCCAGCGCGGGTATTGAGCCCTGGCTGGATGCGTTTGACGAACTCAGGCCACGTGGGCTGACCTCCAGGGAGGCCTTCCGCTGACGCGCTTCCCAATCCGCCGTCGAGGGGGGAAGCCCCACCGCCTGTTCGTAAAGATCGGGCTCCCTGGATCGGAATGACACGAACGGAGGCGGTACGCAAAACAGATCAAGCAAGAGCTTGCGCTACAAGCGTCGCCAACATCGGCTCTGGCCAAATTCGTTGACGATGGATTGCGGCTCTCAAATCAAGCGAAACGAACTTCTCAACAGCAAGTCCCGGGAAGCGACTGAATCGGTAAATCGCTGAGATGGCCTTCAACTCCACGGTCACTCCGTCAGTTGACGTTCCGCTTACGGGCATTCGATCTGGCTAGAACTCGAAAAGTTCGGTGAAGTATCCTCGTGCTAATCTCACCGCATGAGTTGGGATAATTCCGCCGTCGGATTCGTCTGGTTGACCGTCGCGATCCTCGCCGGTGGATATGCTCGCACGCGAAATCGATCTGCATGGACGTGGTTTCTTCTGACGCTGTTCCTGGGTCCCCTCGCGGCGTTCTTGCTTGTCACGTGGCCAGCCCGTGAACCCAGCACCACGGATATCACAGAGACAACCACTGGGACATCAGCCCGCTGAGGTTCCCGATATGGGAACAGGGCATGAGTTTCGATTGACCGTTTGTGTGTCCCGGCCAAGGCCTATGGCCCGATTGCGTGTCCGTTTACGAACGATCCCATGGGGTGGCTAATCGGCGTATAGTCGGGCAACGCTGGTACTACCGACTGAGCTTCGATCGGACGTTATGTTGGCCTTTATTGTCGGCATCCTTTTTGTCGGTACGGGTCTTGCGTTATCGACGCGTTCGGGGATCTTCGAGGCTCGAGCCGCAGGCGATCGACAAATCCCGCTATGGAGAAGCGATCAAAGTTACCGACGGCCGCGGGCCAGCGTGCTTATGCAAGCAGCGGCGGGACTCCTCGTCGGGATTGGGGCCGTCTTCTTATTCATCGTCTGGGGATCGGGCGCCATTCTCTTGCTCAGTTTGGTGTATGTGCCCCCATTCGTAGTCGTCGCGATTCACAACAAATCCACCCGAGGGGGCAACTAGCACGCGATTCCGTAGGAGTCCCGCTTCTGGCCTTCTGGCCCTCTGGAGAGCCTCTGCTCGGCGTGGGGGTGAACTCCAGGGTGCGAGGATTGGGCGGTGATGGAAGAGAACGCTGTGCTCAGGGGAGATGATGCGCGAGTCGGTGAGCTTCAAGGGCAGGGGTGGCGGGTTGTCGCCCGATCCTGGGGCGCACGGCTGAACGCTGCCGATGTGGATACTGTACTGCTGAGCACCATCCTCGAGCACGTCCGGATGGACGTTCTGGTGCGTGAGCTCGAACCCTCCGACAGGCCGGCAATTATGGCGCTGGACGACACGACGATTGGTGACTATCCGGGAGGTGTTGCCACCATTCACAACGTCCTAAGCCCGCAGCGGGCAACCGTCAGCGGCATCCGCCGAGGATTCGGAGTGATCACACCGGACGGCGAAGTGATTGCGATGACATTCGTCGATGTCGACGGCACACAGGTCGAGACCGACTTCACGGTCGTCGCCAAAGAATGGCGTGGGTGCGGCCTGGCCACGGCAGTCAAGGCCGCCTCGGTGCTGGCTCTGCTGCTCGACGGTGCCAAGTGTTTCCGCACAGGCGGATCGCATGACAACGTCGCAAGTTTGGCTGCTAACACCTCGTTGGGGTACACGATCGACGAGGCCTGGCTCACTCTGGCGGCACCCGCCTTGTAGCGGGTTCGACCATCGCATCCTGGTAGAAAGACCATCGTGCGTCTCGCCGTAGTGAGAAACGGTGCTCACGACCGACGGAGACTGAGTAACTGCTCTTAGACGAGTTCGATGAGACGGTTCGCAATCGACTCGGGGCTGGGCATCTCTCTGAAGGCGCGAGCAAGTGCTCGGCCACGATCTCTAAACGAACCGTCTTCCAGCAGCAACCTCAGTCGATCAGCGATCGTGGTCGGGTCCAGCTCATCCTCTTCGAGCGCCACAGCTACCCCAGCACCGACAAACGCATCAGAATTTTCGAACTGATCCGCGGCAACGGGCAGTGCGATCTGTGGCACGCCGGCGACTCCAGCAGCCAGCATGGTTCCCGCGCCTCCGTGGGAGATCACGACGGCTGCCCGCTCCATCAGAATGGCCTGAGGCACGTAGGGCTCAATCCGGATCCGACCCGGTGTGAGATCTGCGAGCATCGCCCGTAGTGGATCGAGATCTATACCGCGACCGACCGTGACGACGGCATCCACATCCACTGAAGCGAGTGCGCCGACAATCGCCCTCCAGGGGGCCTGTGGACCATTCTCCGTGCCGTACGTCGCGTAGACAAATGGCCGCTCAGTCCCGGTGGACTCCAGCCAATCCGGAAGATCACTCGACTGGCCAGCGGCCGTAAATGGCTGCATGTCGTGGATGGTTGCGCCCAGCGGGCGTTGGCCAAGCGGAGGGGCAAACGGGTGAAGGTAGGCGTGAGCGTACATTCCCAGGTCACGAGGGACATCGAGTCCGAAGCGCGACCACAGTGGCGCAACCGCCACCACACCAGCCGCAACGACCGGCCCTGGCAATTCACCGCTGAAAGCAACCGTCACGCTCGGAATACCTTTCGACGTCGCAATTGGCGAAGACGCAAGTTCTGAGGTCTCGTGCACGACCAGATCGGGCCTGAACTCCTCGAACAGAGGCACGAGGGCTTCCATCATGACTGGACCTGCAGTGGTTGCGAAGAAGCCAGCGAATGCCACCGGTCGGCGCTCACGCGGTGGGATGGCGAAGGCGTTGGGGCTGTTCTGGAGGAAGCGCCGTGCACGTTCCGCTGGCATTAGTCCGGCCGGACTGGTGGCTATCCCCACTCCTTCGACAATCGAACATGAGGCCGGTGCCGTTGCCCAAAGGACTTCGTGACCTTGACGCTGCAGTTCGAGTGCGAGCGGAATCACGGGAAAAATGTGCCCTACGCCGCCAGTGGTGCTCACCAGTACGCGCACGGCAGTCCTCTATTCCCATCGATCTAAGGTCTCAGTCATGAGATGAAATGAACCATCAGTACCAAACGGTGTCAGTACGGGCATCCGCACATACCGGCACACTCGCACCGTCGCGGACACTCACGCGTACTCTTCGGAAACAGGGCCTTCTGTTGCGGAGCAATATTGATGGTGTTCGCGATCAACGATCAAACTATGGGCGCAAAGTCGTGACCTGTCAAATGAGTACTTGAACCGATCCTTCTCGGTTGTCGTCGCGGGCGAACACGCCCATCTGTGACGATGGGCCGACACGGGCCTCCTCACCGAGAGGCCGCAACCGAACGCTATATCCGTGGTGGTTGCCCACCCGCTTCACCCAGTCGGCAAACTCGTTTTACATCCACTCGAACCGACGGCCCCGGTGGGAAACGTTGAGCAAAGGATGCCCAAGGACGACCAGTCCTTCATGATCTCCCAGTGTGATGTGCAGCCCGCCGTGATGCCGTCCGGCCAACGACCGGCTAGCGGGACGATCAACACCGGTGGTGAACAAGATCGTCAAGCGTTCCGCTGACCGTCCCCGTCTGACACAGCATCATCAGGCTCGGCAGTCGCGCGGATAAGCCCCGAATCGGTCGCGTTCACCGTCCGGCTTGCGGGCACGTGCTGCAAGTTGGCCGGAACGCGCAGCGCGGATTCCCTCATATACCTGACGCAAAATATGGCCACAAGAGCGGATCGAGGTCACGCTTGACACGGTCGAGTACACGCCGAAGACCGCGTGGGCGGCGATGAGGTCCCCGCCGTGGTGGGGCGTGCGCATAGATACGCACAGAGTCGCCGGGAGCGCGGCGGGGTGACCGGGTCGGCCTCCTGCCTGGTCCGGAATGTTTGTGCATTCCCGAAGGTTGCTGGTCTTATGGGAACTAAACCGGGAAAGCTTCCGCCTCAATTGTCACTTTCTCTGACCGGAGCAGGCTCGACGGACGACCTCTATCTGGGTACGGGCGAGGGCGGCCGTTTCACGCTTGTGGTCTTCTATCGCGGGCTGCATTGCCCGGTCTGCCGACGACAGCTGAAGGAACTGGACGAACGGCTGGCCGAGCTTCGAGCGGTCGGAGTCGGTCGAGTCGTTGCCGTGAGCATGGAGTCTGAGGAGCAAAGTGAACAGGTCGTCGCTCGCTGGGGGCTGAGCTCGTTGCCAGTGGCGTGGGGGCTCACGGAACAACAAGCGCGGGAGTGGGGGCTGTTCATCTCCACTGCGATCAAGGAGGGGGAGCCGTCCGTGTTTAGCGAACCGGGAATGTTCATCCTTGATTCCGATGGCACCGTGTATTGGAGCAACGTAGCGAGCATGCCGTTCGGGCGCCCGCCCCTCGACGACATCATCGCCGGAATCGTCTACGCCAACGATCACGACTATCCCGCCCGCGGCTCGGCCTGATCATGCGTCCTCTGCCTTCCAAATGGGATCATCGCTTCGCCCAGGGGGACACACTTGCCCCGCTTCACCGGGTCGGGGCGATCGGGGCAGCGTGACGATCCCGACCCCGCTCACGCCAACAGGCGCAAAACTCGCGAGCCCTGCGGTGGTCTTGGCAACAGTCGCGGATCGTCGTTGCGGTGAAGCATGGCTCGCATGCGGGCGATCAATTATCGGTCGATCGTCGCATTAGATTCACTGGTCTTGGAGGCGTCGCCGGAGAGCGTCCTCAATATCACCCTGTAATGGAATGCCCGCAAAATGAGCGCCGGCTCGATAGATCCGGCAAGCAAGGTCCGTTGTGCGGCCGTCACTCGGGAACAGGTCGGTTCCGTCCACCAAAATCGTCGGCGAGCCAGCGAACGGTACCTGTGAGGCATCTTCTGGTGTGCGCAATTCCACGAAGCTCACCTCCGTGTTGGATACGCCGAGGTCTTTTAGCGCGGTGCGAATCCGGGAGCCTGTCTCTGCCCAGTTCGGGCAGTCCTCAATGTGAAGTACTGAAATGTCCATGAGGTCAGTGTGCGCCGAAGCGGGACCAATCAGCGGTATCGCCCGAGGCCTGATCTTCGGAATGCTGATGGGGGTCATGGGAATGTTGGCCATGATCGCCAGCATGGTCGGTTCGAATGCTCTGTAGGTGGGCTTCGCCATCCAGATGACGATGTCCGTAGTGATTGGCATGGGACTTACCGTTCCTTTCGGCAACCGCCTGCTGACCGGCTACCTCAGAGGAGCGGTTGTGGAAATCGTCTACGGCGTTATCCGCTGGATCCTCGGACTTCTGCTAACCATCCCGATGATTTTCGAAATGCCACCGTTCAGCGTCAGTGCGACCAGCCTTGCCTGCCTGATGGGTCGCATGCTCTACGGGCTTACCCTCGGAATGCTTGCAACACGAGTACTGAGGGGGCGAGATGACCGAGGAGGTGAACATCCTCCCCAACTCGTCTCCGCCTGAGCTTAATCCGCACAATGTTGAGAAACTCCACCACTCAGCGGGACGTGACTAAGGACATACCGCGATCCCGCTGGAATCGCCCGGCCGCCAATGCGATTTCAGTTAGCGATGCGCCCACGGTGGAGTTAGAGACCTGTAACGAAATCCCCTATTGCGCTGGCATCCCTGAGGGGGATACTGGTGTGGTCGGTCCCGCGACAGCGGTGTCGAGAAACTTGAGCAACGATGCCAGGAGACCGGATGACCATGATGCAGTCGACTCTCGAAGAAGCTGTAGCGCAGGTAACGGCGATAGCCGCCGCCCACGCCGAACAGGTGGATATCGATGGCGCCTACCCCGTTGATTCAGTCGCGGCCCTCAGGTCGAGCGGGCTGCTCGGCCTGGTGATCAGCGAGGATGTCGGCGGCATGGGGGCCGGTCCAGTCGAGTTCACGGAGGTGCTGGGCGCAATCGCGGCGGCGTGCGGCTCGACCGCGATGATTTATCTGATGCATGTCGCGGCCGCGGTGACGGTCGCATCCGCCCCGCCGACCGCGATGCCGGACCTCCTTTCGCGAATGGCATCGGGCGAGGTCCTCGGCACCCTGGCGTTCAGCGAGAAAGGGTCGCGCTCACACTTCTGGGCTCCCGTGTCTGAATCTGTCGCCGACGGGGACGATCTCCGCTTCACCGCCTACAAAAGCTGGGTGACCTCGGCCGGCTACGCCGATGTGTACGTGATGTCGTCGCAAAGCGCGGTCGACCCGGAGACCGTCGACCTGTATGCGATCCCGGCTTCAACGCCAGGTTTGGACATCGCTGGTCCTTGGAGCGGACTGGGGCTGCGCGGCAACGCGTCGAGCCCGATGACAGTAGCGGTAACTATTCCGTCCAGCTATCGCCTCGGTGAGCCGGGCAGCGGGTTCGGCACGATGATGGCCACCGTGCTTCCCTGGTTCAACCTGGGCAACTCCGCAGTGTCGCTCGGGCTCTCCACCGCAGCCGTTGATGGCGCTGTCGCACACGTGACCGGCGCCCGGCTGGAGCATCTGGACCAGGCGCTGTCCGCGTTACCGACGATCCGGGCACAAATTGCGAAGATGAGCATCGCGTTGATGGCGCAGAAGTCGTACCTCGCCCAAGCAGCCGCGAAAGTGGCGAGCCCAGCTGACGACACTCCACTGTTCGTGCTGGGAGTGAAGGCCTCCGCTAATGACGCCGCGCTGACGATCACCGAATCGGCGATGCGGGTGTGTGGCGGGGCGGCGTTCTCGAAACACCTGCCCATCGAGCGGGCTTTCCGGGATGCGCGCGCCGGCTCCGTCATGGCACCGACCGCAGATGTGCTTTACGACTTCTACGGCAAGGCCCTCACCGGCCTTCCGCTGTTCTGAGTTTCGGATGTCGAAGCTCGTCGGAGCACCCCTGCTCATCGGAGCGGTCGCCTACACGCCGAACGTCGTTCCCATCTGGGAAGGTATCCGCGAGTACTTCGACGAACCCGCCACGGCAATGGATTTCGTGTTGTTCTCGAACTATGGCCGCTTGGTCGACGCACTGCAGGCGGAGATGATCGATATCGCCTGGAATACGAACCTCGCGTATGCACGTTCAGTGCTGCAGACCGATGGGCACGTGCGGGCGCTGGCCATGCGCGACACGGACGCCACCTTTTCGACGGTGTTCGTGGCGGCCGCGGGAAGCGGCTGGTCCGGGCCTGGCGACATCGCGACCCGGCGCCTGGCACTCGGGTCGGCGGACTCAGCGCATGCCGCGATCCTGCCGTTGCATTATCTGCGCGAAGCCGGGGTGGATGTCGATCACATGCAAATTCAACGCTTCAACAGTGACATCGGTAAACACGGTGACACCGGTCGCAGCGAGCTGGACGCGATCGACGCGGTGCTCGCCGGCGATGCTGATGTTGCCGCGATCGGCATCACAGTGTGGGAGAACATTGGCCGCGGTGACCTGATGCCCGGGATGCTCGAGCCGGTCTGGCAGACCGAGACCTACTCGCATTGCATGTTCACGGCACTCGACACCCTGCCCGAAGCGGTCTATGCACCGTGGGTGGCGAAGCTACTCGCCATGGACTGGGAGGTACCAGCGCACCGGCGCATCCTCGAACTGGAGGGACTCACCCAATGGGTCGAACCCCACCTCGAGGGCTACAACGGACTGTTTACGGCGATTGCGGAACAGGGCGTCGACTCCCGATGGTAGTCATGGCGCTGATGCGCACCGTAGAACAGATGGCCGAAGGCGATACGGCCGAGTTTGCGGTGGCGTCGGCAAGCGAACTGGACCTCGTACGCCGCTGGTGCGAAAAAACGGGAAACACCCTCGTCAGCACTCTGATGGTCGAACAGGACACCGGGCAGGTGACCGTGGGCCGCGGACGACCGCGCAACCCCGGCAGCATGATCCCCGCCGATCGGATGCCCGGGGCGAGGCTCTGGCTCTACACCAACTTCCACTGCAATCTGGCGTGCGACTATTGCTGCGTTGCCTCATCGCCGAAGACCGACCCGCGTCTGCTTGGCATCGACAACATCCAGGCACTCGTCACCGAAGCCGCCGACTGGGGCGTGCGCGAGCTGTATCTCACCGGCGGCGAACCGTTCCTGCTCCCCGACATCGACGTCATCGTGCGGGCCTGCGTCGACAGGCTGCCGACCACACTGCTGACCAACGGGATGCTGTTCCGCGGCCAGGGGCTTCGCAAACTTCAGGCGATGCCACGCCAAGGCTTCGCGCTGCAAATCAGTGTTGACTCGCCAACCCCCGAGGTACACGACTCGCACCGCGGCGCTGGGAGCTGGAAACGGGCACTTACCGGCATCAGGGTCGCACTCGACGAAGGATTCACCGTGCGCGTCGCCGCGACCATCTCAGCCCACGACGACCCGGCCCTCGATGAGCTGCACGCGCTATTCGACGGGCTCGGGATCCCGCGAGCCGACCAGGTTATCCGCCCCATCGCGCACCAGGGGGTCGCGGAGGAAGGGGTGGCTTTTACGCGGGAATCGCTGATCCCCGAGGTGACCGTGACGGCGGACGGTATCTACTGGCATCCCGTCGCCGCCCTTGACGAGAACGCGCTCGTGAGTCGCCAGATACTGCCCCTTGCCCCCGCGCTCGACCGGGTCAGCGAACTTTTCACCCAACAGTGGTCGTCAGTAACGGCCACCACCTCGATGTTCGCCTGTGCCTGAAACGAAACGGGAACGCCATGACTACGACCACCCGAACAACCAGAGCGTCAGTCGTCAACCAGATCGAGACCGGGCGTCCCACTCGTGCGGTGCTCGCCGCTGTGCGGATCGCAGTGGGACTGATGTGGCTGCAGAACGTAAACTGGAAACGACCACCCGACTTCGGGCAAGCCGCGCACAACAGCCTGTACCAGTACACCGCTGACGCGGTGAAGCATCCGGTGCTCGGAGCTTTCAGCTGGCTGGTACAGCATGTCATCTTCCCCAACTTCGTGCTCTTCGGCTGGGGAGTGCTGATAGCGGAATTCTGCCTCGGCGCGTTCCTGCTCGTCGGATTCTTGACACGCTTCTGGGCGACCATCGGCATCCTCCAGACCATCGCCATCACCCTCTCGGTGCTGAACACCCCCGGAGAGTGGCAGTGGAGCTACTACCTGCTGTTCGCAGCGCAATTCGTCATTCTGGGAACCGCCGCCGGGCGGATCGCCGGTGTCGATGGAGTGCTGAGACCCCGGTGGTCGCTCGGCTCAGGTCGGCCGGCTCGGATGGCGATGGTTCTCTCATGAGCGCCACCACACCTACCGGTAGTACAGGTTCCCCATCAGCGGTCTGGCGCACCCGGGGCCTGATAGTCGCAGGTTTCACCGCGCTCTGCTCGCTGTTCTCGCTGCTTCATTACACGCCGCTACAGTTCGTCTCAGTCAACCTGGTGCAAGCACTCGTCCTGGTCGTACTCGGTGCCCTCCCCGCGCTCGGCTGTGCGCTGCGGTTGCCCGTGCTCCTCATGGCAGCCGGCGCGATCCTCATCGTCGTCGGGCTGGTGCGCCTCGTCACCTACGCCGCGACTATCGGTATCATCTCCGGCTCTGTCAACGCCGCCGCCCTAATGATCGGACTCGGCACCGCCCTGATCTCAATATGGATCACCTCGCGGCCGATGCCAAAGCGTGGTTGATAACACCAAGGTTGATTGGCCGGGTCCAACATGCCCGTCGTCAAGACCACAAGCGCACTCCGCACCCTAAACGGTGCGAGCTACGCTTTGCCCCTCGGAAGCACAGGGCGGTGGGTGGGCAGGCCACGAACAACCCTCCATAGTGTTGCAACGCGGTGCAGCATCAGCATGCTCGGAAGCTAAATAATTCGGCCTCCGCGCTGTTGCACAAGACGTTCCGCTTACCGGACGCCCTCCTCTGGCGAGATAGTGCCTATCGCGGCCTGAATCGTCCGAATATTCGACCCAAGGATGCCTGACGAGAGAAGACCGGAACCGAGCGGGCCCGCGGAGTTCGCTCCAAGTGGTGGCAACTGCTGAAGCGTTGCCCGGACTTCTGCATTCATATGCTCGAGTTGCCAGGAGATCTCGTCGGAAGCGGCCGTGGGTTGGTCCGAGGCGGCCAGCCCGGCCGCTTTCGCGGCGTAGGCGGCTGCGCCGAGAGCGTGCGCACCCATGTGAGCGACTCCGGAAGCTTGTCCAGCAGCCCGGGCGGCTGCCACTGCCGCGGGAGAGCTCACTGCGTGCGCGGCTCGACCAGCAACGAAGCGCTGACGAATTTCACCGGCGGCATCACGTTCACCCTGAGCAAATGCCCGAGCGCGAGCGATGGCATCGCGTGGTCGATGGTCTGTCGGAGCCTCGGTCTCGAACAAGACCAGGACTCGCTCAGCGCAGTCCGCCGCCCACATTGCGACGAGGCGGCGGTCAGCTTCGCTCAGTGACTGTGGGGAAAGCATCCCAGCATTCTCGCATCCCGTCCCACTGGGCATCCGGCTTGCAAGAATGTTTCCCGCAGGGTCCATGGCCTGCATGAGCGTGAAATTGCTACCTCCGTAAGCGAAGTAGGAATGCTCATCGATTCGCTCACCAGCAAGAGCGATCGCCTATGCCACTGAGCGAGTTGCGGACTATGCGTCTGGATGGACCGCTTCGTGTGGGCGCAGCTGGGGGCCATGGGCTTGGAATACCGTGAGGAACGAGAGAGCCGAGGAATGAACGGCAATGCACTCACCGCGTAAACAACGCCGGATGATGGGGCAATTACGGTTACAGAACCGGTAGCACTTACATCTACACGTCTGAATTGGTGACATGCCCGCAACTGGGGCAATGGTGGAACGTGGTGGTCGGTCTCTACGTGAACGGTAGTTGCAAATATGGCGCATCGGCGGGAGCCTTGTCACTTTGATAAACGCAAACTTCCCAGCGCTATTCATGATTGGGAGAATTTTCGAGCCCGATAACAATGGCGTTTTGGCGACGGTATTCGAAAGTTAGGAGGGCTGTTGACGCCGACTGAATTCACCGTTTGAGTTCGCCGGACGGGTGGTGCGTTCGTTGAGCGGAAGGGTCCATCCAATACGCTGCCACGATGTGGAGAAAGGCAATACAAGTCCGACTACCTCGGACAGATCGTGTGCTGATTACCGGGTTCTTACCTGCGACACTGGCGGGACGAGGACGACCCGTTAAAATTCACTCTATGACCAACACCACCATTGACGAGATTGCACCAATAGAGGACGACAAGCACGCAACTTGCTTGGTCCCTCTCGCCGACAGACCCGGGGTCACCGCCGTGATCCCCCAACCAGATCTTGGTGATAGTGTCCTCTCGCTGGCTGGCGGCCTTGTCCGCGACGCCATGCGTCTAGCCTCCGACCCAACCACGACGGGAGACACGGCGTGAGCTTTGCACCAAACCCATCGGAGGAATCGCGATTGAGTGCCGGGCGAGAGTTGTTGGGAGCACTTCTCGCTCCGACAACTCATCGGGCACGGATCATTTGGACCGCGGGGGTTGGCATTGTCATCATCCTCGTCGTCGGGCTGGTTATTCGAACCGGCCACTTTGACTTTGCTGTCGTGAAGTTTTTCAACGGCTTCCACAACGGAGCGGTCGGCTCACTGACAAACGCCGTCTACATAATCTTCGAACCGGTATCGGCCATCGTCGGAACAGTGGTGTTCACTGGCATCATCCTTGCGCTGACGCGAAATCTCCGGGTGGCGTCTACCTTCGCTGCCACTATTGCCGCAACCTGGCTTTCTCTGGCAGTCGTGAAGCTGGTCGTGCACCGACTCCGTCCGGATGCCTCTCTCCTACCGTTCCCGTTCAAGCCGGCGCAAATCGACGCTTCCTACCCGAGCGGTCACGCGGCCTTTATAACTGCTCTCGTGGTCACGATTGTGCTCGGGCTTGGCGCGGGTCGCAGCCGCTGGTTGGCCGGAATCATCGGTGGGCTTTTCATCCTCGGAGCGAGTACAGCGCTAGTCATCGATGGGGTCCACTTCCCGAGCGATGTCATCGCCTCCATCATCTGGGGGATCGTAGTCGCACCATTCGTCCGAATGATCTGGGTGTCAGGTGTGCTTCGCGGCGTTGATGACGCCAGGTCGCGACGCAGGCGAGACGTTGGACAACCCGAGTAGTAGCCATCGCCAGACGAGTGATCGAGGGCTAAGAGAAACTCCAGGCAGTCGACTCCCGCAACAGCCAGAAGGTCCCACTTCGCTGAGGCAGTATCGATTCTTAGCCACGACGCGGTCGGATGGCCGCTCGGGCAGTTGATAACGTGCGGGTCTCTGGAGGGATAAGTCGTCAGAAGATAGCTATTGCGCTCGGCAGTGCAGCTGTTGCTGCACTCAGCGTGTGGGTTGTTGAGCAGTTTTCGAGCAACCAGCCCTGTCGTGCCTCGGTGCGTATCCAGGAGTGATCCTGGGGACGGACGCAGGATGCCCGGTAGCACCGAGATCCGCCAGCTTTGCAGGATCTCGTGCACCTCATTGCGGGCGAATACCGTGAAACCGTTCATCGCGGATCACCCCATTTCGCCGGGAAGATTCTCACGGTTGGTCATTGCTGGGCTCCTTTTCCAGGAGGTTGTCCATCGCATCTTTCCTGTCCTTCCGCGTAGAGGTGATCACTCCAGCCTTCGTGAGCCGAGAGAGCAGCGGTAGGCGGTGCCCGCAGTGATGGCCAATCCGCGATACTCGCCGAGACGAATCTCAGGAGTGATCTCATCCGTGGCCAGGATCGGAGGCCAGTGCCGCGGTCCATCCAGTTCGATGCGAGTGGTCACGGCAAGCCAGATTCCAGGATTTCCACCGACGGGTCAATTCATTGACAACGATGCACCGCACCAGCGGGTGAATCACTATTCAGCGCAATTTAGCGAACCTCAGGTGGGCTGGTCAGTGCACCCGATTATGGAGCGCTCGTGACCGCGCGACTTCAGGTCCCAGCTGCCCGCTGCCGAGGAGAAGTCCAGCGTGGTGCGCTTGCGCCACAACGAGGGCACGCTCGTCGCGGTCCGCGGTCCGCGTGCTCGAAGCCGAGTTTTTGCTCCAAGGGTCCCGAACGGAGCGAAAACAACCGCCCGCGGGATGCGCGCAACCGGGCAGCGTCCGATAGGGCACACCCCTCGAATCGGGAACTTCAGCCTGTGTGCCAGGACCGATCGCGACCGCACCGCTGAGGATGAGCGCATGACATCCGGAGGGAGGGGGTGGAGGATTCAAGAAATCGAACTTGACAAGGCGCCCCGATAGGCGCATCCCCCCGGTAGGTGTCATACCAATGACACGCGGATAACCCAGTCTACTGGGTCGGCCTACTGGGTCGGCGCCGACAGCTCCCATCGCGGGTAAAGTATCGGGAGCCCTGCGGGAACGCCGAAGACGATCGCGTCCGAGCGATGACCAACTCCCTGTCCGATGATCCGGTGTGTGGTCATCCCGGATGCTTGTGCAGCAGCGTTTGCGGTGTCGGCCTCAGCACCGTAGTAGTGGTCATTCGATCCGCTGGTGAAAATCGCGAGCATATCCGCGTATCGGGTGTTCCCCATGATTGTGAGCGGGAGCTCGGCGTCATACTGGCTCCGGTTTCCTCCGAATCCAAGGTTTACGGTCGAATCTATCGAGCCAAGCGAGGGGCTTATCTCACCAGAGACGTCGAGGATCGAACCAAAAACCTCGGGATGTTTCGCCCCGAACGAGAGAGCGCATTCCCCTCCGTTCGAGTACCCGCCGATTGCCCAGTTCAGTCGACCATCCGCCACATGAAGGTTCTGCCGAACATAATTGACCACATCGGTCATCACGTAGGTGTGCACGTTTCCACGAGGCGAGTCGATGCACAGCGGGTTCTGTGTTGGGCTCCCGATCTGGTCGATTGTGAGCACAATCGGACCAAGACCCCGGTTGGCTGCGGCCAGCGAATTGAGGGTTGCGAGGAACTTGCCGCTGCTGTCGGGCCCGCCGGGCTGTCCCATCATCATTATCAAGATAGGCAATGGGGGAGGATCGGCGACAAGAGCCGCAGGCGGAAGGTACAGGTAAGCCAGTCTGGCCACGAACCCGGACGCAGTGCTGGGGATGGCGACAGTTCCGTACTGCCCCGTCGCGGGCATTCCCGCTGGTGCACTCCACCTTTGCCAGAGTGGTTTCGGCGGAATGGGCACAGCGGTCGGTGACGGGGTCGCCTTCGGGGTGGGGTCTGCCCGGGGAACTGACAGCGGATCCGCGATATTTATGCCCATCAACGACGCCGGGGTCGAATTGAGTCCGTAGCTGGCGTTGATGCCCAGGGTTGCCGTGGCGAGGAACAGAATAACGGCTGCACTCGCGATCGCCTTACGCCACCACCGGGAGGTCCAGATGTTCGCGACTGCGACGCCGACCGCAGCAAAGGAGCCCACAACCCACGCGTGAGTGTCGAGTTCCAGCGGCGTACCGAACAGATTGAGGAAGACTTCGCAGATGACGATGACCAGCACACCAGCTGCTGCGCCCCCGAGCGCTGAGAATGCGATCACCATGATCCATCGGCGTCTCCGGACCCAGGTGCTCGGCAATCCGTCGTCCGCTCGTCGCGCGGGTACACGGTGCGATGCAAGGTAGACCAACATCGCAAAACTCGCGACACCGAAAATGGCAACGATTGTCCCGTCTACGATGTTGAGCGAAAGCAACGAACCCATAGTGCAACGGTCTCCCAGTGAGCGGACAAATTTAGCCGTGCAAATCATACGATGCAGCGATGAAAATTCCCGTCACCGAAAGTTGTCTCTGCGGCGGCAGCGAATTTACCTCCCCCGAACTTTCTTCTGACGTCGTGCGTACCGTCATATATGATTCTGATTCGTATGGAAGTTCTTAACGAAATCCGGCGCGAGAATTCGCGAGTCGAAGAAATTACCGTTCAGTGATTCGTCGAATGAAGCACTTCAGGTCCAAGCCCCGTCACCGGAGTGCCCGCACCGGCGATCGAGGGCCCGCCGCGGACGCCGGCTCCATCAGCCTGCGGCCAAGTCGAGGACGACTGACCGCTGCCCTGTCGGTCATCGCTATCGGAGTGATCGGCGCGTCTATCTTGGCCTACAACTTCCCGATTTCGAGCCAACTCTCCGCGGCGGCGGGATCATCCACGGCATTGCGACGGGCAGTCCCAGGACCGGCGACATCCACCCCCCGTGACATCCACGAGGCCCAAACCAAACCAAGCGTCACGGGGACCCCGGGAGTCAGTGCAACGCCGGCAGCGATTGCCCCGAGCGTTTTACCGGCCGTCCCCTTGCGCGTGCTGACCATTGGTGACTCGATCATGAAGGGGTTTGGATTGGAGCCCGGCCAAGCGTGGCCCGAGTTGATTTCGCAACAGGATGGATGGTCCCTCAGCGCCCTCGCCTGTAATGGAGCTGGCTTTCTCGCGATCGGTGCCGCTGACGATTGCGATAGTAATTTCTCGTCGATCGTGAAGGGGGCGAGTGCGCTGCAACCGGATCTTGTAATTATCGAGGGCAGCAGTAACGATTTTGGAATGTCGAATTCCGCGCTCCTCGAATCGACCGTAAGCGCAGTATCCGATTTGCAAGCGGAGTTTCCGCGGGCGAAGATCGTGGGGCTGAGCGCAGTATGGGGTGACACGACGGTGCCGGATGAGATCGCTGAGATCAATTCGCAAGTGCAGCAGGCAATGGCGCAGGTCGGCGGCACTTACGTCGATCTCGGGCAACCACTGAGTGGTCACCCCGAGCTTATGCAGGGTGATGATGTTCACCCGACGGCTGCCGGGCAACGCGTGTTGGCAGCTGCGGTCAAGGAAGCTCTCATCCCGGCCACCCAGGCCGCCACAGTTGCGGCGGCCGGTCAACCGTAACCGGCAGGCCGGTCTGTTAGGGAAACTCGCCAGTCGCAGTCGGCGGCACCCCGCCGATCACCTCTTGTAGTCGCCGTTTAGCGCGCTGGGCTCGTCACGCTCTCCTCGCCTCCCCATCGTCTCCGCTGATGAACTGGCGACCATGAAAACTTCGGGCGAGACTATCGAGGTCGAGATTGTGCCGCCCGTGTTGGCCTGGGCCCAGGCGGGGACCACCGACCCGAACTGCAAACACCTCACGCAGTGAAAGGTCGCAATCCGGTTACAGGCCGCGGGTACCGGGCAGATAAGGGAAATTCTGAGTTTGCTCTGACCCCGTGGACTACTTGGCAGAAGGGTTTGCCCCTCCGCTGGAACGATGTATGCCAGCGTGGCATCGAATCCCGGAGAGCTCGAAACCGACATCATTGAACGGAAATGACGCCCATCATCCCATTGTCCTCGTGGTCGAGGATGTGGCAATGGTAGACGGCAGTACCCGTGAAGTCCTCGAAAGCGATGCGCACCCGCGATTGGCTGTGGGCCGGCACGTTCACCACGTCCTGCCAGGTCGGCGTCTCCACAGAGTGACCGCCGATCTCGATCACCTGCATGGGCCAGACATGCAGGTGGAAGGGGTGATCCATCGGGCTCGTGTTGACGATGGTCCACTCCTCAATCGCGCCGGCCGCCACGGACTGGTCGACGCGGGCTGCATCGAAGCCCCTACCGTCGATGGTGAATCGCATCATTCCGGAGCCCATCCCATCCCCGCCCATCCCGGCTCCGCCCATGGCAAGGATGAGGGTTCTCTTCCGGGCTATCGCGTCCGACCGGAGGTCCCGGGGAGTGGAGACCGGCGGGCTTGGCAGCGGGGATGCCGCGGTCCCGGAAACGCGAAGCGTGGCAAGTCTGATTGTCTCGCTCGACTGTGAGGTTCCGCCCATCATGCCTGCAGGGGAACCGCGATCCACGGGCAGCGCCTGGAGTACCGAGGAACCCGCCACCATGGTGACGAGAACATCGGCTCGGTTTCCGGGCGCCAGCGCGAGGGCATTCACCGGGCGGGGCATCCCGAACCGGCCGGAGTCGTTGCCGAGCAGCTGCAAGGATTGCCCGTCAAGCCGGAGATCGAGATAACGCGACGTGCAGGCGTTGACAATCCGCCAGCGTTCCCGATCTCCCGGGTGCGCCGTCATGGTCGCGTCGAGCTGGCCGTTCACCAGCACGGTAGAACCTTCCCGCCCACGCATCCGATCCATCTGCGATGTCGCCGCGATATTCCCGAACGCATCGAACGACAGGTCCGAGATGATCATGACTCTCTCGACTGTCGCGGGGATCGGCGTGATGTCGTCAACGATGATCGCACCATAGAGGCCCCCGAACACCTGCTGAGCAGCCAGTCCATGGTGGTGCGGGTGGTACCAGAAGACCCCGGGAGGGTGGTCCTTCGGGATCTCGTAACGGTACTCCGCGGTTGTTCCCGAATCGATTCGGCGAAACACGTTGTCGCCCGAGCCCCTTGGGGACACGTGAAGCCCGTGGGTGTGGAGGTTCGTTGGATCATTCAGCCGGTTGGCGAGCGACACCGTCACCGTGTCTCCCGGGCCTACCCAGAGGGTCGGCCCCGGAAGGGAGCCGTTGTAAGTGAGGGCATTGACCGTCGTGTCGCCGATTTTCACCGGTGATTGGCTCGCGGAGAGATTTACTTCGAGACGGCCGTTCGCGCTGTGGAGCAGCTTCGGTTGCACGAGCTCTGCGCCGTTCGAAGAACGGGCGATCGATCCAGCGTTCGTCGTCCATTCCCAGGCCAGCCCCGCGCATCCGGCGACCACGAACGCGGCTCCGACTCCGCCAAGGGTGAGGGCAGACCGCCGACTCAGCGGCTCCATCAGGAGTCAAGTCCGAGAGCCGTCATACGCTCTCGATACTCCTCAGTGGTGAGTTCCCCCCGGGCGTAGCGCTCGTCCAGAATCTGCTTTGGTGACGGCGCACTGCCCGCAGGAGTAGAGCGAGTCAATGGCGTGTCGGTTCGAGGAGGGGTTTGCCTGCGCACGAGAACGATGATGAGGATCACCACGCCGATGACGACCAGGACGCCGAAACCCCATGACCAACCGCTCATTCCGTAATTTCCCCACATCATCGTTTTGCCTCATTCCTGAATTGGTCTAATCGTGTTGGCGGTACCCGTTCCTACAGCCTTGTCGGGGGGCACGCGCACGCACAGGGCAGAAGGTCCTGATACTGAAGGGCCCATGCGTCGGAGTCGACGAGCGCCTGCTCAGTATTTGGCTGCAGGTGAGAGGAGCATGGCTTCCCTCGGTAGTGCGCTGCTGTGAGCGACCGGCACTCGTCGATAGGTTTTACGGCCGTGCAGCGAGGCCAGATCGTCGTGTGCCCTGCTCGTGAGGAGGCGCGACCGACGTCAATAACTTACCCATCGAGGTCGTTGTCATCATGAGCGCGGTCCATCATCGCGTCGATGAGATCACGTGTGGGATTCTGATCGGTGAGGAATACCCAGGGGGCCTACGGCTTCGGGGCGTCATCATCCGAAGAAAAAGTGCTCTGGCGGATCGTGTAACGCGTGACATCACCGTTGAGGATCCGGCCGTGGTACTCGATCAGGTTGCTCGTGCGCAGATTGTCCGGCGAGGGGGCCAGGACGACGCTGTAGTTCGGCACCAGGCGAGTCTGAACGACCGGGCACCACCGGTACACCTTTTTGCCCGTCGCCCAGTCCGTTTCGGTTGCGGGGGCGTTGCCGATGAGGATGCTGTAGGAACCCGACGGATCGAGCTCGATCGCTTGGTCGATCATCCGGTCTATCAACAATTGAAGTTGCACTGGTGGACTCCTATCGTGAATTGTTTTCGGTCCTGGCCTCGGAGCTGGACGCCGCTGAGATGCGGGAGACGTGGCTGCGAGCGTGACTGACGGCCTTGTCGAGATCAGTGAAGAGGTGGTTCTGGTGTCGGAGGGAGGTGATCACGCCCACCCGCGTGGCCACTCTCAGGTGTTTGGCTTGAATGCCTTTGATGAGGACGGTGATGCCGCGACGTTCCAGCCCGTGAATCATTTCGGTGATGACACGCGCACCGGTCGCGTCGAGCACTTGGAGTTCGGACATGCGGATGATGACGACGGAGACATTGTCGATTCTCGTAACCCGTTCGAGCATGCGGTCTGCCGCTCCGAAGAAGAGTGCACCGTCGAGGCGGAATAGGGCGATGTGCTCGTCCTCGGGTTGAGTCGGAGTGGGCAGTTCCTCCCGATGAACCCCTCCGGACCTTGCCAGGTTTCGCAACGCGAAAAATGCGGCGACGGCGATGCCGATTCCGACAGCGACGATGAGGTCGACCGAGACGGTGATGATCGCGGTGACGATGAACACGACCGTATCGGAACGGGTTGATCCGATGACGCTGCGCACCGTAGAGACCGAGACCATTCGCGTTGCGGTCACCATCAGCACTCCGGAGAGGGCGGCGAGGGGGATCTGGGAGACGACCCCGGTTGCGAGGTATACGACGCCGAGGAGCACGATGGCGTGAACGATTGCAGCAAGTCGGGTGCGTCCTCCGGAGCGCAGGTTTACGGCGGTTCGAGCTATCGCACCCGTGGCCGGCATGCCGCCGAAGAATCCTGACGCGATCGATGCCAGACCCTGGCCGACGAGCTCACGATCAGCGTCGTAGGGGCCAGTGTCGGATATCGAGGCGGCCACCCGTGCGGAGAGAAGTGATTCGATAGAAGCCAGAGCCGCTACCGCCAACGCGGGTCCGACCAGTGCTTGCAGGGCGCCAGGGTCGAACGAGGGGAGCCGGGGGGTGGGTAGGGAACTCGGAAGTAGGCCGATTTTCGCCAGGGGAAGGGCGGTGACTGCAGCGATCACGGACACGACGATTATGGCGATGATCGACCCGGGAAGCTTCTTATGAATGCGTGGGGCGAAGACCATGATCAGCGCGACGAGCGCGACCGAGGCCAGTGGCCAGGCCACCGTAGCGACATCCACGTGAGTCAACGATTGGACAGCCGAAATAAACGCGTTGCTGCTCGACCCTGGGTGGGAGCCCACGGCCGCGGGAACTTGCTGGAGAAAGATAATCACAGCAATCCCGAGTGTGAACCCCTCGATCACCGGCCAGGGAATGTAGGAGACGATGCGGCCGAGTTTCGCGGCACCGGCCCCGAGAACAACGATGCCGGCCATCAGGCTGACTGTGGCAACCGCGCCGACTCCGTGGGAGGCGACAATCGGTCCGAGAACGACCACCATTGCTCCGGTCGGCCCGGAGACCTGAATGTTCGAACCGCCAAAGACGGCGGCGACAATTCCGGCGACGATCGCGGTGATCAAGCCAGCTTCTGCGCCCGCGCCGGAGCTGACACCGAACGCGAGAGCCAACGGCAATGCAACAATGCCAACGGTGATCCCAGCAATGATGTCGCCGCGCCAGGTGCGGGTGACTGAGCGATAGTCCGCCCAGCTGGGGAGGAGGGATCGGACGTATCCCGCGATCCTCATGCTGTGCTCGAGGTCGGGTCTTGGAGCTCGGCGTGTGGTGCGACGTCGGCCATGCTCACCGTCGACGCCAGCTGCTGCTGGGTTGTTTGGAGTATTTCGACCAGCAAGGCGCGAGAGATAGAGAGCAAGTCGGCGACCTTGGGGTAGGCGAGCCGGTAGAAGACCTGGCTCGCACGCCGTTCCGCAACGACGAGGTTATGGCGGCGAAGGACCGAGAGGTGCTGCGAGAGGTGGGAGGCTTCCAGGCCCGTGTCGGAAAGCAAATCTGTCACGGACACGTCACCCGCCCCGGCGAGAACCTCTAGCACTCGAACACGCACCGGGTGGGCCAGGCCCTTGAACAGGTTGGCCTTTACCTCGTAGAGCGGACGATGCACATCGGAGTATTCAGACAGGGGTCCACGACTCCCCGGGCTGACAGCATCATTTAGCCGCCCGGCTTCCCGCGAAGAGCTCCTCGTAATCAATGAATTCATCAATTTATCATATCGTAAATTATGGGCGGTGCCCCTTAGCGGCCGAATCTGTCACTGCCAATGCGCCGCTTCCGATCGGCGCAAGGCGCAGGCGTGCCGGGCGGGTGAAGCCCGGTGGCAGGACGGGTAGCCAGATCGCTGCGTGCGACGGGAGCAGGTTCCATGGCTTTGGCGGTGGAGTCGCGCGCTCCGGCTTCTCTTCGGGGCATCCGGATCCCGTGTCCTTCCTGCCTCGGCCTACGTGGAGCATCGGATGCCAGTGCCTCAGGTCTTTCGCGCCGTTCGCCGCGGCACCGCGCCGTTGAATGTGTTCGATCTTGACGAGGTAGCGGGCCACTTTGCTGGCTTTGGAGCACTTGCTCGCCGTCGCTCCCGCCAGCTCGCTCGCCCAGAGCGTGCCGTGCAGCCGCTGCGTGTGGCTCGCGGCATCAACGGTGGCAGCCTGAGGTCGGCCTGTATTGGGGGCTGCAAGGGAACCTTCACGAGCACGTCATCGTGCACCACTCGGTACTCTCTGATTAGATTTCAACCGAACGCGGATCGGACTTGCGCGCCTCCCATGCCCGTATTTCTTCAGCTTGTCTTCGGGGGATCGGCTGGCTGCGCATCGCCTTCGACTCGCCGGAAACGCGCTGTTTCGAACTCGCCGACACCTCATCCTTAGTCCGGCTAGCATTCGGCCGCAGGCTCACGCCGCTCGATTCGCCGCGAGCGGCTCGGCTGGTATAGTCGTCAAGTTGGGTTCTACCCGACGCATGCGCCCGTAGCTCAGCGGATAGAGCAATTGACTACGGATCAATAGGTCGGGGGTTCAAATCCCTCCGGGCGCACCACATAACATGGGTTTGACCGGCAGTTGTTCTGAAATCCGGTCGGACCGCCGTGCTCGGTGCCCACATCCTGCCTACACTTCAAAAAGTCCTGGCTCGAAGTTCGGGCAGATCGCCGAGCTGGCAGTGCGCACTGGCCGCGCATCTGTCTGGCTTCTGTCGTTATTCAGGATTTTTACCTATTGACCTCAAAGCAGAAGGTCACGGGATGAATCCGATTGGTCACGCCCTCCGCGTAGGAGATTTCTCGTATGCCCGTTGAATCCGGCACCCCTTGGCGCGAGTTACACGTTCTGAATCGGGAGCTGTAGGTACGACGCGTGCTCGCCTCCCGTGTGAATCATGTGCTGGCCGGCATTGGCGCCGACGTACTCGCGGATGCCGGGCATCAATGTTCCGAGGAGGTTCGCGGCGCTGATGATGAAGCGCAGCTGCTCCCCGGAGTGGAACGCGAGGCCGATCGGCAATAGGTCGATCTCGATATTCACGATCTGTTCCGGGGCGAGCTTCTCGACGCGATCGAAAGTGTGGGCGGGCACATCCTCGCTTGACAGGTTCTCGTCCAGGTTGCGGGCAGACACTCGCAGCCGACCGTCCGAGCCCTTGTACCGCAGGATTGTGGCCCCGTGATCCGTGAGATCGTGCGCAATGGCACTCTGGTTGGGGACGGTGACGGCTTGCAGCGGCGTCCCCCAGGCGTCGAGCTTCTGCACGAGTACGAAGAGGTCCATATCGTCGGACCCACGCGCTTCAACCCAGAGGTGCGCTTTCGGGTAGCCGACCATCACGGTCTCCTCATCGAACCGCGTGATGAACGACACGGCGTTGGGATTCGACGCCACATCGTAGGCGGCGGATACCTGCGCGCGGGGCACCTCGGTGGTAAGTGTGCGGGTGAGGCCGTCGAGGTAGTACTTCGTGGACGTTACGTCCTTCGGCGGGAAGGAGTCAGCGGTCAGCCCGACTTGATCGCCGCCCTGCAGATCGAGAACCGAGTACCGCACGCGCGGCGTCTCCTCCAGCCGTTCTCCTCATCCTTGAGGTATTGGTCGAAGAATCGGCGCAGGTCCTCGACGTTCACTTCGTCGTAGTAGTCGGGCCATTCCTGGCTGTTGTGGATACGCAGCCACTTGCTCTCGGATGCGATCCGGCGCCAAATGAGGAAGGGCCCGCGGTGTGCAGCGTGTTCGAGTAACTGGCCACGACGTACGCCGGCACGGTGATCTTCTCGAACTCCGGGATCTTGTTCTCCCACAGCTCAGTGATCTGTGGGTAGCGCTCCACCTCGGTGAGAATGTCCTCTTTCTGGTTCTTTCCGAAGAAGCTGCCGTCCTGAAGCTGCTGGGCGAACCCCGTGTCAGGCATCCCGCCGCGCATCACGAGATCGCGGTAGACGTCACTGACGCCCTCCCACGGGTTGATCGCTGCGAGGTGCGGGGGCTGCTCCGCGGCGGTGAACCACTGCGCCACTGCGAGGTAGGAAGTTCCGCTCATCCCGACCTTGCCGCTGCACCACTCCTGCTCGGTAAGCCATTCGACCCGTCGTAACAGTCCCGGCCTTCCTGCCGGTCCCACAACACACTGTTGCCGTCGGAATCGATGACACCGCGGATGTCAGGGTTGCAGATCGCATACCCCTGAGCGCACCAATAGGCGGGGTCGGGTGCCTCGAACTTTTTACTGCCGACGGGACGGAATACGTCGAGGTAGATCGTCACTCCGTCTCGGAGCGTGATGGCGACATCCTTCTCGAAGACGATGTCGACGGGCACCGGCAGGAACTGTGGCGCGATCTGGAAGCCGGCCTCAAGAGTTCGGGTTCCCGGCTCGAATGCCGTCAGTATTCCCGTTCGGCCGGGCGGCAGCGGCTGCGATGCACTGTAGATCCTCAGGTCTTCGCTCATGATGAGTTCCTTCCCTTCGTGGCTCAGGAGCCAACTCTCCGAACGCTGCGATCGAACGCTGATAACGCGTAAAACTGGACGCTTGTTAAAAGGATTTTTCCTCACGGAATTCGGCTCATGGCCAAGGACACAATCTCCCTGTCCGCTCCGAAACGGCCGGGACGACGACCGGGCTCCAACCGGACTCGCCAGCTCATCCTCAGTGCTGCCCGCGGCCGCTTCTCCGAGGACGGTTACGCCGGAACCACTATCCGAGCAATTGCCTCGGACGCCGGAGTCGACTCGTCGCTCGTCATGCGGTTCTTCGGGTCCAAAGAAGATCTGTTCGGGGCCGTCATGTCGATCACTCCACACGCGCTGTCCCGCTTCGCTGAAGCCTTCGACGGCCCCGAAGCCGGTGTCGGTGAACGAGTGGCTCGCGCCTTCCTCGGCATCTGGGAGGGCAATCCTGTTGACTCCGAGCCGCTACTCGCAATGCTGCGCGGCGCCATGGGCAACGAGCAGGCCGCGACTCAACTGCGCGAGTTTCTTGAGGCTCGAATCACCGAGTCGCCGGTTGCGCGACGCGACAACATGGGGGAGACCGCCCTTCGAATCGCACTCGCGTCGTCGATGCTCGTGGGTGTCACGGTCGGGCGTCGCATCGTGCGTGTTCCCGCTCTCGCCAACGGGAGTGCTGAGGCGCTCATCCACCTACTCGCACCGGCCCTCCAGTCGATCCTCGGTGACCCTGATCGGTAACCGTCGTTTTCCCGAGCAGGAGCGAACCGGTCGAGAGTGGTGATTTCAGCGACGCTGTGCGGCTGCTCGCCGGCCATCAGCCGCCCATAGTTCTCCGCGGTCGGCCGGGCCCTACTCAAAAGCAGATGATGCATGATGAGGGAGATGTTTACTCCCACCCGAGCTGCCGGCCTTGAAACCCTCGCCCTGTTTGTCCCTCATGCAGGGACGGATTACACGCGAGACCGCAACCACGACACTGGACCCTCCCGCGACAACGTCTCCGGTCTCTCCCCGTACCTCCGCCACAGGCTCCTGACCGAGCGCGAAGTGGTTTCGGCTGTGCTCGAGAAGCATCGGTTCGGCGCCTGCGAGAAATTCGTCCAGGAAGTCTTCTGGCGTACCTACTGGAAGGGGTGGCTGGAGCAGAATCCCGAGGTGTGGCGGCGGTATCGCCGTGATGTGGCAGAGCTCGGGCTCGCCAGCGGTACGCAGTCCGGTAGCTACCGCGAAGCCATCGCTGGGCGCACCGGGATTGATGCGATAGATGCGTGGGTACACGAGCTTGTAAATACCGGGTACCTGCACAACCACACCCGCATGTGGTTTGCGAGCATCTGGATCTTCACGCTCGGCCTGCCCTGGCAACTCGGCGCGGACTTTTTCTACCGCCACCTTCTTGATGGGGATGCCGCCTCCAACACGCTTTCCTGGCGGTGGGTTGCCGGGCTCCAGACCGCCGGAAAGACCTATCTGGCGACGGCATCGAACATTTCCCGTTACACCGAGGGCCGGTTCTCGCCATCGGGACTCGCCACGTCGGCACGAGCGCTCGTCGAGGAGCCACTGCCGTCGCGGGCATCGATTGCTCCCGCCGAACCGACCCCCTCAGGCGCCCGTGTGGGGCTGCTGCTGCACGAAGAGGATCTGGAAGCGGCGAGCCTGCGCGCCGAGAATTCCTGGTTCGATTCGGACAGCCGACTCGTCGCTATCGCCGGATCCGCCGACCCCGACGAGCGCTCGCCCTCCGGCGCCTCGGATGCAGTCCGTCGATTCACGGCATCAGCCCTCGATGACGCCGCCATTCGGGCGTTGGACTCTCTCGGGCGACCGGCGAGAGTGCTGCCCGACGCACTTCCCTCTACGGTTCTGCAGTGGGCCGAATCTGAGCGTCTCGATGCGGTGGTTATGCCGTACGCTCCGGTTGGCCCGGTGCAGGAACGGATGCTGACGCTCGGGGCCGTTCTTGCCTCGGAGGGAGTGACGCCCACGACCGTCAGGCGGCGCTGGGACACACTCGCTTGGCCACACGCCTCGCGCGGGTTCTTCCCTTTCCGTGAGCGCATTCCTGAACTGCTGCGTCAGCAGGGCTTGTAAACCCGGCAAATTTATCTCGGGCGACAGGATCGTCGTGTCGTGCGTCGGAGGCAATGAGATGAAGTTCGGCAGACTCACGCAGATGCCGACGGGTTAGCAAGAGGCCTCGGTGTGGCCTCCCGATCTTCGAGACACTCCATGGGTTGAGCTTTAGCGTCGGGGTTGATTGTGCAGCCCGAAGAACTCCGGAGGGCCGCGTCAGGGCCCGGTCTGGAGCAGTCGGAATGACATCGAATCGCGGGTGTGAGCTCTCGTTTGGTCACTCACGGTGAACGTCATCTGAATTCGCGTTCGATCGTTCCGACAACCCAGAGATGACAATCTATGCTTGCAACATCGTCAGGAGTCAAATGAGTGAAAAGCCCACTGTCCTGTTCGTGTGTATCCATAACGCGGGTCGCTCGCAAATGGCCGCTGGCTATCTGCAGGAACTCTCTCGGGGCGCCGTCGAGGTGCGCTCCGGTGGGTCCGAGCCGGGGGATCAGATCAACCCGATGGCGATCCAGGCGATGGCCGAGGAGGGCATCGACATCTCGCAGGCGGTGCCCCAGCTCATGACGACCGAGCAGGTCGAGGACTCAGACGTGGTCATCACGATGGGTTGCGGTGACGTGTGCCCGATCTTCCCCGGAAAGCGCTACGAGGACTGGGAGCTGACTGACCCGAAGGGCAAGTCGATCGACGAGGTCCGCCCGATCCGCGACGACATCAAGGCGCGTGTTCAGGCACTGCTGGCCGAACTGCTGCCCGCCACGATCTGATCGGCCTCGCCGCGACTGACTTCAGCGACCTGCGAGCACTCCGCGGTCACACCCATCTCGCCAGCAAGCCGACCCGTTTCGCGACGGATCGACTGGCTTCGCTTGCGCAATCGAAGGGTTCCATCGACCACTCTGTGCCCGAGGTTCTGTTCGTGTGTGAGCAGAATGCTGGTCGCTCTCAGATGGATGCGGTGCTGACGAACCTGCTCTGAGACGGTGCCGCGCAGGTTCGCCAGCCGGTTTGAGCCAAGGTCCTCACGATCCGGACAGGCTCTCCGTGATTCCGGGCGGATCTTGGAGAAACCGCATAGCCGTCTCAACAGCAACCAGAGCCGCCACAGCAACCGGTCTCGCAACAGGAGCAGGTTCCTAAATGCGGATCGTGGGCATGGTGTTCTCCTTCTCGGTCAGGCAGAACCTGATTGGAGTGGGAGATTGGCAGGGGGGTCCAGCTGGATTGCGACAGCGGCGCGCGGCAGTCGGACGAGACATCATCCGGCACGGGGAGAGCTTTGGGCACGCTCACAGCACGACAGTTATTTGATGTCTATCGAATATGCATCGTGAAACGCACTGAGGTCGTCACATGATGTCCTGGCGGCACAGTGCCTAATTGTTCTTCCCAGGGAGGGCACATCCGGCGTAAGTTCTGCACGCTAGCGACAATGATCTTCGCGCCCGCCTGCGGACCGGACCATCAGCGGGCGACAACTTAGACCGTTGTGTCGAACACTGGGAGATTACAATTCGATTCAGCTCGTTGCTGCCCTCGCTCCTCGCCACGCAGCGACGGCGGACCACCCCAGGAACAGAAATAAGAGCACGATGCACGCGGTCGTGGCTCCCGGCGTGAACTGGGCTACCCCCGCAGAGATCGCGACAACAACGAAGCCAATGCGGCGGATCTTTCCCGACGCGGCACACTGGGTCACGACGACGACGAGGATTGCGGCAGCAATGGTGTACGCAGCGAAATTTGCTTCATAAGTCATACTCAAAAATATCGACAGTGCACATCTTCAGCTGACAATCCATAGCCGAATCGACATCGCGTACTTCTGCCGGTCGCGCAGCTGTTCAACCGCGATGACTTCCGATTCCGAATCGACAGGCCGCCATATGCATCCCACGAGCACTCAGGGCAGGGGGCCACGCCGCGCTAGTGCCCCAGCGAAGAGGACGTGAAGCAAGGGGAGCGCAGACACGCTCATGAGGACGGTTCCAAACACAACATCCTCGGCACGAAGCAGGATGCCGCCGATCAGCAGGGCAGCGAACACGATCGCCGAGATGAGTTGCCGTCCGGTTCGCGCGAGTCCGCTCAGCCGGCGCTCGAGCCGTGGGGATTGCACCGAGATCTCGCCCGCCTCGATGCGCGTCGTCAGGGTGTCGAGTCGCTGGGGTAGCCGGGCGATGAGGCCGCCGACCGACACGACCTGCTTCCCGACCTGCTGGAGCAGGTTGCCGCCCTCCGCGCGGATCAGCTTGCTCGAGTACGGCTCGACGGCATCCCAGATATTGAAAGTGGGGTCGAGAGAGCTGCACATTCCCGAGGTCAGCGACATCGCGCGCACGATGAGAAGGAAGTTTTCCGGAAGCTGGAACGGTAGCGAGCGCACCAGATCACCGAACTCCAGGGCGAACGCGCGGAACTCGCGCGGGTCGACCTCCTGCAACTCGGCGAAGCCCATCCCGCCGAATCGGGCGAACAGCTTTGTCATCGCTCGCTCGAGTTCTGCGGTGTCGGCGGACGGTAGCAGCACACCCACCTCGCGGATGCTATCCACCATTCCCTTGCCGTCGCGGGATGCGGCCGCGATGACCAGTTTGCGAAGACCCTGGCGCAGAGCTTTGGGTACTTCGCCCATCATCCCGAAGTCGATAAAGGTGAACTTCCAGGCCCTGGATCCGTTCGCCTCCACCACGCCGGCGCCGCTGAGCGGCGTCACGAAGATGTTGCCGGGGTGCGGGTCGGCGTGGAAGTAGCCAGAGAGGAAAAGCTGGTCGAACATGACGGCCGCGAATTCAGTGGCAACGTCGGAAGGATCGATGCCGGCTGCCCTCAGCCCGTCGACATCGTTGATCTTGATGGCGGTCACGTCTTGCAGGGTCAACACCCGCCGAGTTGTGCGCTCCCACACAAGTTCGGGAACGCTCACTCGAGAGTCGTCTGCAAAGTCCTGCGCAAAGCGCTCTGCGCTCGTCGCTTCGTGCAGATAGTCAATCTCCTCGAGGCTGGTGAATGCAAACTCCTCGACCAGGGCGGGCATGTCAACGCGATCCGAGACGACGCGCACATGACTGAGCCAGCCGGCGACCCGGCGGAGAGCACTGAGGTCGACATCGACGATCATGCCGATGCCAGGCCGCTGTACCTTCACGACGACGTCGAGCAGGCCCGTCTCGGCGGCATCCGCTTCCGATAGCCGAGCGCGGTGGACCTGACCGAGGGATGCCGCCGCCACCGGTGTCGGGTCGACGAAGGAAAACGCACGCTCAAGGGTCACACCCAGTTCAGCTTCGGCGAGGGCTCGGATCGCCGGAAAGGGCACCTGGGGAACTTCGTCTTGCAGGCCCTCGAGTTCCCTGGTGATCTCCGGCGGCAGCACATCGAGCCGTGACGACATGAACTGGCCGACCTTGATCATGAGGCCCCCGAGGTCGACCGCGAGCACGTGAAAGTGCTGCGCAATGCGCTTAAGTCGCACCGACCTACCCCGCGCTGCGACGCGCGCGAGCCCGATCCGCGGCAGAAACAACTCGTACCACCACGCCTGCGCTAGATACCGGGCAGCGAACCGCAGGATCCTTCGGGAGCGGGCACGCATGTTTGCAACGTCGGTCATCTAATCTCGGTCATCTGATTTCGGTCATCTGATCTCAGCGGCGCCGACGTGCGGGTGGCAAGTCAGTCCTGGGCAAGGATCGCGTAGAGCTTACGTCGCGCTTCTTCAAGAACTGCGACAGCCTGTTTCACCTGCTCCGGGTTGCCGGAGCGCCCAACCTGAGCGGCTGCCTGAGCCAAGTCGATGCCCGCCCGCGGTAGCGCGGTCGCGCGAGCGCCATCCCGACCATTCTGCGCTTCCCACGGCGCGGGGTGATCTGCCGCGGCGTCTGCTACCTGTCGTCCCTCATCCGTGAGCGAGTATGTCTTGCGACCGTTGGACTCCTCGGCAACGATGAAGCCCTCGTCAGCAAGGAGTTGAAGGGTGGGATAGACCGAGCCGGGACTTGGCTTCCACGCGCCGCCGCTGCGTTCCTCGATCTCGTGGATGATTTGATAGCCGTGCATCGGCTTCTCGGCGAGAAGGGCAAGCACCGCCGCGCGCACGTCGCCGCGTCCCATTCTCTGCCCGGACTTCCGATCGAACTGTCCGCGGAGCTGGTCCATTGCGTCCCACACCGCGCCGCCTGGCCAACCCTCGCCGCCGCCGCGGCGTCCCGTAAACCCTTCACCCATAAATGAACTGCTCATGATGTCCTCCTCAGCGTCATGGCCACTCTGGCTCGACGATACTCAACGATATATCGTCAGCCTGGGGAGTGCCCGTGCGCAACATCCGGCCATAACTCCTGCTGTACCCGCACCCCTCACCGGGAAGCAGCACCATCCACCTCCCGTTTTTGCGACCACCGTCGTGTGTGAACACGGAGGTGGTCGCAAAAACGGGAGGTGGATGGTGCACTGCCCGCGGGCGTCACCCGCGTGTCATCCGCAACCGCAGCCACCCCGCCAATGACTCGATCTCGGCGTCGACGGCAGCCCGCGTCGACCGATCGAATGGCTCATCCTCGTGAATCGCGTGCACGAGGAAGCGTCCGGAGTCACGATCCGAGCGGGCGCCCACCTTGCCGACCAGGCGGTCGCCGTGCAGGATCGGCAGCGCGAACTGTCCCCAGACGCGTGCGCTGGCCGGCTTGTACATCTCGAGCGAGTAATGGAACTCGGACAGCTTGGTGACGCGCTGGTGGTCAGTCATCAGCCGGTCGAAGGGGGAGAGCAGCGCCGTGCGCCCCTCGAACGGACGGTCGAGCTGAGCGGGATCGACCCTCCATTTGCCTGGAACCCCCTCGATAGTCGCGGGCTCGCCCACCGGAACGATCCCGTGCAACTCAGTCGGCGATACGGCGATGCTGTCCCGCATGATGCCGCAGGCACCGAGCAACCGCTCGCTGCGGATGAAACGGGCTTCATCGGCCGGCACTTCCGGCACTTTTGCGAAGACCCGCTCGGCAAGATCCCACAGACGAAGCCGCCCGGCCCGGCCAACGACCGCGAGCTCGCCGGCCATGTGCAAGCACTCCAGCATCTGCGTCACATTGCGGTTATTGTTCCATCCGGTCGACGGCCAGGGCGCCACCGCCTCGTCCGGGATATCGCGGGATGTCTTCGGCCCCTCGTCGCCGATGCGATCGAGGATGCTTCGCGCGAACTGCGCGTTGTCCCGCATCCAGCCGCGAGCGCCGGTGCGGTCCGCCCAGGTGCGCATCCCGGCGAGGTAAAGCCCCAGGTCTGACATTGGACGCAGCATCCACCCGCGCTCGAACAGCAGCCCCTGGCTGAGGGCACGTTCGGTGTCGACCGCTCTATAGGAAGACCCAAGGCGGGACCAGCAGATGTGGTCTGCGGCAGGCGCCACAGTGTTCGTGAGCTCAACCCGGATCATGGCGATCCTGTGTACCAGGCCCACCACATCATCCGGTCGGTCTGCGGTCAGAAGTGCGGCGCGCACGGCGATCCGCCGGGCTTCCTGCCTGGTCACCTGGAGGGCGGTCATGCCCAAAGATATTCGGTGCAAGCGAGAATTCGGAAGAAGAAACCGGGTAACTGACCGATTGTCGAAGTTAAGAACCCTCTCATAATCGCCTCTCGACCTTCTCATCTGTGCCTTTCAGACTGAACACGTGGCCGATCAGCCACACACCCTCATCGCCTGGAGCGGTGATTCTGAAAGGCCAGAAATGTTCACCACCAAGAAGACGGTCACCATTGTTGCGCTCGCTCTCGCCGGTGCCCTGTCGGTCGGCGCCGTCGCGTCGGCCCAGGCCCAGAGCGGTTCGACGAGCCACTCCGATGACCGCACCCCTGCCACATCCGTCTCTCCCACGCCCTTCGGCGAAGACAACGGACTCCGCGGCGGCGGTTCGGTCAATGACGATGTGAGCACTGCGGCGACGCCGACTCCCGCGCCGACACCGTCGACCGGACTGCCGACGGATGTCGACCACCCGCAGGGTGACGACAGCATCGGGCGCGGGGATGGCGAACACGCCGGTGAAGAAGTTGGTGAAGACGTCGGCGACGCCAACGAGGTTAGCGACGCCGGAGTGTTGGACGACGCGGCAGGACACGATGTCAGCGACAACCACGGCGCAAAGTCCGGTGACAACGCCGGCCATGACTCGGGAGACAGCGCAGAAAACGGCGACTCAGGCCACTGATCGAACGATCGGCGCGCACTTACCGCCTAATCTGAACGGGCTGTCGACTCGCCAGGGTCGGTGGCCCGTTTCATAGGTCGATGAGGGCACCCGTCGCGCGACAAGGGTTCCTTGTGTAATTCACCCGAATCACAGCGATTTAGTGTGACCCGTCATCCTTTGCTCGGTCTTGGCCAAACTACTGTTCAGCGCGGGGCTGGTCTCCCTGCGTGGTGGCGTGGTGGTGCCGGTCCCGGCGTCGCCAGTCTTCCGGGATTGTTGCTTCCAGCGCATCGTCAACCGTAATGACGCCGAGGATGTGCCTTTCATCGTCGAGAATGGGAAGGCTGAGGAGGTTGTAGTCGGCCATGAGGTTCGCGATGTCGATGGTGTCATCGCGCGGGTCGGCGTGGACGGGCTCTGGGTCGCAGATGTCCTGGAGTCGGTCGCTCGGATCTGCTTGGATTGCTTTCACCAGGCTGAGGGTTCCGACGAGCCGATTCTCGGTGTCGACGCTGTAGATCGTCGTGAGCGCTTCCGGTTGTTGGGAGGTGGCCATCCGAACAATTTGCAGCACGTCGGCAACGGTGCGCTGCTGTTCGATAGCGAGATACTCGACTCCCATGAGTCCGCCGGCACTACCGTCCTGGTAGCGCATGAGCCGCAACACGTCGGCACGCTTTGTGTCAGGAAGAGCGTCGACGACGGGGCGTCGCCTGTCTTGTGGGAGGTCGAGGATAGCGTCCACAGCGTCATCGGTGCGCATCCGGCTGAGCACGTCCGCGATTTCTTCGGTGCTGCGGGTTTTGAGGACTTGGGTTTGATGGTTTTCTTCGAGTTCCTCAAAGACGTCGGCCTCGAGATCGGGATTGTTGTGGAGGTGGTCGAGGAGGTCGTTTCGCTCTTTGGTCGATGCGCTTTCGATCAGGTCAGCGATTTGCGCGGGCCGAAGTCCACGAAGCCTGCGGAAACCGGACCGAACATTGATGGATGCTTCATGCCCGATGAGCGCTTCGAAGGATTTCCAGTCCCGGACGAGATGATCCTGATGGTTGGAGCGTCCCAGCCATCCCCGTTTGTGAACATCCAACCCGATCGCAACCCATCCCTCGGGGCTGGCGGTGATGGCGACGTCGTAGGCGCGCACAAGTGCAGCCCGGTCGACGTCGATGAGGCGGTGGCCGAGGACTGCTTCTTTGAGGAGAACTTCGCCGTCGCGTCGCTCGAACGGGCGCAAATCCAGCTTGGCCGTGCCGAGGCTGATCCGGTTGTTGTCGATTCTCGTGATGTCGGTAATGGGAACGAACACGTTGTTGGGTCCGACCCGCATGACCAGCCCGGTCAGCGGCGGATAGTGGTCCGGATGAAGACGCACGATCACGTCTGCGAGGGTACCGATGGTTTTTCCATCGACGTCGAGGACGGCGTCCCGCAGCAGGGCGGAAAGGTACAGCGGGGGGAGGGTCTCCGGCACGCTAGTTGTATTGCTCATGGGGCTCCTTTCGGGAGCTTGACTCATTCTGCACCGAACGCGCAGCAGCTGACTATGGGAATTAGTGGGTGGTCGCCAGTTGCACGACCCGGACGATGACGAGGACCATGGCCAGCAGGAGGTAGGTGCGAAGCACGGTCAGGCCAAGGCGTCGACCGCCGGAGAGTTTCGGTGTGCTGAGCAACGCGATGGGGGGCATCCGCCAGGTGGGCCGTTCCCGCCTGTCGACGGTGTCAGCGGAGGGGGCCGCGGGCCGCACGGTTCGGATGATGGCGAACGTTATCCCGGCGAGTATGGCGATCGTTCCTCCGCCGATCAGGATTCCGATGATCGCGGCTGAGCCGATCGCCGGGAATAGAACACTGGCGGTGAGAACAATGGACAGGATCACCAAGACTGCGATGACCGCAGCGGTAAAGATGTTCAGTGCTTTCCCGTTCACCCACGGTCCGAGCACTGCTTTGTCGTTGCAGAGCAGGAGGAGGAAGACGGTCGCGGAGGGCAGCAGCACGCCAGCCAAAACCTGCACACCGACCGTGATGAGTCCGAGTGGGCTACCCGGAATGAGCACGACGGTGGCAGAGATGACGAGGATGCCGGCGAAGGCGGCATAGAACCCTTTCGCCTCCGACACTTTTCGGTGCAGGGAGTGCTTAAGGCCCAACACATCACCGAGTGCATAGGAGGTGGAGAGCCCCACCGCTGCGGCGCCGATCACGGACGCATCGATGAGGGCGACGGCGAACAGGATCCCGGCTGCCTTACTCACATACTTCTCAAGGCCGCTGGCGACCCCGCCGGCATCAGTGAAGTTGCCGAAGCCGTGAGTACCACCGAACGCCCCCGCGGTCACCGACATAATCGCTGTGCCCCCGACAACGACGATCACGATCCCGATCCACAGGTCCACTTTTTCGTAGTTCATGAAACGGGGAGTGATTCGCTTGTCAATGACATAGGACTGCTGGAAGAACAGCTGCCAGGGGGCGACCGTTGTTCCTACGATCCCGATGATCAACAGGGTGACGGTCGATAGTTCAGCCCCGGGTGGGAAGCCGGGGATCAAGAATCCGTGAGCGATCTGTCCGATCGGGGCGTGCACGATAATCACCAGGGGGATGAGTAGCAGGGAGCCGGCGATGAGAATCATGCACAGCCGTTCGAACCGGCGGAAGGATCCAGTGCTGACCGCGCCGATCACGAACACGGCGGCGACGATGATTCCGGGAATTCGCGGGATGCCGAGGTAGGTCAGTCCGAGGCTGATTCCGATGAACTCCGTCACGATCGTCAGCGCATTCAGGATGAACAGGTCAATGACGCTGAACGCGCCCCAGAATTTCCCGAACCGTTCCAGAATCAGACGCGCATGACCCACTCCGGCCACGGCCCCCAACCGCACCACCATCTCCTGGTTCACATAGAGCACGGGCACCAACAGGAGCAGGACCCAGAGCAGACTCGTTCCGTAATTCTGGCCGGCCTGGGCGTAGGTGCCGAACGCGCCGGCATCGTTATCGCCCACCATCACAATCAGGCCAGGTCCGACGATGGCGACGAGGGTGCGCAGCTTCGCGGACATTTTGGTGCGTGGGGCTTCGTCCCCCACTTGGATGGTGCCGAAGGCACCCTCGATGTTGCCGAGGTGCGCTGAATCGAGCGCTGCGGACTCGTGCGAAGCCGGTATTGATTTGGTGTTGGGTGTCGAGGTCATGAGGGACCATTTCTTTCCGCGGACGCGGGGTTCAGGAACGGGTGGGAGGGTCCGCAGCTGCGATACAAGCTCGGTGCGGGAGAGGCGCCACGCACACACAAGTGCTCGCCACGCTCACCAGCTCAGTGAACGGCCGGAAGCGTTTAGGCGCGCGGGAGGGTGCGGGGCGTGGGTTCATGACCGTCGCTCATCGACTACCTCCCGTAGTGCAGCGCCGCGTCCGGAGAGCGCCGATCGGGATGAACGGGTTCGTCTCTCCTCGTAAGACCTTTGGCACTCCACGGCGTCAACCCCAACAAATATGGGGAGCCAATCGGGGCCACCCCTTAGGCCGGGGCGGCCTGTCCTAACCCGGGGCGTCTCTCGACGTTTGGGGTCGCTGGCATGTTTCCGCGAAGGAGCCTCAGCTAACGAGCGACACCTTGCTCTCCTAATATATACGCACCGGTGTCCGTACATGCAAAGCCATCCTGTGAGTAACGATCGTGCAGGTGTCACGCCGCTCACATCGCCGTGTTCGGCTGAATTGACTGGCTCGACGAAACGATCAGCGACACCGTGGAAAATGACATCCTCCTGGTCGAGGCCGCACGCCGCATCAGCGCGGTGCTCCTCTAACGCCAGGAGCAACCGCGCCGAGCGGATGACTCAGAACTTCGCCGTTATGGTGCCGAACTGTGCCGCCACAAAGGCCGACAGTTTGGTCTCCATTGTTTTGATCGGCTGGCCCCAGGTCCAGTAATCGAAGATGATCGAGTCGGCCACCTCATTGATCACGAAAGGCGTCTCTAGCGTGATCATGTGCGTCGTATTCGAGCCGGGAGCCACCAGGTCTGCGGTGATCCAAAGCGCGATGTGGTTGCTCGCCGTCTTCTTGATGGCCTTCACCGCGGGGATGCCGGTCGAGTCGCTGAATGACACTCCCGTTAAGAACCCGGTGGATTCGTACCATCCGCTCAGCTCCTTGGCCGAGGCGGCCATGGCACTGTTCTCATCGGGTGCACCCTCGAAGTCGAAGAACCAGTTAGCCGAGTCGCGAAGCGCCGACATCACCATCCAGTCGGCCTGGGGCGGAAGGGAGGGGAACTTGGTGAGAAGGGCGGCATAGTCCACATTGCGCAGGTCGGATCCGGGAGAGACCTTGAGCTCCCCGACGTAGCCGACCCCCGCGCCGAACAGCGCGTTGGCGAAGCTCTGGAACTGTGGACCCTTTCGCTGCAGCACATGGTGGAAGAACGCGGCAGAGGTGCAGAGCCCGAGGGCGCCCTGATTGAACAGGTTGGGATTCGCGATCAGGTCGTGCACCCGCGTCGTGACCAGCGTGGGATCCAGATGAGGCCATGCCTTGCGGGTTGTGAGCGCGCCCCCGGCCGGAGTGCTCGGGTCGGTGGACCCGAGCCCGACCTTGTCGACGATCTTGTCGATCATGCCGGAGGGGGACTGCGTGTCTCCCCACACCGATTGCAGCGCGGCCGGGTTCTGCGAGTAAAGGGGAGTGGATGCCGAGGCACCCCCGCCGCCGGACGACCCGGAACCCCCGCTCGAGCCGCCAGAACTCACGCCGCCCGAGGTGGAGCCGGAGCCCGCTGCCGCCGCACCGCCGGATCCCGCCGGCGTCGAGTTCTTGTCGAAGTAGTTGATCTTCGCGCCCTGCTGGGATGCCCCACCGGGGCTGATGCCGCCGCCAGCCGACACCGCACCGCCGGTATAGGCGCTCGCCGCGGTCTTGGCGAGGCTCGTGATCATCTCGGCGGCGATGCGCTGCCGTTCGGTATTGGCCTTCAGCAGGTTGTTCATGTTGTCTCCCGCCTGCTGGCCGGCGGTGGATGCTCCGGCTGCGGTGGCCTGGAGGCTGGCCTGCGCCACGCCGATGGTCGCCTGCAGCCCGCTCATGTCGCGGAACATCGAGCCGTTCTGCACGACCTGCAGGATGGCGGCGGTACCGACGGGGTCTGGCATCGACTGCGGCGAGGTGATGTTGATGATCGGGGTGCTGAGCTGGCCGGGCTTCACGTCTTCCGACATCGCCCGCGACCCGGTCTGGATCGCGGCGATCTCGGTGGGCTGCAGCGGGATCGGGGAGTCCTGCCAGTCCCAGAAGCGGGTGATGTCGAGCTTCTCGGCGGAGTTGGAGCGGCCGAGCACCGCCTCGGCGAAGGTGCCGCCCGTGCCGAGCGGAACAACATCGAATTTGGCGTCCCCGACCACGACGTCGTGGTCGTCGAGCCACTTCTTCCACACGCCGTCCTTCTCGGCGTTCGACGACATGGTGAACGCGAGGTAGTTGCCCACGTAGCGGATGGGCAGGGGATCGATCACCTGCGCGACCGGTACCACTGTGCCATCCACGTCCACTCCGAGACCGGCGAGCAGCAGTGCGATCTGGGCAGCATCGAGCGACCGGAGGGCGGCCTGGCTGTAGTGCAGGCGGTTCTCCGCGAGGTGCCGCTTCAGGTTCGCGTTCACCCCTCCCGGCTCCACCGTCACGAGCGGAGTCTCCGCGGTGCGTGCCTTGGCCACCGTGACCGCGGGTAGTTCGATCGGAAAGCGCACCCCGTTGCGGTTGACCGTGAGGGTGACCCGCACCGTGGCATCCCGCTCGGGGCTCGAGCCCGTGAGCGCGATTCGGGTGACGTCGTTCAGGGGAAGTGGATCGGCGGCGCTCACGCTCGTATCCACGCCCCCGCCTCGCAGGCCGAAGACCACGGTGACCGGCGCGCCGCCGGCATCCACCAACACGCCCTCGATCGAGACATCGGTGGGGAGATAGATGGAGGCGGAGTCCTGGCGGAGCACGGCGCGGTTGAGCAGGCCGGAGAGACGGGCGGACTGCCCGGCCGACCAGAGCTGGTCATTGACCCGCTGCACGATCGGGATGGCGGTCGCTGCGCGCACGCGGATGACCGCGGACTCGGCGACTGCGGCGAGGGCTGCCGCCGGTGCCGCGGCATCCATCGCGGTCGGGGCGACGGCCTCGCGGATCGCCAGGAGAGGCTGCACGCGAGTGGCGATGACGACGGCCGAACGTAGCCAGTCGGTGATACCGGTGTCGAGCGAGGTGAAGCGAGTCGTGCGGTCCGGGCGGATCTCCACGACATCCAGGTTGTCCAGCGCTTCGCGGATCTCGTAACTGATGGCGGCACGTGAGAGTGCGCCGCGGAACCGGCGGATCATGTCGTCGGCGGTGAAGTCGAGCAGCTTGATCGGGATGAAGATCACCCGCTCGGCCTTGGCGAGTGCCACCTCTACGCGGTAGATCTGCACGACCTCGTAGTACTGGATGGTGAGCGCATGCATATGGTTATAGTTGGCGATTACACGGGTTGAGACGCCCTCGTGCTCGCTCTGTGACACCTCCTTCACGACGGATGCGCGGCGGCTGCGTGAGGAGTGCGCATGCTGGTGGGTGCGATCATTCACGTTCTGCATCATCGAGCTCGAGACATCCCTCCTCCCGAAGGAGCTCGTATAGCTGTCGGCGGACGCGTCGGTGGTCGCGCTGGACGAGGTCCCCTCCTGTCGTGAGGTGCTGTTGGTCTTCGCATGCGAGAAGCCGCTCTGCGCCTCGGTGGCGACGGCGTTGGTAACCTCCGAGAAAGCGCGATTCTGTGAGGTGTCGTTGGTGAGGTCGTCGGTCTCTGAGATCACCTCGGTCTCGCCGGCGCGGCTCCGACGCGACCAGTCGATGACGGCGATGCGGGTGCTCTCCCCGGGGGCGAGGCTCATGGAGTGGAGCAGTTGTCCGAGTGTGACCCCCTGCGCGAACCAGGACTGGTTGAACGTGAGCAGTGCGCCGAATGCCACGGTCTGGAAACCCGAGTCGCCTGCCGCGAGGGCGGCGAGGGCGGCGAGGTCGGCAAGGTCGGTCGGCCGCTCGGAATCGAAATTGGCTGTGTTCTCGGGAAAGTAGAGAGTGGTGAGCAGCTCGGTCGCCGTGCGGAAGGGTCGGTACAGGGCAAGGTCGGCGGTCGGGGCGTCGAAGATCGCGTGGGCGGAGTGCAGGTCGGTTCCCGCCTCGAGTATGCGCACCGCGCTCGTAAAGGCGGCGGATGTCGCGAGATCAAACACCGTGACTATCTCGAGCTTGGCGAGGGCTTTCTCCGCGTCTTCGGTCACCCCGAGGAGTGCTCTCGGTGACCTGTGCAGGATCTCATGCAGTGGCAGTTCGCGGAACTCCGGCCGGATGGCGTCGCTCAGCTGGGAATTGCTGCGCAGTACGGTACTGGTGGACATGGGGGCTCCCTCGTTTGGTGACGATGGCTCGTCGACCTTAAGGAGCGGGGAATGCCGCCGAAAATACTCGGATCAGGATGTCGGGCGCAGAACCTGCGCCACGCGGTCCCACCAGGCGGCAGTCGCCGCGCGCTGGGAATCCGCGATGGTGCGCCCGGCGGTGGCCGTGGCATCCCGCTCCCCCCAGACCCGGGCGAGCAGCGCGGGGCCGTCGCCGGCGAGCAGTCCGCGCACCGGCAGGATGCCGTCCTGCCCGAAGTTCTTCAGCGCACCGGTGAGTTTGACGGTGGTGTAGTCGTCGACCGGGATGCCGATGGTCGCGACTCCTGCCGGTACTGCGAAGACCGCGGGGTGGTACCGACTGGTGACTACGAGCGAGGCCGAGCGGGCGATGCGGGCCGCGGCCGGGGCATCCGCTGGTACTGCTGCCATCACGCGTTTGGACTCCATCCGAGCCATCACGCGCTCGTGTACCACGGAGTCGCCGCGCACACGGGAGTCGTCGAGAGAGCCGAAGTGAGCGAGGAAGACAATGTCGAGATCGGTGGTCTCGACGACCTCGTCGAGGAGGTCGGCGAGGGACGCGATCACCGCGTCACGATCGGCATCCCCGACATGATTCGCGAGCGTGACCACGCAATACGGAAGTGTCGCAAGCGCGTCATCGAGCAGGAAGCTGGCGTCATCGGCGCCCAGTTCCAGCCGATCGGGCAGCACACCGAGGCGTTCAGCGACCGCGAGCGAGGCGGACTCGCGCACGCTCACCAGCCGGGCGAGACCGAGCAGTCGGGCGACCAGTGCGGAGTCATCGTCCGTGAGCTGCGGGCCGAGGGTCTGGCCGCTCACGACGAGCGGAATGCCGAAAGCATCCGCAATTTCCGCGATCGCGAGGCGTTCGAAAATGTGGGAGGGCCAAGTGGAGGCGAGATTGCCGCCCCCGGTGACCGCAACACCGTCGCTGCCTTTGATGGCGTCGATCACGGCGTGGGCGGAGTCGTCGTCGGGCAGGAGGCCGGTCTCGCCGGCGGCGGTGCGGCGCACCCGGTCGAGGCGATCCTCCTGGGCGGCGCGACCTCCGGCCGTGGGGGCAAATCCGATCCCAGGCACGGCCTCGACGCTGAAATCTTCGGTGCCGTATCGTTCGCTCGTCTCGGCCGGGTTCGCCGAGACCGCGACTACGGACTCGAGGCCGCGAGCCCGCATCGCGTCCACGAAAGCCTCGAACATCGCTTCGTCGCCGATGTGGATCATCTTGTCGATTACGCCGACATCGCCGATTGCTACTACGCGCACGTGCATCTCCGAAATATCGAGGGCGGCATCGCACCGCGCGAGCCCTCACCACGCTAGCCGAACTAGCGACCGCATCCGCTCCACCGGTGAGGTGCGCGGGCAGGGGCCCGGTCGCTGTGCAGCACGGTCGTGGCGGGGGATACGCGTGCTCGCGGAGTTGCAGGATCGTCGCGGCGGGAGTCACGTCCCCCGCCGCGAGGTCAGCTGGCCGCCGGGACCTTCTGAGGGGGCAGCATCCCGCCGCGAGGTCAGCTGGCCGCCGCGACCTTCTGAGGGGGCAGCATCCCGCCGCGAGGTCAGCTGGCCGCCGCGACCTTCTGAGGGGGCGGTACCCCGCCGCGGCCGTGCTGACAGCACGAGACCAAGTGATCCCCACGCCGCCGAATAGCACGCTACCAACTCACAGCGCAAGCCCATCGTTTCATCAGGCTCGGGCCGCCTATCATCGGGGTTGTGGGCATCCAGACATCTCTCGACGCAGTGTTACAGGCGGACCGGCTTGTCGATTCGATGCGCCTCGCCGACGAGCTTGCCTTCGAAGCGAGTCGCGACGGTGGGCCTCGCACCGTCCGGGTACTCACCTCGGCCCTGAATAGCGAAGATCAGGTCGCCGCCATCGCCGCGACTCATGCCCTCGCGCAGATCTTCGACGAGCAGGCCGACATTGCGCTCTCGCGTCTCCTCTCGAGCAGCCGCGGCTTCATGCGCGAGCACGCGGCCTGGGCCCTCAGCCTGCGACTCCCGCGATTCGACACCGTCGGTCGCCTCATCGGCCTCGTCTCCCAGGGCGGCTTCGGCGGCATGCTCGCTCAGCGCACGCTCGAGCAGTGGGGTTCGCCGGTGGCGGAGCACGTGGCTATTGGCCTCGAATCGGCCCTGCTCGGAATCGACGAGCCTGGCGCCCGCTACCGACTCGTGGAGACCCTCGGCCTCGTGCGAAAGTCCGTCGCGACACCGGCTCTCCTGCGGATCGCGGCCGATATTCTCGAGGAGGAGACGGTGCGGGTCGCGGCGGTCTCCGCCCTCGGCCAGCGGCGTGGGGATCGCGAGATCGTGGCCGTGCTCGACAACCTGGCCCGGTCCGAGGGCTACCTCGCGGATGTCGCGCGCCTCTCTCTCGTCGACCTCGAACCCGAATCCACTCGTGTCCGTGACTCGAGCCACGGGCTCACCATCGCCCAGCTCTTCCTCCACGCCGACCTCGATGCCGGCCTCACCCTGGCCGGCAGCGGTGACAACGGCGGCATCGCCACCCTGCTGGTGCGACTCGGGGATGCCCTCGTCGCAGGCGAGAACGCGTCACCACGGGTTGATCGCGTCATCACCCTCTCGCGGGGATCGGTCGCAGATGCACTGCAGAGTGTCGTCGACATTGGTGCCGGCGAGTGGGGTCACGACTACGGGCGGGTGCCGTTGCTGAGCGAGCCGGTGCAATCCGCCAGCGCCTGGCCGCTGCGGGTAGCCGCACGCCGGGGTATCCGTCGTATGCTGCGCGCCGCCGGCGGCGTCGACCTGCTGCATCTGCGCATGGCGGATGTCGGCAGCCTGGCCGCCGCGGACGTCGCGCGCGAACTCGATATCCCGGTCGTCTTCACGGTGGCACCCGACCCGCATGCCGTCATCCACTCGCTCGACCTCTCCGGTCGGCTCACCCGGCAAAATTTCGGCGAGATTGACGAGGTCGAACACTTCTGGTTCCGCACGCATTTGGTGCAGCAGCTCGCCGCGAACGCCGCGCACACCGTGCTGTTTCCCCGTCCCTCGCTCGAACGCGATATGCGTGAGCTCGTGGGCATCGACATCACTGCCCATCCGGAGCGGCACTCGACTGTGCCAGAGGGCATCGATCTCGAAGTCGTTGACCGGGCCGTGATCGAGGGCGCCAACCACGCAGCTGGCCAGCCCGCGACACCCGCACTCGAGGAGCTGCGTGACCTGCTCGTCAAACTGCCCGAGCACCGTCGCACCCTGCCGCTGCTGGTGAGTGTCGGCCGCTTCCATCGCGTCAAGGGTATGGCCACGATCGTGGATGCCTGGGCGAACGGTTCGCTGGCCGACCGAGCCAACCTGCTGCTGATCGGCGGAAATCTCGTCGACCCCTCTGCTGACGAACGCGAACAGCTCGAGCTGATGGACGCGATCATTTCTCCCGAAAGTCGTTTCGAGGCCGGTCTGGTGCTCTCGGGGCACCGCCGCAACGACACCGTCGCCCGATGGGTGGCGGCCGCCCGATTCGGTGTGCCTGGCCTTGCGGCACCACGCGGCATCTATGTCTGCGGCAGCCTGAAGGAGGAGTTTGGCATCGCACTGCTCGAAGCCATGGGCTCCGGGCTTCTCGTCGTCGCCCCCGATGGCGGCGGTCCCGCCACATACGTGGAGGAGGGTGTCACCGGCTTCCTGGCGCCGACCTGGGACGTGGTACCCCTTCGTTGCGCGATGACCGAGGCTCTCGGTGCCTCTCTCGCCGAAGACACCGCCGATCGGGCCGCGGCTTCGCGCGCCACGGTTGAGGTGAGCTACACGATCCAGGCCATGGCTCGCGCCCTGTCGAACGTCTATCAGGGCGTGCAAGACGAGGAGAGCGAATCGCGTGGCTGGTCGTTCGCGGCCCTGTGAGAGACAGTCCGGTTAGGAAGGCGGCGCAGTGACCCTCCTCATCATCAGTCCTGACTATGCGTCCCACCTTCTGCCGCTCGCGTCCCTCGGCACAGCATGGCGTGACGCCGGCGAACGTGTAATCGTGGCGACCGGCCCGGCGACGGCCGATATCGTCGAGTCGTTCGGGTTCGAACGCGTCAACCTTTCACTCGGCAAGGGCTCCAATCCCGGCGTGATCCGGGCCGAACAGCAGCCAACCGGTGAGGACGACGCCCTGCGCGGCTTCTTCGACGCGACCCGTCGTGGCATGGTTGAGACCCTCGCATTCCAGGCCGAGGCGCGTCTCAGTGATCTCATGTGGGAGCCCGTGCGGGTCGCCCGCGAGGTGCAGGCGGTCGTCGCACACATCCAGCCCGACGCGATCATCGTCGACCACCTCGCGTTCAGCGCGCGGCTGGCCCTGGTGGCTGCGGGCGTGCCGTACGCGGATGTGGTGCTCGGGCATCCGTCGGCCCTTCCTGTCGGCGACGAGGTGTACGGCTTTCCGCCGGCCTGGCCCGCCGCGTTCGACCCCTCGGCCGATGAATTACGGATGCTTCGCGAGCTCTGTGATCGAGTAAGCAAATCGTTCACCGCCGAGTGGAATGCCGCCCTCGCCGAGCTCGCCCCGAAAGCGCCGCGGTCGGTCAGCGCCTTCGGCGAGCATGGCGATCTGCTTCTGCTCAACTACCCTGCCGAACTCTCTGCGCCCGCGCGCACTGCGATCCTGCCGCCCCACCGATTTCTGGGCTCAGCCGTGCGCGAAGAAGCGCGAGATGCAGAGGTGGATGCCTGGCTCGCCGGGAGCAACGAACCCTTCGTCTACGTGAGTTTCGGCAGTTTTCTCTCCGTGCGGGCGGATGTGATTGCACGCGTCTGCGCGGCGCTCAAGCGGGTGGGAATCCGAGGTGCAATCGCCATCGGATCGGCGGACCGCGCCGAGCTTGGCGAGCTGCCGGCCGACTGGCTCGTTCGCGAGTTCCTTCCGCAGGTGACCCTGCTCGAGCGGGCGGCGGCGGCGGTGACCCACGGAGGCAACAACAGCGTCACCGAGTCGATGACGATGGGGGTTCCGCTGGTGGTGTTGCCGTTCTCGACCGACCAGTTTGCCGGGGCAGCGGCCCTTGAGGATGCGGGGTTCGGCGTCTCACTCGCTCCGAACACCGCGACGGTCGCCGAGCTGACGGATGCTGTGCTGCGGTCGCTCGACCTGCCAGCGAAAGCGGCACTCGCGACGCTATCGGCGGGGCTGCGTCAGGATGCGGGAAGCCGCCGGGCCTTCTCGGCGGTAGCGTCGGTGCCAACGAGCTGACGCATCGCGTCGCGGCTCGACCGGGCCTCGCGGTACTGCTCCATGAGGGCGGCGTTCGCGTCGTACTGGTCGCCCTCGCGGGCCTGAGCGGTGTGGTTGAGCGCGTAGACGACCCCCTCGTGACGGCGGGGAACCTCGTCGAGCAGCGTTTCGTGGGCCACATACCAGGCCGCATCTTCGAAACCCCAGCCGCGGAAGCGCTCGTCCTGGCCGCCATGGCTCCACCAGCTCCGCGGGGTGGTGACGTATACGCCTGAGCAGGCTCCGTGCACCAGTTCAAAGTCGCACTGGTCGAGCGGGGTGCCAACGGTGAACTGGGCGGTACCCGGCGTGCCGAGCCAGTGGTACCGAGTGTAGGGCAGGTGCACCAGTCCCGACGCGGCGGCAGCGGCGATCGCCTCCAGCAGTGGTTCGAGCTGGGGGATCGTATCGGCGTCGTTGATCACAACGACCTCGTCGGAGTCATCGATCGAGTCGATTCCGAGGTTGCGGCAGCGTGCAAGGTTGAAGATCTCGTCGTTGGAATCGATGGTGCGGATGTCGACATTCCCGAGATTTTGCCCGTACCAGTCCACGACGGCGCTCAAAGCCGCCAGCCGGGAGGGCTGGGGGCGCCAGGGGATCAGTACAGTGAGCACCGATCAAGCATAAGTGTGTCGTGCTGGCCGGATTCTCCACCCTCGAAATGCCTATTTCTGTCCCACTGCCGGGTGAGAGCAACAGAGATCGGCATGTCGATGCGTTACGCCGGCTGAACGCCCGGGAGGTAAGCCCTCCGGCACGACCCGGCGAGGCATCGCATCTTATTTCCTGGCGGGGTTCGGGGGTCAGGTTCGAGTTTCTCCTGTGATTTGCGAGGAGCCAACAGGCCAATGACCGCGGCGGATGTCGTGTGCCACGCCCGCCGATAGTCTGAGGCTCTATGACAACAGCACCCCACTCCGCGTTCGCCGTCTCGGCCGAAGTCGCTGATGCCCTCGAGAACGGGCGTCCCGTTGTGGCGCTCGAATCCACAATCATTGCCCATGGGCTCCCCCGTCCGCGCAACTACGAGGCGGCGAAGGAGTTCGAGCAGATCCTGCGCGATGCCGACGTCACCCCGGCCACCATCGCCGTGCTCGATGGTGTGCCGCAGATCGGGTTGGATTCCGACGGCGTGCGTCGCATTGCAGAGGAGGATCTCGCGAAGGCGAGCGTGCGCGACCTGCCGATGCTGGCGGCGGCGGGAGCATCCGGAGCCACCACGGTTGCGGCGACAGCGCACCTCGCCTCGCTTGCCGGAGTGCGGGTTTTCGCCACCGGTGGGCTCGGTGGCGTTCATCGTGGGGCTGCCACCTCCTTCGACGAATCAGCCGATCTCTCCACCCTGGCGGTGACCCCGGTCACCGTCGTGAGCGCCGGGGTGAAGTCGGTGCTCGACATCGCCGCAACCCTCGAGCGGCTTGAGACCCTGAGTGTGCCGGTCGTCGGCTATCGCACGACCGTCTTCCCGAGCTTCTGGCTCACCGAGTCGGAGTACGCGATCGACTGGTCGGTCGAGTCGGCTGCCCAGGTCGCTGCGATCATGCTCAGCCAGGACGTCCTCGGTCACGGGCAGGGGATCGTGGTGGCCAACCCGATCCCGCGGGAGCAGCAGTGGGATCCGACCGAGCACGACCGGGTGCTGATCGAGGCGCTCGACGCGGCCGACGCGGCCGGGATGCACGGAAAGGCGGTCACGCCTTTTCTACTCAGCTATATCGTGCACGCGTCGGAGGGCCGCAGCCTCGAGGTCAACCTCGACCTCGCCCGCAACAATGTGCGGCTGGCGGCTCAGATCGCGATCGAATGGTCAGCGCTTGCCTGATCACCGCGATAACCCCGAGCGCATCGTCGTCTTCGGCGACGTGGTGGACGACGTCGTCGTGGTGCCGGCCAGTGCGATTCGCGAGGACACGGACACGCCCTCCTCCATTCGCCATCGGGCCGGCGGTTCGGCGGCGAATGCTGCGGCGTGGATGGGCTCGCTCGGGGCATCCGTCGACTTCGTCGGCTTAGTGGCGGTCGAGGATGTGGCGCGGCATAGTGCATTGCTCGCCGGCAACGGGGTCACCCCGCATCTCCTTGGCGATGACGAACTGCCCACCGGCGCCATCATTGTGATCGTCTCCGGGGAACGCCGCACCATGCTCACAGAGAAGGGCGCCAACGCCAAGCTGACTCCGGATGCTGTCACCGACCGGCTGCTCACCGGGGCCGCGGTGCTGCACTTCACCGGCTACAGCGTGTTCTCTCAACCCGACCAGTCCTCGCTGCGCAACCTCGTGCAGCGAGCGACGGCCCGTGGAGTGCGTATCTCGGTGGATCCCGCTTCTTCGGGATTCATCATGGACTTCGGCGTCGACCGTTTTCTGGAGAGCGTGGAGGGTGCCCACCTGTTCTTCCCCAATCTGGAGGAGGGTCGGGTGCTCACCGGCCTTGACGACCCGATTCACATCGCGGAACGGCTGGGTGAGCGCTTCGATGTCGTGGCCCTCACCCTCGACACCGCCGGTGTCGTGGTGGTCGAGCGAGGAATGCCCACCACCGTGGTGGCGGCGGTTCCGGTCGCGATCGTCGATCCGACCGGAGCGGGGGATGCCTTCGCGGCCGGATTCCTCGCAGCCTGGGTGTCAGGCGCGGGGGCTATGGCGGCCGCATCCGCTGGCGCCCGGGCTGGCGCGCTCGCCGTCTCGACTATCGGCGGCCGTCCGCGGCCATAGCCGTGTCGCCCGCTTCACCAGTTTGTCGTCTGCGAGCGCATCATCGCTCCGCTGCTTCCCGCCCCCTTTCCCCAAAACGCAGGAGATTCGCCACGAAAGTGGCCTCCTCGACGCAGATATGCCGTCTTGGTGGCGAATCTCCTGCGTTTTGGATATGGCGGAGGGCAGGCGCGGATACGGCGGGGGCCGGTGCGAGTGCTGATCAGGCGGAGTTGCCGGCTCGTTTCACTAGTTCGTATGCGGCGAGGGCATCGTTCCGGGACTTTTTGAGATCCACGATTGGCTGTGGATACGCCGGTGTACCGAGTTCGGGAATATAGCGGCGCTGGTAGACGCCTTTGCTGTCGAACTTCTCCGCCTGCAACAGCGGGTTGAAGATGCGAAAGTACGGCGCGGCATCCGCCCCCGATCCCGCGACCCACTGCCAGTTGCCCGGGTTGCTTGCTTCGTCTGCGTCGACGAGCGTGTCCCAGAACCACCGCTCGCCGGCTCGCCAGTCTACGAGCATGTTCTTAATCAAGAAGGATGCCACCACCATCCGCACCCGGTTGTGCATGTAGCCCGTCTGCCAGAGCTCGCGCATTCCCGCGTCGACGAGGGGGATGCCGGTGCGGCCCTGCTGCCACGCGGCGAGGTCACGCGGGTCGGGTTCGGGCCACGGGAAGGCGTCGAAGTCGGCGCGAAAGTTTTTCTCGTGCAGGTCGGGGGCGTGAAACAGGATGTTCCAGTTGAACTCTCGCCAGCCGATCTCGCTGAGGAACTTGGGGGCGTTGCGGCGCGCGGCGGCGGCGAGCTCGCCCCGCTGCACACGCTGCCACACTTGAAATGGACTGATTTCACCGAAGCGCAGGTAAGGCGACAGGCGGGAAGTGGCGTCCCCGCCCGGCGCATCCCTGGCGGTGTCATAGTGGGCAAGGTCGTGCACAGCGAAATGCTCCAGCTGAGCATGCGCGGCCTTCTCCCCAGGAGACCAGGTGGCGCGGATGCCGCTGGCCCAGTCCGGTTTAGAGGGTAGGAGCATCCAGTCGGCCAGTTCGTCGCTTGTGACGCCCGATACGCCGGTGAGGCTGGTCGGCGCCGGCAACGGTTCGCGGGGAGGAGCGCCGGCGAGGCAGGACTTCCAGAATGGCGTGAACACGCGGAACGGTGTGCCGGATCCCGTTGTCACTGTCCAGGGCTCGTGCAGCAGGTTCGCCTGGAAGCTCTGGACTGTGAGTCCCGTCGCTCGCAGGCTCGTCTTGAGCGCGGTATCCACGGTCCTCTGCGGTCCGCCGTAACGGCGATTCCAGAAGACGGCCCCCGCGGCGAGATCGGCCGCCAGTCGGGTCAATTCGGGTTCAGCGGCCCCGCGCCGGAGAACGAAGGTGGCGCCGAGCTGTTCGACCGCGGCGGCGAGAGCTTCGAGACTGTGATGTAACCACCAGCGGCTCGCGGCTCCGAGAGGACGGATGCCGCTGCTTATCTCGTCGAGCAGGAACAGCACCACGACCGGCGCTCCGCGCTCGGCGGCGGCTCTCAATGCGGGATTGTCGGCGATGCGGAGGTCATCCCTCAGCCAAACGATCGTCGGTTGTTCGGTCGAATCGAGCGAGAGGGTCATATCTCCCACAGTACGAGGTCGCCGCTGGAAAGCGGGCTGTCTAGTACGGTGGCAGCGAGGAGGCACCATGGCGGCGATACCGGCAGAGCAGCCGCAAGGGATGTCGGTGGGCTTCTCGGACCAGGCGAGACTGCGAAGCGATAAGCTCCGCGCCGCCGTCGTCGTCGCTCAGCTCGCCCGAGCGCATAGCATCCGAACACTCGCCGCTGGGGGGCCGATGTTCGCTCAGCTCGGACTGGTCTCTCCCCGAGTCTCACCAACAGCGATCGTGCTTGTCGAGCCCATCCACCAACTTCACCTGGTCTTGGCGCTCGAGGGGGTCGGCTGGTCGCGAATCTCACCCGGGCATATTCGCGGGTTATTGCCTCCGGTTTTTACTCGGGTCGTTCACCCGGATCTGGTCTGTCCGCTCGATATCTACGACCTTCTCCCGGGGTTTTACGCTGCCCCGGCACAGGTCTTCGAATTATTCTGGTCCCGTCGAGTGGAACTTCAGATCAGCGGAATCGTCGTACCCGCTTTCGACCGGGTCAGCACAGTGCTCGTTGCCGGCCACGATCAGCTGGGTGCCCTTGCCCGTGATCGCCGTGCCGAGTCCCAGATCGCCTACTTCGTCTCGATGTTTCGCACCAGCCTGACCCCGGCGGAGCAGGCCGCCCTCGTTCAGCTCGTCACGGACGTTCGCGGTATCGAACCACTTCGACCGTTCCTCACGACTATCGGGGTCCCGGTGGGCGAAATCACCCTTCCGAGCGAGATCTATTGCCAGGTCAGACTCGTCCTTGAGAGCGTGAGCGATCCGCTCATCTTCGCAGTCTCGCTGTTCGAAGCGCGGCCCGGGCGTCGGAAGGCCGGCTTCGTGCGCATCCTGCGAAACAATCCCCGGCGAGTAGTTCGCGCTCTTCTGGCATCCCCACGGTCGTTCGTGATTGTCGCGCGGTCGCGAGCACGTCACCAGCGACAGCAGCAAGCGCGCCCGCCGCACGAGTAACGAGGCGGCGAATCCACTACTTCCGGTCTGCGAGCCTTAACCGGTCGCAGAGTTCGGTCAGCGTTTCGAGCTCAGCGGTGCTGAGGATACCACCCACGCGTTCGGCGATCGACTGGATGTGACTACGGGCCACAGTGCGGAATAGTTCGAACCCCGCCAGTGTGAGCGCCACGTTCACGCCGCGCGCATCGTCTTGGTCGTGGGATTTCTCAAGCAGGCCTCGCGATACGAGGCGATCCACGAGTCGGCTCACGCTCGGCTGGGTGAGCAGCAGGTGCCGATTGAGTTCCTTCATGCGCAGCTGGCGGCCGGGCTGGCGAGACAGGTTGAACAGCACGTCGTACTCGTTGAGCGACAGTTCACCCGTCGGGAACTCTGCGTTCAGGTAACGCATCACCGACACCTGGGCGCGAAACAGGGCTTCCCACGCGGTGACTGCCGTCGTCTTGTCGCTCACGGGCCTCCTTTCAACCCGGGCCCAATTCTACGGAAGGCGAACCCGGATGACGCGGAGGCGAGCGCGGAAATGACACGTTAAAGAGGATTGAGGGCCGGTTTCAGAGGCTAGAAACCGACCCTCTCCCTTGCACCAAGAGTGTCCTGCAATCACATTCCGCAGAGGCTGCCACAGCAAACAACTTCTGCTCTTGAACTGTATAACAGCATGGTAACGAAGCGCTAGTTATCGAACCGTTATTTTTCAAGAAAGTTGTCAAGTGTGGGACTTGTCCTTTGACACCTAACTTGTCCGTTTGACACCTAACTTGTCCGCGTTGACACATTCGTGTCCGTTGTGACAAGTAACTTGTCCGCGACCCGCGCGTCGTCACGACCTCTGAAAGCCGTCGGCGTAACTTTACAAATGTCAGGTTTACAAATGCGGGGGAGAAGATTCAGTCCTTCAGCGTGAGGTGAACAGAATGACACTCAACAGGGTCCGGACAGTCCAACGGACTGGTATTCGCGCCTCAACTCCGCAGGTCTTGTTCCTTTTGAACGGTGAGCAGCGCGACGCTGACTTTCGAGAAGCGATCGCTGTCTCGTTCGAACGGTGCACGCCGGTTCGTCAATTTCCTTCCTGGCGGGGCAAACGCAATTACTCCGGCTCGTATTGGTCGTCCAAAAACTCTGGGCACGTGGGCTTCGAGTCGCTCTACGAGCGGACCGCACTCATGATGTTCGACCGCGAGCCAACCATCACGCGCATCTCGAGCCAACCAATGTGGATCTTTTGGCCTGACGGATCCGCACCTCGATCCCACGCACCCGACTTCTTCCTACGCCACAGCAGCGGCGATGGCGAGATCATCGACGTGCGCCCCAAGGACCGCATCGATGAAGCGGCCACCCGAAGCTTCGAAGCCACACAGGAGTTGTGCGACCAAGTTGGATTCTCGTATCGAGTAATTTCGGACATCGATGCGACTCTTGATCAAAACCTGAGATTCCTGTCACGGTACCGCGATCAAGAGTGGAAATTGCCTGTTCCTCAAGTTGAAATCCTTCGGCGATACCAACCGTTCGAACTCTCGATTCGTGCTCTGATCGCGATTCTCGCGGGACAAGATCAAGAGTCAAAGGCGCCCGGTTGGGTCTACTCGCTTCTCTGGAACGCGCAGATCCAAACTGACCTGCGCAAACCGCTGAGACAGGACGCGCTCGTGCGTCTCCCTGCCCTGGACCTTCGATGAAGATGAAGGTCGGTGCCGACCTCGACATCGACGGCGTCCGACACGCCATCACCGCAATGTCAGCGACAACAGTTGCGCTAAGGGAATCCGATAGCGGATTCACGAAAGAGATCCTGATCTCGGACCTCGTCCGGCTTCCCGACGTTCGAGCAACGGTCAGCCGTGCCGGCACCGACCCTGAGGTCGACCTCGCGGTCTTTCAACACCTCGATGACGGCAGTCGCAATGATGTCGAATTTTGGCTCAGACACCTCAGAGAGCTCGATCAAGCAATTGAAGTCGCAGCCGCGGCTTCGCTCGCTCCTACTGAACCGATCCGGAAGAAGCTAGCGGAACTGGCTGGACTGGGCCGTCCGGTCACGGAGAGGACGCTCCGTCGCAAGCGACGAGCGTTTCGAGAAAGCGGGATAGCCGGTCTCATCGATCAGCGCCAACATCGCACCGCTGGAGAACGGCGTCGCGTCGACACGCGAGTCGCCGCGGCACTCGCCGAGGTCATGGACGCCCAGACCAATGCATCCACCGGCACCCGCACCCGGCTCGTCAACCTGACTCGGCAACTACTCACTGAGCGCTTCGGCGCTGGCACTGTGACTCTGCCTGCCGGCCGTACGATGTTCCGTCTCATCGACGATCTTGATCGAGGCCGCATGACCACCGGCTCCGCAAAAACACGTCGGTCCCTGGCAAACCGCCCCGATCGCTCGTTCTCCGCGATGGGGGTCTCCCGGCCGGGTGAGCAAGTACAGATCGACTCCACGCCGCTCGACGTGCTCGTCCGGTTAGACGGTGGGCTCATAGACCGGCCGGAGCTCACGATCATGCTCGACGTCGCCACCCGCAGCATTATCAGCGCCGTCCTGCGACCAGGAACCACCAAGAGTGTCGACCTGGTCGTTGTCCTCGCCAGGGCACTCGTCCCCTACGACTCCAGACCCGGCGGCCGCGCCGAAACACGGGCGCTCGTCGACGGTGCGTTCGAACTTCAGCAACTCGTTGGTGACCAGGATTACGACGACTACCGTCGCCAACAGCCCTACATCTTCCCCGAGACCATCACGACTGATCGCGGTCTCATCTACATTTCGGAACACTTCCGCACGGCCTGCGAGCAGCTCGGGATCTCGCTGAACGTTTCGGCGCCGTACACACCAACGGACAAAGGAAAAGTCGAACGCACCTTCCACTCGATCAACACAGGGTTCACTCAATATCTGAAGAACTACACCGGCCGCGGTGTCGAATATCGGGGGCTGGATGCGGAGCCCGAAACGCTGCACTCCCTGGTGGAGCTCCAAGAGCTTCTCGATGAATGGATCGCTGTCGTCTGGCAGAACCGTCCGCACGACAGTCTCCGGGACCCACTGCACCCCTCAGTCTCGCTCTCACCGAACGAGATGTGCCGCGCCTTCCGGGAACTTGTGCCCGAACTGGAGATCCCCTTCGATGTGAATACCTACATCAGCCTCCTGCCGGTGAAATGGCGAACACTTCAGGCCTACGGGATCACCATCGACCACCGCACCTACGACTCGGAAGGTCTCCGCGAACTCCGCCGATCCAAATCCACCTACACAGGTCAGGGCGGCAAATGGCCGATCCACGTCGACCCCTACAATCTTCAAACCGTCTGGATACCAATCAACGATGAATGGCTCCCGCTCCAGTGGGCACACGCTACCGCGGCAGGCCCGATGTCCGCCGATGTCTGGTCCGTCACTCGCCGGTCCGGTTTCTTCGACCAACGACGGGCTCTCGAGTCTGACATCGCCGAACGATCCAGTGACATTCTTCGCCGCGCCGGAACTGGCCGCACGCTCGAAAGCCTCACCGCCGCCAGAAGCCGCACCGTCAACCTCGACCTCATGCGCCTTTCCGAGCTAAAACACCAAGCCACAGAGGTCGACGAGCCGGAAGAGTCACCTACTCCCGTCGGTGACGCGATACCCACTGCGCCGCGCATCAGATTCGGACTGCTCAACGTCAGGGAAGAAGTGGAACGGAAACCATGACCGACACCAGCGAACACTTCCTCCCCATCTCAACCAAAGAAGGCTGGAGCCGGTTCATCTCCGACGACCCACCGCGCCCACCCAAAATCACGCATACACAGCGCGAAGCCCAATCCACTGGCGACCGCGAACATTACGATACGGCTCGACGGCAGTTCATGAGTGGAGGCATTGTGCGAACGCCCGTATTCAACAAAATCCTCCAGTCAGCGAGCAGCCGGCTCCGGATGAATGAGTTCAAGTACACCGGCAAGCTGGGGCTTATAGTGTCCGGTGCGCCCGCGCTAGGCAAGACAACCACGGTCACTCAGATCGGCAAGCTCCACACCCTCCGACGCCAATACCAAGAGCATCCCGCCGGTCAGCCCGGGAACATCCCCGTGGTCTACATCACCGTGCCACCCGCCTGCGGTCCCAAAGAAGTGATTGCCGAGTTCGCAGAGTTCTTCAGCCTCCCAATAAACGGACGAATATCACAATCCACCCTGCTGAATACTGTGTCCCAGGTCATGGCACGGGTCCACACCGAGCTCGTCATCGTCGACGAAATCCACAACCTCAACGTCAACTACCGGATGAGTGCCGACGCCAGCGACGCACTGAAACAGCTCTCCGAAAAGTGCGCCGCGACCTTCATCTACGCCGGCGTCAACGTTGAATCCTGCGGCCTCCTCGATGGTGCTCGCGGTCAACAGATCTCCAGCCGCTTCGAACTGCACCGCGTCGCTCCGTTCAGTAACCGGAGTGCAGCGCACCGCGCCGAGTGGGAAGCCGTTCTTCTCGATCTCGAGGAAACCCTGTGCCTTACGAAACAATGCGAAGGCGACGTCCTTCGCCACTCATCCAGACTCTTCGCCGACAGTGGAGGATCAATCGGCCGCCTCGCAGACACCCTCCACCTCGCTGCCCTCGCCGCGATTGACGACCACACCGAACGCCTCAACTTCACCTTGGGAGAGGTACCCCGAGCGAAGAAAACACCTGTGTTGGCTACTGCCTCATGAATGGCCACCATCCATCAAGTCTCCTCACCCGATGATTCGCGCCCTGCCCGTTTCCGTCCATCCGGTTGACGGGGAAACATCAGAGAGCTACTTCCAGCGTCTCGCCACAGCCAACTCCTTGCCCACAGAGACCCTCTGGGGTTACCTCCGACAACTACATGGCGGGCTGCCTATCAAACGCGACGCGGAATTCGCAACAACACAGCTCGAAGCACTCGGCGGCCTACCCGAACATTGGTTCAACATGAACCGCAACCACCACCTGCTGCCGATCCGGTGCCCACACAGTAAATGGAAATTTGGCTGGTGCGCACTGTGCTGCCGAGTCCCTGCACCCCAATCCGGATGCATCCGTTGCAGCCGCGGCCAACTCACCCAGGTCACCACGAGAACCGGACCGATCTGCCTGCACCACGCACGATGGCACTACCAGGGCACCGATGTTGACGTCTCCGATTCACCTTCCTACATCACAGCCGAGAGAAGAGTCCGTTTCGAGCTCGCATCCCGAGGAATATCACTTGATACCGGTGAACTGCAGCTCGCCAACGCCCTCCTCTACGACTGGGCCGGAACGTTTCGTAAACAGGCGCCCCAAGATAGAACCGCGATTCTCGGACGTCTGCAGCACACACAGCAAAGCGAGGATCAGCTTCGATTCGCGTTCGCGTTCCCCGAGGCGGTAAGACTCACTGTGACCCTGACGGATCCGCAGTTCACTGAACTCCTTCTCGACCCAAAATGGTCACCCAGCCAGCACGCCTACCTGCTTTCCACCGCCATTGCCCAGATCGTTGGCAAGCCACTTTCAGACCCGACCGTCGACTCTCTTTGGGAAACTATTTACATGAGCAGGCGAGCGGTCGACGCCGCCTACGGAATGGTTGGAACTCAGCGGAGTAGCCGACAATGCAGGATCCAACGCGCATTCTCCGCCGCGGCATATACCCATCGGGCGTGCCTCCTTCGACATCTCGATGCCAAAAGCCTTCAGAATATTCGAGCAATTCGAAGTGGCCCTCCCGCTCCTTCTTCGCGGGCCATCGTGAAATACCAGCAACCCCATTCCCTCGTCTGAATTGCGGCCAGCGCAGGAGACAGCATCGGCTTTTCGTTTCAAAATGGTCGAAAATTTGCGCATGTTGGCAAGAAGGGATTCCAGGGGCTCCACTTTGACCGGCAAACCTAGGCGTGGAAACCTCGCGACTTTGGGCGATCGTGCGCGCATGGAAGGGCAAGAACTGCAGCTTGGCTTGCCGAATTACCGTTGAGCGAGGAGGCGAAGTAGATGATCGGTCCCCAAGAGGCACTCGTTCTCGACTGGCGCCTGGAACTCATCAGGGCTCGCGTTCACCGTGACCACGGCAACGCCCACTTTCTCACAACCATTACTCGGCTCAGGGACCAAGTACCCGCCGAAGAGATCACAGAGTATCTATCGGTGTCGCAGTCCCAGGTGCTCCGATGGGCGGCCTAGGGACGCGAATTATTATCTGTCGTGCGGGGAGGTAAACCCGGGTGGACTGCGTACCACGCAGCAGAGCAATATCACCAAGACAAGATCTCGCGAACACAGCTTGTTGACGCACTGACCTCCTGGATATCAGATCCGCCCGTCGCTGAAACGCATTAATATCGTCGGGTCGGCTCAGCGTGGTGGAAGAAGTTCGCGTCGCCCGTTTGGACGGGATGATCGACGATGCGCTGCGCGAAACGCTCTACGTCGCTATCGCGGGTCTGTGAGTGATGCGACACGGAAGGCTAGATCCTAAAAAATTATTGATTTCCGCGCCAACCGCTAGATTCAGCAACTATGAACCGCAACTGGCTCTACGACCTTGAAATTAAGCGCGACAATCCAGGGCTGGTGCCTGAGATCGTTGTCGTTCGTTCGCTCGCTGTCGACCTCGACACCGTGCGTGACGTTGCGGAACGGATATCGATCCGTTTTTCCAGTGTGCCAACGAAATTCTTGCTGCAGGATTACGCCGCTGAGGCGCCACAGCCGGTGGAGGTTCCCGTTGACAAGCTTGCCCACCTCTCGGGTAGAGATCTCGGGCGCCTATACATCGAGAATCATTCCGGCGACCAGGGTGGCATGCGAGTCGAACTCCGCAAGGGTGTGCGTCCGATAATCACAATGGTCCCGAACGAGCCGGATTTCATGGATGGCGTTGCGCGCATCTTGCTCGATTCTGGCAAGCCGCGAGTGAGATGGTCGAGGTTCATCAAGTTTTTGGCACTTTTGCCATTTTTGACGCTTCTTGCCCTCTGGGCTTGGGTGCTTGCTACGACTCCCGTCGCTGTGCCGCTGAGCGTGTTCATTTGGGCCCTGCTCGTTTGTGCTTTAGCCCTCAGTATTTTTCTTGTGCGCTCACCCAAACTCAAATTTGAGCTCTCATACCCTGGGCATCGCATTAGGTCCGAGACCCGTCAGGACACTCGGAAGCGTCGAACCGACACCCACGCCAACATCAAGGTCGCCTTTATTACAGCCCCAATATCACTTATCGTTGGCGTCGCCGGAGGCCTGGTTTTGGCATGGCTGACAGGCAAGCACTAGCCGTGCCGGTAAGTTTCGCTGGCTATGCGCGGGACGCGTGGATGCCAATGGACGATAGGACATGTCCGCGCAGCTGCACTGCGATGGGGCTGTTTCGAATGTCTTGAAATTTTGAACAACAATTCCGGGATTACGCGGAAAGTTCAGAAACAGAGACAACAGAATTAGCAGCCACGAATACATTCGAACGATCTTGCAAGATGGGAACCATCACCAATTTGCAAACCTATGGCACGTTCCAATTTCTTACGGATGAAGACACCGGGATGGCGAAACGACAGCTTCGAGCGTGTCCATAAGACGCCCCCGGTCATCGGGCTTAATGTCGGGGCACCTAAACGGTGCTCCGACCGGCAGCCGTGAGCTCGATCCCAGAAACAGCCGGGATGTGCCCGCTCACCGTCCGTCTTTCGGAATGCCCTTTCGCTCTAGCGGGGTTTTCTCGTACTTGGCAGGATGAGGCGGTGCGCACGTTGGAGGATTACTTCCGGGACGTAATACCTCGCGCGGCTCCATGCCTGTCATGCGCGACCTTCTGACGAGCGAAGAACTGGGCACCGTCAACGTTTCAATTCGTGAATTTCCGGACGGCTCACCTCAGACAGGCGACATTCCAATCGGAAAGTACGACTGGACGCTGTTTTTTGAGGTCTACGGCCGGACGTTGTTCGAGCCGCTGGTCGAGCCGATCACGGACGAAGAAATCACCTCTGGCTTCTATGAAGACCTTCCCGACTGGATATCCGAAACCAATTTTGGCTGGGGTCAACTGTAGAAGGCACAACGGCCCGGCTGGTGACAGAGCGTGCAGCGGTGACGGTCCCCTGAGGTCGCAGCGCCAACGAGAATCAGTGGGCTTTCATCTCAATCGTCTTTGGGCGCGAGGAGGCGTCGGCTTCGCTTTTGGATGACTGATGATCCCATCCCGCCGATTAAGATCGTTGAGATCTGCAACGCATCGCTGAGGGGCTTTGCCCAAGGCTCATCGATAGTTTCCCTGAGCGTTGCGCTGGGGGCGATGAGGACCGCAGCGACAACTGCGAGCATCGCGTATGCCCACCAAACCCACCCTCGAGAATTAACATGGCCGCATCCTCGGAACATAGCGGGTTATCAAGTCGGGTCGCCCACACTTGAAATGCACATCACCGGATTTTCAGGGTTATTGCCCACGGCTTGCCCGCGCTTGTAACCTAGGAGAGCGTGCTACTGCTGATGGCGGGGCCAATTAGGGCTGATCGTAAGGTGTCGCTCAGCCACTCGAGGTATTTCTCGGAGGAGTAGTTGTGTTGGCGCACGAGGAGCTCGAAAGTCTCGGGGCTGGCGATCGCCCATGCTGTAGTGGTTGCTGTCTCCGCGGTGAGCCCTGGCCGAAGAGCAGTTTCTCCGATGAGCCCAAGGATGCCTCGATAGGTCGTTCGGCGCAGTGACTGCAGTTCTGCCCAATCGGCTGCGATCTCGCTGTCCGTGAGCGCGGCCTCTCGATAGAGTTTCCAGCCGGTGGCGGATCTGCTCGCAGTCTCGACGAAAACCGTTGCGAGTTGGGTGACGAGGTGTTCGGGGCATTGATCCAAGAATCTTGAGGCGACGTCCCCTGGGGCATGCGAGCCGTCGGCGAGCGTGGACTCCAGATAGGCGCGTAGCAGCGCTCGCTTGCTGCCCCACGCGAGATAGAGGGTCTGCACGGTCACCCCGGCCGTCGCGGCGATTCGGCTCACTGGCGTCGCGGTGTAGCCGTGTGACTCGAATTCACTGACAGCTGCGTCGAGCAGACGTTGCTTGGTTTCCCGCCGGGATGCCGCTCCCACCACCTGTTGCCGGCTCTCTTCGCCTCGCTGTTTCTGGCTCATAGACACGAGCATATCCGACGCTATAGAGTGGCGCTCTAATGCATTTGAACAGCAATCAAAATCATGTGCGGAATGCAGATGTCTGTCAACCCTGATCATCCTTGGTGCCGCCCCGGTGCGGCCGCTTACGCGCGCACTCGGGTGCGAAACATCCTGCGGCCGTCGGTCACTGTGTATGGGGCACCGGCCGAGCTGATCAAGGATGAGAACATCAGCGTCACGATGCCTGATGGTGTCGTGCTTCGGGTGAACGTCTATCGGCCGCCGGGAGATGGCCCGTTCCCGGTGATCCTCTCTGCGCATCCGTATGGCAAGGACGTGCTCCCGAAACGCAGGTGGTGGGGCTGGTCTCCGAGCCCCCAGTATCGCTTGATGAACCAGACCCAGCCGTTGCGCTTGTCGAGCGAGACTGGTTGGGAAGCACCCGACCCGGTGTGGTGGACGCAGCACGGCTATGTCGTGCTCAATGCCGACACCCGTGGCGCAGGAAAGTCCGAGGGTGTCGGGGCTCTGCTCTCTGACCAGGAAGCGCAAGACATCTACGAGATCATCGAGTGGGCAGGCACCCAGCCTTGGTCAAACGGCAACGTGGGCATGCTCGGAGTCTCGTACCTCGCGATCTCCCAGTACAAAGCCGCAGCGCTGCATCCTCCTCATCTGAAGGCGATCTGCCCCTGGGAAGGGTTCACCGATGCCTACCGGGATCTGATGACCCCGGGCGGAATTGTCGAAGACGGGTTCAGCCTGATCTGGCAGTTCGGTACCAAACTGGCAGTTCGACTGTCGGAGGACATCGGAGCGGAGCGTCCGAAGCATCCATTACGTGACGAGTGGTGGGACGCCATGACACCCAATCTCGCCGGCATCGAGGTGCCGATGTTGGTGTGTGCAAGCTTCTCTGACGGCAACCTGCACAGCGTGGGCTCGATGCGAGCGTTTGATCGGGCCAGCTCCCGCGACAAGCATGTCTATATCCATCGCGGTCCGAAGTGGACGACGTTCTACAGCGCCGAGGCAGGTGCGGCGCAGCTGGAGTTCCTCGATCGCCATCTCAAGGGCACGAAAGGCGCACCAATCCCGCCGGTGCGTCTTGAAGTGCGCGAGCGCCGAGACGTGATCACCCAGGTGCGCAGTGAACAGGAATGGCCTCTCGCTCGTACTCAGTGGCGCTGCTTGCATCTCTCCGAAGCGGGAGAGTTGCGTGATGCCCCGGGCCACGACGGTTCGGTGAGCTTCGATCTGAAGCGGAACGCCGCGAGCTTCGCCATCGGCTTCACTAAAGACACCGAGATCACCGGCCCCATGGTCGTGCGGCTCTGGGCATCGATAGCGGGCGCGACCGACGCGAGCCTGTTCGTCGGTGTCGAGAAGTGGAGCGGCGCAGAGTACGTTCCGTTCGAAGGGTCGTATGGTTACGGTCGCGATCGCCTCGCGGCGGGTCAGCTACGCCTTTCGCTCCGAAAACTGGATGCTGCGCTGTCGGCGACACACCGGCCGGAGCATGGATTCCGTGAGTCCGAGCCCATGGGCAACGATCCGGTTGAGTTACAGATCCCACTAACAGCGTCTTCGACTCTCTTCCGGGCCGGCGACTCGCTGCGACTATTAATCGCGGGTCGGTATCTCGAACCCCGAAACCCGCTTTTCGGCCACTTTCCTGCCCACTACCGCCCGAGCGGCACCGGAAGATGCACCGTCCATTGGAGCGCGGACATGCCAGCCACACTGAGTATCCCCGTCATCCCAGCTCGTCAGTGAAGTTTGCCCAGCCAATTCGCCGGGTCGGCTTCAGAGCCGCGGGTACACGCTTCTGGTCGACTTTCGACAGTCTTACGATCTTGGCAGTCAGGTTGAACACCCCGCCGATCATGGTGGGCAGCTCCTAAATGTCGACGGTAGCGGCACGAGCGAGAACCTCCGCCGCAAGCGCCGGGTCGACGCAGTCGAGCTTCAGGAGCGCCGCGATCTTGGTCGCGATGTGAGCCTCAAGCCGCAGTAGGGTCCATTTCTCGAACGAGAGCTCGTCAGGATATTCGGCGAGTACCTCCACATTGAGGCATAGCTTGCCGCCGAGTTGGGATTCGTAGGGCAGGTCGATGTCGAGGCTGATCTCCCCGCCGACTCGCACGAAGGTCGCCCATCCGCCGATGAGGATGGAGGGCTCGAGGTCGTGACCGAGTCGGTCGACGAGGACGATGATGACACTATGTTGCGTTTCATAGAGGTTCCTCAAAAGACTCGGCGCGGTGTCGCTCTGGGGGTTCGGCTAGTGGCCCGAATTGTATGATTTGGGCAATGACAACGTATCGGGGTGCCGACGGAACCGATCTTCACTACGAGGAACATGGAAACGGCGAAGTGCTCGTCGTTCTTGCCGGTGGTGCTGGCCGGCATCCCGATTATCTGGGCGACCTTGCGGGTCTCGCTGAAGATCGCCGGGTGATTGTCCCGCATCTGCGAAGTGTCGGAAAAAGTCCTGTCCCTGACGATCAGCGGCACGGATCGTTCTGGTACCAGGCGCGGGACCTCGACGCTCTTCGGCGGGAGCTTCATCTGGAGCGGATATCACTTGTCGCCCACTCGGCCGGTACCCGTCTGGCAATTGCGTACGGTGCCCAGTTCGCCGACCACGTCAACCGAATGCTGCTCATCACACCACCGGCCGACTACCTCGTCGATGTCTTGTCGGACCGTGAGGAGATTCGCGCGCGTCGTCGAGGGGAGTCCCTTTACGACGACGCTCTTTCACTGCTGCTCTCCAGCGCCGACGCGGACAGCGACGAAAGCTTGACAGCGTGGCAGAGAGCTGCCGCTCCTGTTGGCTACGCCGCCTGGGGCGACGCGCAACAGGAACATGCACGTCTCGGCGCGTGGAGCTATCGCGCAGCGGCGGACTTCGGCAGCGTTGACCCTCCGCCCGACCTCGCCACGCGTCTCGGGGGTGTTGCCGCTCCCGTTCTCGTCCTTGCGGGGTCCGATGACGGCCTAACGGGAGTAGCTCCAGTCGTGGCCCTCGCCCATTTGTTCCCCGCCGGCCATGCGTCCGTCATCGAAGCTGCAGGACACTACCCCTGGGTGGACCAGCCCGAGAGGTTTCTCTCCTCGGCAAAGATGTTCCTCACCGAAAGCGCAACCCGCTAAGCGTTCCTTAGGTCGCCGCGACTGAGGACTGTGTCATTCTCGAGCAATGGATTGGCCTGCATCTGAACCCATCATCTCTGCACGACTTTTGTTGGAACCACTGTCTGTTGAGCATGCTCTTTCGATGGTGGAGGTTCTGGCCGAGCCTTCGCTGTATGACTACACCGGCGGCAACGCACCGTCTCTGGAGCTGTTGGCAGACCGATACGCCGCGCAAACAGTGGGGCACTCCGATGATGGTTCGCAGTGGTGGTTGAACTGGGTTGTCATCCAGCGAGACGCAGGGAAGCCAGTGGGGTTCGTACAGGCAACCGTCGAATACGACAGTGGGAGGCTCGTGGCTGATATCGCTTGGCTGATTTCACCGCGCTGGCAAGGGCAGGGAATCGCTTCTGAGGCCACTCGGGCGATGGCCGCATGGTTGCGATTAAACGGAGTCAACCATTTCACAGCGCACATTCATCCCGACCATCAGGCCTCGATGAGGGTGGCGCGAAATCAAGTCTTATATGCGACCTCATCGAAGAAAGACGGCGAAACTCGTTGGGAATCTCAGTAAGCACCGAACGCCCGTTTACCGTCCGGCTTACGGGCGCTTCAACATGACCGCCTGGCCTGGTGAGAGCATCATCATTATGCATGTAAGTAGCTTCGGTCCCCAAGACGGCTCTCGAGTGCTTCTTTTACACGGCGGCGGGGTAGCCGGGTGGATGTGGAAATCACTTCGAGGGAGCCTCGAATCGGAGTACAAGGTGCTGGTGCCCGATCTTCCCGGCCATGGCCAGAGCGCCGATGAGCCGTACCGGTCACACACCGAGACGGTGGATGCTCTCCGCCAGGTGTTGTCGTGTGGCGGCTCGACCCCCGCGGCCGTCATCGGATTTTCCTTGGGCGCACAGCTCACTATCGAACTTGCGTCCAGGTACCCCGAACTCGTAGATCGGGCGATGGTTGTCAGCGCCCAGGCAAAAGCGATGCCCTTTACGGGGCTCATTCTCCGCGCACTCGGGGCTGCCGCACCCCTGGCACGAAATCGCAGGTTCGCCCGAGTGCAGGCTCGGGAGTTATTTGTGCCCCCGGAGCTGATGGAAGATTACATTCACACAAGCGCCCACATTTCGAAAGCTACGCTGCTCGCCGCCGTTGGGGACAACATGCGATTCGAGTTACCGGCAGCGTGGTCAGAGTTTCGCGGTCCAGCACTCGTGATGGTCGGACGGCGAGAACGCGCCTTGATGCGTGACTCCGCTGCGGTCATTCACACAGCGCTGCCTGCCAGTGAGATTGAGATTGTCAACGGCTGTGGGCACGGAATCGCGCTGGAACGCCCAGACTGGTTCAACGGCCGCGTAGCCGGTTGGCTTCCACGGCAATAGCTACACCAAGTCCCAGGATGGAGTTGCCCGAAAGCTTCTGTCGAGTTGGACCGCGATTGCGGTGCACTCATAGTGGGGCCGTGTGGAAGCAGCGCGACCAATCTATTTTGGATACGTCACAACTGTCCCAGGAGAGGTTCGGCTCCCTCCGCCTCCACCAATTAAGGAGCCTGGAATGGGTTCCTACTTATCAAAACGATTCGTTTCTCCCCCACTGGGGGAAGAGAAGGGTGCCGATCAGTGAATCTCAAACCTGAAGAGCTCGCATTTTGGCAAAAGTACGCCGACTCTATCGGTGGGAAAGAAAGCCTGCGTGATGCGGTCGTTTCAGTTGGTTATGCAGGCAATCCACAAATCACAGATGAGTTGCTTGGGCTGTTCCGTAGTGGAAAAAAGACCGCCGGCAGCAGCTTGGTAGAAGACTTTCTTTCTGCCGGCGATCCTCTTCCTCAAGCCGGAAACTATTGGATCTGCCTAGACAGTGACGGTAAGCCTAAGTGCATTCTTCAAACTCACGAGATCGTAACCAATAAATTCAAGGATATTCCTGCCGCGATTGCAGAGGCCGAAGGTGAAGGCGATCTATCGGTGGAATATTGGAAGAGAATTCATGCCGATCTTTATGCGACGTTTTTGAAGGCGTGGGGAGTTCTTGACCTCGATGAAGCTACGGTGATCACTGAATTTTTTACGATCGTCTATTCCGAAGAAGATGATTTCGCTGGTGAAGGCCGTTTTCCGCTTTCACACTGATGCTGGCTTTCGACTCGAACGAATCATCAGCCTCGGTCCCGGCCGGCCTGGTTCCTCGGTTTTCGCGGTCGAATGGCGAGGACGCGCGTCACAAGTCGCACCTATCACTACCAATCCGACGGAATAGGGCCAGATGTGCCCAATCGACGCCGAGTGCAGTGGCGAGATCTTCTTTTACCGAAACCTATGGCGTGGTACTTGGGCTGTACCGGTCGTATTCGATACATCGCGAGTCAGCCGTTCCGACAAAGATTTTCTACAGAGGTGTTGACAAAGCACATAAGTGACTGTTCAATCAGTTACATGACAACAGCAACTGGTCTCCGCTCTACGGCAGAGGCGCAACGAGCCCGACTCACGAGAGCGGCGGTTCGTGTGTTCGCGGAGAAGGGCTACTACGCCACCCCCGTTGCAGAAATCGCGGCGGAGGCGGGGGTGTCACCGGCATATGTGTTCCGCCTCTTCGGGGACAAGCTCGGCTTGTTCATTGCCGCGGTCCGGGACACGTACGCGCGGGTGGCGGACGCAATGGCCACCGCTGGTGAGGCATGCGCGTCGACGGAGCCAGAGGCGAGGCTATCTGCGATGACGCATGCCTACGTCGCTTTGATCGCGGACCGAGACCTGATCCTGATGCAGTCCCATGCGCAGACCACGAGCAGCATCCTGGCAGTCCGGGCCGCGGTACAAGAAGGCCTGGCTGGCGTGGTCGCGGCAGTAGCTGACACCTCGAATGCGGCACCCACAGAAGTGCAGCGGTTTATCGCGTACGGACAGCTGTGTCACCTGATCGTCCAGGCTGACCTTGCCGCCGTCGCGCAGTCCTGGGCGTCCACGTTGACTGCCGGCATCGAACACACCCCCTAATTTCCACCTCGGAGGCAACTCTTTATCGCTTGCTTACGTTTATGACTGACCAAACACACACACAAGGAGAGAACCATGACCATAACAACCAGCATCCCGGCGATGACCACCAGAGTCGTCCTACCCGGCATTGTCGAGCCGGCAGGCCTCGTCCTCGAGACAGCACCCGTAAGTTCGCCCGGCACGGGCGAGCTCCTCGTCGCGGTTGAGGCGACGGGGATCTCTTACGCGGAGCAAGCGATGCGACATGGTCGCTACTTCTCCCAACCCGCTTTCCCATTCACCCCCGGCTACGACCTCGTCGGCACAGTTCTTCAGGTCGGTCCCGGCGGTGACATTTCTCTCGTCGGTCAGCGGGTGGCCACACTGACGAAGACCGGCGGCTGGACAGCGCATGCCGTAGTCCAGGAACGCGACTCTATCCTCGTGCCTGAAGGGGTGAATGCCGACCAAGCTGAAGCGGTCACAGTGAACGGGGTGACTGCGTGGCAGATGCTGCACCGCGCCGCGCGAACGAAGCCCGGCGACACCATTCTCGTGTTCGGGGCCAACGGTGGCGTCGGTGGGCTCCTCATCCAGCTCGCCCTGCACGCCGGTATCCATGTCATCGGAGCGGCATCGCCGCGCCACCACGAGGCGTTGCAGGCCGCGGGCGTCATCCCCGTGGACTACAACGATCCGCACCTGGCGGACACGGTGCGGGGAATCGCATCGCGAGGGGTCGCAGCCGCTTTCGATAACGTCGGCGGCGCTACGACCCGCACCTCCTGGTCCCTGCTCGCCCCCGGGGGGACGCTGGTGTCGTACGCGATCATCGATGCGGTCAGTGGTACCGGGAACATGTGGCTGCCGTTCCTGAAGCACCTGACCCGCATCCTGACCTGGAAAGCGCTCCCTAACGGCAAGCACGCCACCTTTTACGACCTGTGGGCTGGCCACAACAGCAATAAGGCCCGCTATCGCGCCCACCTCGACGAAGACCTCACCCACGTCTTCGAACTCGTCCGCGACGGTATCCTCACCGCAAACATCGCCGCCCGCTTCCCCTTGACTGATGTCGTCGCAGCTCTGGAACTTGCCGAATCCCGCACCTTAAATGGGAAAGTGATCCTGCTGCCATGACCACGGACATGGAAATTGGCCAACTAGATGGCAAAGAGGGAGACGACAAGTTAGGTGGCAAAACGACAAGTTAAGTGGCAAAGGACAATCAGCTTGCATCCCTACAGCTCAATGCGCTCGAATGACCCCCGCACCCTGAGGGGCCACGAGAAGATACACGCAAATCTCACTGAGCACCTTGGCCAACCAATCGACGCATGGATGGCCCGAACTCCTCCTCCTCGACCATGGACGATCGGCGAATGGACGATCACGCTGCATCTGTTCCTGGCGCACGGCAGCAGTGTGATGCTGAGAGTGGAAAGAACTTCAATCGCTGACCGCGCCGAGCGAGACGCTGCAGCCCCGGCGGGGTTCACTAGAAACGTCCGGATAGCGTTCCGCTTACGGGCACCTGAGCTCGACGGTCACAGCGTCAATTTCCTCGCTGGAGCACCTCGCCGGAGGACCTCGACAATAGGAGCTGAGAAGGCCGGCGTTCGGCCTATCAACATCAGCGTCGCGTTTGCCGAGATCTCCGATTTGGACAAAATGAATGGCACAGATCCCCCATCAGTGTGTTTTCCTGCAACACCACGTTGCCCCGAAAACGCGGTGATCTCGGCGGACAACTCACCTGTCAATCGGACAGATTGAAGGGCACGGGACAGTCCTTTTGTCCCGTGCCACTTATCTTGTCGTTGTGCCACTCATCTTGTCGCGCGTGCCATATTCGTGTCGTTGTGCCACTCATCATGTCGCGCGTGTCCCGTGCCACCCAACTTGTCGTTGTGCCACCTAATTTGTCGTCGCGTGGCACATCGTTCCCAAGGGGTCGGCTCCTCGTATCCCTTGACACCTAACTTGTCCGCGTTGACACCGACATGTTCGTTGGGACAAAGGACATGTCCACGCAGCTGCACTGCGATGGGGTTGTTTCGAATGTCTTGAAATTTTGAACAACAACTCCGGAATTACCCGGAAAGTTCAGACACAGAGACAACAGAATCAGCAGCCACGAACACATCCGAACGATCTTGAAAGATGGGAACCCTCACCAATTTGCAAACCTATGGCACGTTCCACTCTCTACGGATGAAGACACCGGGATGGCGAAACGACACCTTTGAGCGTGTCCGTAAGACGCCCGGGCATCGGGCTTAATGTCGGGGCACCTAAACGGTGCTCCGACCGGCAGCCGTGAGCTCGATCCCAGAAACAGCCGGGAAGTGCCCGCCCACCGTCCCGCCTGCGGGCGCCATATTTGTCGGAATTCAGATTCGATCTACCTTTCATGGACGCGACGAACGCTTGAATGTCTGAGCTCGCCCGGGCC
>NZ_JAXCHU010000013.1:0-74700 GCF_035984695.1 Glaciihabitans sp. GrIS 2.15
GCGAGGCCCGACGCTCAGTCCTGCCCGCGACCAACAATCCCACCTAAATCGAAATCAGGCAGCCACCCCGAGTCGGTCGGTGGATCGAGGCTAAGGGCAGCTACGGCCAGAGCAGGTCGCGCACCCAGCCGTCTCCGTCACGTCGGTAGCGCAGCCGAAGCTGGTCCCGCTCACGCGCGGCCTGCCAGAACTCGAATTCCACCGGGCGCACAAGGTAGGCCTGCCACTCATCGGGTACGTAGTCGGGATCGGCGTCGATGCGCTCGCGAGCCGCACCCACCACGGCCTCGTATTCCGCATCCGTCGCCGGCAGCGGCTCGCTCTGCTGGCCGCCTGCCGCAATCGCCCGGGCGTTGGGATGCCGTTTGAGAAAGTCGATGCGAGCGAGCTCGCGCGAGCCGGGCTCCACGTCGCCCACCACGCGGATCTGCCGCCCTTGTTCCCGCCAATACAAGAGGAGGGCTGCGCGCGGATTCTTAACGAGGTCGCGTCCCTTGGGGCTCGACGACAGGGTGGCGAACCACAGGCCCTCTGGCGTCACATCCTTGAGAAGAAGGGTGCGGGCGGATGGCGCACCTTCGGTGCTTACGGTAGCGATGGCCATAGCGTGGGGCTGAGACACCCCGGAGTCGAGAGCGAATCCCAGCCACTCTGTGAGCAGTGAAGTCGGGTCCGCCGGGGCGGCATCCGTATCAAAAGTCGGCAGTTGGCCGCTGAAGACGGGCAGCGCTCGCAATCGGTCGCGCCAGGAGGAATCGGTCATACAACCAGCCTACGTTTCGACCCGACCGTGCGGCTGGCAGCGGGCTGGTAACGTTGAGGTGCACTTGGGCCCCCATAGCTCAGGGGATAGAGCACTGCCCTCCGGAGGCAGGGGCGGCAGTTCGAATCTGCCTGGGGGCACCACCATAAAAAGCCCGTATTCATTGGGATCGAAGGCTCCTTATCCACAAGGCGCAGGGTCGGCTTTTCACCATTTGCCCACATTTTGCCCACATTCAAATTTGTTACCACCTGATTCAGCGCTACCGCAACGCTGTCGAGATCGGTATCGAACAGTTCGGCGTACGTGTCTAGCGTCTCTTTGGCGGAGCTGTGCCCCAGCATTCTCTGCAGCGCTTTCACGTTCGCCCCGGCACTCACGGCAAGGCTGGCGCAGGTGTGACGCAGCTCGTGCGGTGTAAGCCCTGGCACACCGATCTCGTCGGCTGCAGGGTCGAAAAAGCCTCGACGGAAGACCCGATTGCGGAGCACTCCCCCGGCCTTCATGCCCACGAATAAAGTCGCATCGGGCTGTCTGCCGGCACGCGCTCCCTCAAGGTACTCGAGCAGGAATTCGGGAACGGGTATCGACCGCTCCTCGTAATCCTTTGGTGTGGAGGCTTCAAGGTATCCGTTGATCTCGATCATCGTGTTCTTGATCTCAAGCCGGGACCGGTCGAGATCCACACTGCCCACAGTCAGCCCCGCCAGCTCTCCCCAGCGGAGCCCGCAGTAGGCCAGCACGAGGACGATGGTCCCGTATCCGTCCCCGCGCTTGTCAACGGCCGCGGCCAGCGCGTGAACCTGCTCGTGGGTCAGATATCGCTTCTGATTCTTGGACACTTTGGGGAGCTTCAACCTGGCCGCGGGGTTGGCTGCTATTCGCCCGTCATCTACGGCCAGCTGCAGCGCCCCTGACAGGGTGTTGACGATCTTTCGCACAGACCACGGCGACTGAGTTTCCGAGAGCTGAGAGGCCCACTCCTGGACGCGTAGACGGTTCAGATCACCTATCGGAATGCTCCCCAGGGGAGGCGTGATGTTACGCCGGATGATTCCCTCTATCCGGTCGAGCGTCGACGGGCGGAGATCCGATCGTGTGGCTGTCCAGGTTGTCATCCACTCGGCCACCGTGACTCGTGCACGAGTCGGATCGACATAGGCGCCGCGGCTCTTAGCGACCTCCACAGAGGCTAGAAACAGCTCTGCCTCACGCTTTGTCTTGAACCCGCGTTTGTCTGTCTGGGAGCGGTCAGGCTTCCGATAACGCACCCTGTACCGCTTGCCCGCCGCGGTCTCATACGGAGTGACGCTAGGCATTTGCTAGATCCGCTTCTCTTCATCGCCCATATCCTCGGGGTCCCAGCCAACCGCCTTTAGCGTGATCTGCACTCGGTAGTCGGATAGCAGCTCGTTCCATGCAGTTGAGTAGTCACCGATTCCAGCGAACAGGGCGAGCGGTGCCCATATTTGATCAAGAGGCACCTTGTTCCCCTCAGCGTCATCGACCCATGCAGTCGGCTGTTCGGAATACAGCCGAAGCGCCTCGGTGTAGGCCAACCGTTGATACTTGAGCGTCCGCATTTGCTCCACGGTGTCGAATAGCGCTTCCGCGTAGTCGCGCCCAGTGTGGCGAACTTCATTGGCTAGTGACTCGGGAGACCCGGGAAACTGGTCGGCCAAGGTCTCAACGGGAACCCCAACCGCCTCGGCAAGGCTCACCGCCTCACCGACCGTGACCTTCCTGGAGCCCTTTTCTATTTTGTAGATCGTCTGTTGATGAAAGTCGAAGCCGCGCATTGTCATGTGCTTCGCCAGATCCTCTTGCGTCAAACCTTTGGCCTCACGCTTTGCCCGGATTGCTGCAGCGAAAGCTTCGTCCGCAGATGGGAAGGCGCCTCGCGCGCTAGTTTCGCTCATGCCTCAAATATATCCGGATGAGTGTGTGCTTGCAATCCCGATTGGTGTGAGTCATAATAGTGTGACACCGTACACCAAACAGGAGAGCAGCAATGGACAAATATCTATCACCCGAGCAAGTCTGCGAACTTATGCCGGGAATGACCCCCGGTGCACTGGCACAACGGCGCTTCATCGGCCTATCGCCCCGATTCCTCAAGCCCTCGCCAAAACGTGTGCTCTACAGGGAATCAGACGTTATCGAATGGATCGAAGGCTCGGTACGCACGCAGACCGACCGCACAGCAGTCGCGTAATGACTGCAAACAAAAGGCCAGCAGGAGCTGTAACTCCCACTGGCCCAAATTGCCCGAAAACCCAACGATCAAGTAAGGAAAACGAACTCATGAAATCTACTGAAATCGTAACAGTCGCACCCTCGGCAGGACGTAACCGAGTCACAAATAAGACGCTGATTACCGGCTCTCCTGACTCTTCCGTGGGTTAAATCCGGCCGGGGAGTACCGGTTTGTGGCCGCCGAGGCTGAGCATCGCGAGGGCGATGAGGGCGTCGGGGGAAGCGAAGCCAAAGGCGATGCGGGTCATGAGTCGGATCTTGGTATTCATTGATTCCACGCGGCCGTTGGAGAGGCCGTGCTCGATCGAGGCGAGGATCGCGGCCCGGTGTTTCACGATGCTGCGTTGGAGTTTCACAAACGTGGGGATGCGGCAACGTCTGGCCCAGCCGACCCACTTGTCGAGTGCTTCGCCTGCTTCATCGATCGGGAGTTTGAAGATGACGCGGAGACCTTCTTTCAAGTAGTAGGCCCGGCCGAGCCTGGGGTCGGTCTGCACGATCCAGGCGAGCTTGACCTTCTGTTTCTCGGTCAGGTTCTCCGGGTTCTTCCAAAGCGCATAGCGGGAGTTCTTCACCCCGGCGGCGCGGGCGCTGTCCGGGCGGGGCGGGGCGTCCTTCGGAGGTCGGCCCCGAGTGCGTCTGGCGTCGCCCAGTCGGGCGGCTTTCCGGGCATCGTTCCATGCCGCCCGGCGTACCTCATCGAGGGCGTCGGTGGCCCATTTGACGACGTGGAACGGGTCAGCGCAGCGGATCGCGTTGGGGCAGCGCACGGCGACGACAGCGGCGATCCACGCGGCCCCGTCCGCGGAAACATGCGTGATCTGGGCTGAGCGTTCCGGGCCGAGCGCATCGAAGAACGTACCCAAAGTCGCTTTGTCCTGCCCCGGGGCCGCCCAAACGAGTCGGCCTGAGTTGTGGTCGACGACGCAGGTCAAATACTTGTGTCCGCGCTTGTAGGAAAGGGACTGCCCCCGGTTTGGTTGACTCCTGACCTGTGGAGATTCGTTTCCGCTGGAAGGATGTCACCATGCCCAAGCCCTACCCACCCGAGTTCCGGCGCGATGTCGTCGCGGTCGCTCGCAAGCACGAAGCCCCGCTGAATCAGATCGCGAGGGACTTCGGGATCTCCGAGTCGTGCCTGGCGAACTGGCTGAAGAAAGCCGACGTCGAAGAGGGGGTGAAGCCCGGCGTCACGGAGAAGGAGTCCGCTGAGCTGCGGGAGGCGCGGAAACGGATCCGGCTGCTGGAGCAGGAAGCCGAGGTGATGCGCCGCGCGGTCGCGTATCTCTCCCGGGATGTCAACCCAAAATGATGTACCCGCTGGTCCGCGAACTGGCCGTCGACGGGGTCCCCGTCACGGTGACCTGCCGGGTATTGCACTTCTCCAAACAAGCTTTCTGTCAGTGGCTCCGAAACCCGGTCACGCAACGCGATTGGGACGACGCGCACCTGACCAACGCGGCGTGGGACGCCCACCAGGACGACCCCGCGTTCGGCTACCGGTTTATCGCCGACGAGCTCAACCATGCGGGTTTGAAGGCGGGCGAGAACCGGGTCTGGCGGTTGTGCTCCCAGCAGCGGCTCTGGTCCGTGTTCGCGAAGAAACGCGGTCTGAGGGGCAAAGCCGGCCCGCCCGTCCACGACGACCACGTCCAGCGCAACTTCACCGCGACAGGCCCGAACCAGCTGTGGTTGACCGACATCACCGAGCATCGCACCGATGAAGGCAAAATCTACCTCTGCGCGATCAAGGACGTCTGGTCGAACAAGATCGTCGGCTACTCGATCGACTCCCGGATGAAAGCGTCCCTGGCCGTCGCGGCGGCCCGCAACGCGATCGGGCAACGCGACATCGCCGGCACGATTCTGCACTCGGACAGAGGCTCGCAATTCCGCTCTAACGCGTTCGTGCGGGTGTTGAAGAACAACGGCATCACTGGGTCGATGGGCCGCGTCGGCGCCTGCGGCGACAACGCCGCGATGGAGTCCTTCTTCGCTCTCCTGCAGAAGAACGTCCTCGACCGGCAGCGATGGTCCACCCGAGAGGAACTGCGCCTGGCGATCGTGGTCTGGATCGAGCGGACCTACCATCGGAAGCGTCGGCAACGCGGCCTCGGTAAACTCACCCCAATCGAGTTTGAGACCATAAACATGGCCCTCAACGCCGCGTGAAACCACTAACCCACCGAGTCAACTGAACCCGGGGCAGTCCCGATGATGGGCACCGCGTACTGAGTAACGATCTGTATGAGGCGATCAACGCAGTCGGTCAGACTTGCACGTTTGAGATCCTCGGCCCGGGTATCTATACCCTGTTCTCCCGCGAGTGGGACTGGATCCGCGAGCAAGGCGGCCGGCCTCGTCGGACGCTTTAGACGGTTCGCTCATATTCAGGGCACCACCATTGCACGATGTCCTCCCCCGCTATCTCGCAGCGTGTCAGGCAATCGGGACAAGTCGATCTCACGCGCTAGTCCGTAAGAGGGCCGGCTCACGGCGTCACAGCGACCCCGGACAGGTCCCTTTGAGATCGCCGATAGTAATCAGACGTGGAATTCGTTATCGTCAGCTCATGACGGACAAAGCGCAAGTGAAAGCAATTTTGCATGGCCTCATGGGCGAGACCATGGAGGTAGATCTCGAGGGACCACCATTCCAGCGCACGATCGAGGGGAACTGGTTTAGTTACCTCAACGGGGAATTGCTCCCTTGCTTCGATTACCGTCTGGGGCAGGATGAGACGTCACTGGAGCAGCACTACGACTTCAGGGAAAATAGTCAGGCCGTCACAGACAAACCGCAAGTAATAGCGATTGCTCATCTGCCCACCGGCGAAACGCTGAAGGTGGAGATTGAAGGGCCTCCGTTTCCCACCTCGCTTCCCGGGAGTATGTTTCCTCTCCCAATGCAGGCAGTAAATTTCATTGTCCTTCATCGTCCGGAGCAGGATCCGGAATCGTTAGAGCAGCACTACGACTCAGACACGGGATACCCTGCTGGAGCTCTTCAAGCTGACGACTAGGTTTTGCCCACATTTTGCCCACACTTGCCCACAGAACTACCTGATTCATCCGAGTTGATATGAGCTATTTCCCCCGTATTTCCGGGGTTTTCAGCGTTTCTCTGAGCGTCAATTAGTGCTCAAAACACCCTCCGGAGGCAGGGGCGGCAGTTCGAATCTGCCTGGGGGCACCATACGAAAATGTTGGTTAGGTGGGTCGTGCCGATCCCGACACCACCGGCGAATCACCCTCGTGGCAACACTTTGGCAACACTTACTAATAGCTCCACGTGCACTTGTGAGAGCATTCCTAAATGGCCGAAGTTCATCGTTGGCTCCTAGACGGAGAGCTAGCCCCGGTCGGTGGAGGCGTCGCTTTCCTAGACCGGCCCCTGGACGAAGTTGTCGCGGCCCTCGTCGAATGGAAAACCGGTCTTGAACAAAAGCTCGAGACATCCCCTGGCGGCGCATTCCCGCACTGCCTTACAGCCCTGGACCCGGTCCAATCGCCGTGGACCGTTGAATTGCTCATCGAACACGGGGACTGGACCGCCTACCTCAACAACTCGCGAGACGGCAGTGACCTCTCCAATGACTACCTGAGCCGAGTGCTCGATTGCCGCTGGGTCAGCGGGCAGCACCATCCGTGTTCGGCCGCCGGCCACGCCATCACGGAGTTCAAAATGGCGGGACCCGAGGGCACCACGCCCGGCATGAATATCCGCACCGTCTACAGCTATGCAGCCGATGGGCGCTGGGATTTCAACGCCTTCGGCGAGGTGCAGCCTTTCGAGCAGACGCAGGCATACACGGCTCGCCTGAAACGAGACCGCATGACCCGCGAGATGCTGATCGACTATCTGGACCATTTTGGAATCTATCCCGACGATGGAACGAGTTTCGGCCGCTCAGTTGTGTTCCGCCAGATCGTGGAATGGAAGAGCTACACGAACTCATTAGCAGGCTAGCGGGAGTATCTCGGTTTACCTCCCATCAACGGTGCAGCGGCCGATCTCATCGCTTGATTGCACGCATGCCTGTCGGTTCCAGATGCGACCCCGAGATAATCCGCCCTCACAACAGGGAATCGCTCGCCACCTCCTTCCGTGCCATCTGCTGAGCGACTTCATCCCCGCGCGAACGATCGCCTTGTCGAGTGCCGCCGACACCGCATCGAGGTCGTTGTCAAACAGATCTGAGAACACGTCGAGCGTCACTGCGCCCGACGCATGGCCGAGCATCCGCTGGACGGCCATGACGTTCGCCCCGGCACTGATCGCGAGACTCGCTGCTGTGTGCCGCAGTTCGTGAGGCGTCAGCCCATCCTGGCCGATCATGTTCGCGGCGTCGTCGAGCCAACCGCGCCGGAAAACGCGGCCGCGCAGCCAACCACCACGGGCTGCCGCGAAAGCCGGTGAACCGCCTTCCTTACCCTCGACGTGGGATTTCAGGTCGGCCAGGATCGACGCCGGCACCGGGATCGATCTGGCCTCGTAGTCCTTAGGCTCGGAGTCCAGCTGCACTCCATCGACTTCGACGATTGTGTGTTGAACTTCGAGCCGGCCGCGAGCGAAGTCGATGTCCTGAACCCTCAGCCCAGATGCCTCGCCCCAGCGCAGCCCGCAATACGCAAGTACTTTCACCAGGAGGCCGTAGTTGTTGCGCTCACCCCGGTACATACCCTTGCCGAGCGAATCGACGCCGTCGGCGAGTTCCCGGGCTTCATCGTGGGTCAGATACCGTTTGACGGGCTTACCAACCTTGGGAAGATTCAACCCGTGGGCTGGATTGGCGGGGAGCCGTCCGTCCTTCACCGCCATCTGCAGACTGCCGGAAAGCACGTTGACGATCTTCCGCACACTCGATGGAGACTGCGTTTTGGAGAGACCACCAGCCCAGCCCTGGACCGCGCCATGGGTCAACGAGCCGAGCGGGTAGCCGCCGAGCGAGGGCTTGATGTGAAGCGCGACGATACCGCGAGCTCGCTCGCTTGACGTTGCGCGCCAGTCTGCGCGGCCATCCATCCAAGCGTCGAGCCACTCCCCTACAAGCACGCGCGACTTTGAAGGGTCGATGTAGGCACCGCGACTCTTGTCGATCTCGACACTCGCGAGGAACAACTCTGCCTCGCGCTTGGTCTTGAAACCGCGCTTCTGGGTCTGAGCGTGGTCAGGCTTTCGGAACATCGCTCGGTAGCGCTTGCCTGATTTGGTTTGGTACGCGCTGATGCTTCCCATGATTCGACAGTACGTCGGGGCGCTGACGCTATCTCGAACAAATCAACTCGACGACCGGCAACTCACTCACCGCGTCTCACCACATCGACTTCATCCCTCAACTTTTTGCTTATTTGCCGCACCCCTTTACTTCCCAACCTCCCACTCCAAGAGCTTGCGATGGGTGTGGGAGGTTGGGAAGCGCGCGCAGCGCGGGGGTGGCGGCTGATCGGCAAAAAACCAGCCCCAGCTGTTCCTTTGCGTATTCCAGCCCGTGGAATATGCAGAGGAAGCCCCACGATCAACCTTCCTCTGCGATCCCGCCATGTCACCATTGAGTGGTACGCTATCGAGTACTACTTACCGGAGGCGACAATGTCGGCAATCACCGCGACCGAAGCACGAAAGAACCTGTTCGGGCTCATCCAGCAGGTCAACGATGATCACACCGTCGTCGAGGTCGTGTCCCGGCATGGAAACGCGGTCATCGTGTCGAAGGACGACTACGACGCGATGACCGAGACGGCCTACCTGCTGCGGAACCCCGCGAACGCCGAGCGGCTGCTCGCTGCGATCGAGCGTGCCCGGCGCGGCGAGTTCGAGCAGCACGATCTCCTGGACGCGTGACGCGGACGATCGCCTTCGACCCCAATGGGTGGGAGGACTACGTCTACTGGCAGACCCAGGACCGCAAGACTCTCAAGCGCATCAACCAGCTGATCACCGACGCGCTGCGCGATCCGTTCGCTGGCATCGGCAAGCCCGAGCCCCTCAAGCACATCCTCTCCGGCGCGTGGTCGCGCCGCATCGATGACGTCAACCGCTTGGTCTACTACGTCACCGACGACCACATCGTCATCCTGCAGGCCCGCGAACACTACTGATCTGAAGTCCACGCTTTCCGCAAGGCGGAGCCGCGGCATCCCGGTGGCAACAGAATGGCAACAACTGAGGCAGGCACGGGGTCATCAAGCACATCCGAGGTCACTTTGGAACCCAGCAAGTAGGCGGGAGTTCGGGCGTTATCGGTGCAGACCGCGCCTAGCTTCCGCCCTCCGGAGGCTGGGGCGGCAGTTCGAATCTGCCTGGGGGCACCACGGTGCGCGAACTCAATTCCGATTTTGACAGCTATTCCGGACCAGCGGCCCTGTGGAAGGTTCCGCCGTACTACCGGGGCAACAACGGCTCGCGATCAACGCTCCTAAGCGCGAACCCTTCCGGGTAGGGCAAGGGTATACGGGCATCGCGACCCATCCGGATCGGCGCTCCCCCAGGAGCTGCCTACCAATAACCGCCAACCGTCACGCTTGCGAACCCGCGCTCAGGATCGCCCATCATCACCGCTAACCTCGGCGTATGTCGGAGATTGGTTATGTGGTTCGCCGGGCCCGTGCTGACGACGCGGAAGAAGTTTTTTCGCTTGTGAAGGATTTTCCTCCGGAGGTAATCCCAGACCACCAAGCATTTCAGGCCTCCTTCGCGGCGCTAAATGACATCGCCGGGAGCGTCCTTTTCGTCGCGGAAAGTGCGAGCGGAACTGTCCTGGGGTACATCCTCGTTTCTTGCCATCCGTCCTTCCTCGCAAATGCTCCCGTTGCGTGGGTGGAAGAAGTCATGGTCGCAAATGGCTGGCGGCGCAAAGAGGTGGGGAAGGCATTGATGACCGCTGCGGAGGACTGGGCAAATCGATGCGGCGCGGCATACGTTGCTCTAGCAAGTCGCCGATCCGCACCGTTTTATCTAGCGTTAGGGTACGAGGACTCCGCTGCTTTTTTCAAGAAAGCGCTCACGTAACCAATTGGCTGATGCCGCTCACGGCCATCGTCCGTCCGGCCTACGAACGAATCAGCGCGATGATTTCCGAAGCTACGCGCTCTGGGTCGATCAGCATGTGGAGGTGTCGGCCGTCCAGGGTTGCGACCGGCCATCCTTCGGCTTCGGCTCTGCGTTGTTCCTCCGCGTAGGTGCTACCGAAGGCGAGGTATCCGGATGGCGTTTCGTTCCATCCGGCTTCGATCTCAAGCTGTCCGAGTAGGAAACCGATCGGTAATGTCGGTTGTTTCGCCTCTATGAGTGATCGGGTGGCCGGGCTAGGAACGAGAACTGCGGGAACGATCCGCTGAGTACCCGATTCGACCGGGACCACAGCGTCCACGAATACAACTGAGGATATGTTCCGTGATGCGATGAGGGCAGGAATGAAACTGCCGGCATTGGAATGCGGGACCAAGATCACCGGGTAATCGGAGGGGACGGCCGCAGCGTACGCGATTGCGGCCTCCTCCGGAGTCGATGGGGCGAATCCCTCGTCCGGGGCAATGACTACATCCCACCCGAGCGTTCGCAGGTGACATGCGACTGGGTCCCAAGCTGCCGGTCCCAGCAGACAACTCGCCATGAGCACGATGACTGGCTTCTCTCCTGACTTTCCGGCTGAAGCCGAGAGATTCTGCATAATTACCTCCGTGGCTAAACGGTAGCGTCACAGCGAGAAGCGCACACGGTGTTCCCCTTTCGATGATCCCGCAAGACTTCCAATTGTCGGGTCCGCTCTGCACCCACATCTGTCAAAGATCGGCACTGGCCTGCGTTGGGTCGTTTGCGGTGGACACCCATCGGGGCCGAGCGGCACGATTGAGAGACATCAACGACGGGACAAGCCCGTGCACATCATCCGCATCACGACTGACCTCACAGTGCCCGACATCGAGGAGGCGAGGGCCTTCTACGCGGACTACCTCGGGCTCAAGGGGGAGGACATGGGCCTCGACTGGGTCACCCGCTTCGTCGTGCCCAACACCGGGGAGCACATTCAGCTCGTTTCGCGGGACGCGACATCGCCCGAGAACCCCCTGCTCACCGTCAAGGTCGACGACGTCGATGACGCCTACGCGGAGGCCCGTCGCCGCGGCTACGAGGTTGTTCATCCCTTGACAACGGAGCCGTGGGGTATTCGCCGGTTTTTCGTCCGCGCCCCCGATGGGACGGCCCGCTGGGAGTTCGGCTCGCGAGACTCGGTGCACGGTTGGCCGTTGGGGTCAACTGTTACTCGACCGGTGTGGCAGATGCGCCCATGGCCGTGGTGGGAGCCTCGGAAGGTTCGGTGGGTTCACACACGGTGTTGGCCTTGGCGGTGCTGGACTTGGCCCAGGACATTCGATTGCGCTCGGAAGTCGATTCGCTTCACCCTTCCACGATCGATTGTGAAGTCGAAGACTATTTTCGGTTCTCCGCGGTGGATCCAGGCGGCTGCTGGCCGATCCGCAACGTAGATGGGGAACGCGGCTTTGGCTGCGCCATTGAAGAACTTCGCCACCTGTTCAGCCCCCTCCAGGAGGTTCGGCGTTCCGAGGGCGACTGCGGCCTTGTCGCCTTCCACCACCACGTTGGGGGCGAGCAGTTCCAGCAAATGGGTGAAGTCACCATTTCGGGATGCGGCCAGGAACGCGTCGACAACTTGCCAATCGGCTTGCCTCCCAAAATTAGTAGACCGTGTCGCCGGCTGCGCTATTTTGCCTCGCGCCCTGGACGCCAGCTTGCGTGCGGCCGCCGGTGACCGCCCCAACATTTCCGCGATCGTGGAAAAGTCGAACCCGAAGCTGTCGTGCAACACAAACGAAACCCGCTCGGTTGGGGTCAACCGATCAAGCAAGATGTGAAGGGCGAGACCAACCGTCTCAGCGAGAGCAATCTCCTCAGATGCGTCCGGTGCATTCTCAGCCAGGTCAACGTCCGCTTCCGGCACCGGGATGCGGGCCCGCAATCGGTCCAAACACAATCGGGTGGTAACTGTCGTCAACCAGCCCGGAAGATTGTCGATGTCGCCGTCCGCCGCATCCATTCGCAGCCACGCGTTCTGGACGACATCCTCAGCTTCATGCGGCTCGCCGAGTACTCGCCCTGCGATCCGCAGCAACCGGGGCCTGTGCTGCTCGAACTCGGCGGTCTGGTCCACCGTGGTCCTCGTCTTCATCAGCCCGGTCGGACGGTCGAGGCTCAACTTAGTCCTCAGGAAGCGCGGCGAACGCTTTCTTTGCACCGGAGTACCAGTCCATCGACTGCTTCGGGTGTTTCCAACGGTTTTTCATGTCTTCACGCGCCTGCATGTGTGTGGCGTTACCGTCTGCGACCGCCTGCTTGAGGTGGCGGTCTTGGTCCTTAATTATTTGATCGGCTGTGACGGCATGAAGCTCGTGGTCACACGGGCCGCCCAGCTGTCGGCATGTCATTGTTTTCATTAGTGAGCTTCCCGTTCGTTTGGTTGCGCAGGGCTGCGAAATGCATCCCTTACCTAGCTGACGATTCGAGCGGGGTCTGTGTGACCGCAGACCGCTTAAGTTTTCGGAGAAGGACAGTATGGCCAACCCGATGAGGGCAGGCCCGCGCCCAATCTGACCGTGCTACGTCCGAAAGGGAACGAGAGGCGGGAAGGCTGTTTTCTCATAAACGCATATCCACTGGGTCACACGCCTTGCATCACCGCCGCGACCAGGAAATTTCGTTCGACTTCCTACCGGCCCATACGAGCGTGAGCAGGAACGCGACGAAGCAGACTGCGACCGCCGCCCAGAACCAAGCCGACGCGTGGGACGCCAGATTGGCGAAGGAGGTTCCAAGGAAGAAAAAGATGAGCGGCAACACGAATCGCGGAGTCCAAGCCATTCCGCAATACAAGCCGACATAACGACTGTTGGCAATCACCGCGAAATCCAAAGGTCTAACTGTGACGCAACTCCACGGCGATCTATACGGCGTGAACTCCGTTCATCCCAATGAATAGTTGAAATGCGGAAAACAAACTTCATACGTTTCCTATGCGTAACTCCACGAGATGGCGCTTCCGGATCAACATCATGCGCGGGCCGAGTACAGGCACCAGACGTATCCCAGGGACGAACCGCCCGAGTCGCCCTCTCGAAGTTGATCGCGACCTACATTTGTTTCGACACTGACTGCCTCTGCCGGTTCGATTCCAGCGGGCCAGTCCGGAAAGTCCACGGGGTTACCCGTCAGGAACGGAACAGTCCGCCCGTCTCGAAGATGCACCGTGAAGATGCTGTAACCCATCCCTGACTCCCCCGCCTCGTAGATTAAGTTTGCGAGCGCGGGAGGAAGCCGCACGGGACTGTCTTCAATCGACGCCACCTCGGACACGTCGAGGAACGGGCGATTCGGATCGTTGCCCCACATCTCCAGGAAGGCCGACTCCTCCACAACATAGACGCGCGACAGCACCTCCCCTGAGTGCAAGCGAACAAGACAAGGGGCGTACTCCAGAAGCCGGTCACGGCTAGTCGCCACACGAGCCAGTTGATCAGCCAGGCCCATCGGAAGAGATGGTGCGGACATGTTCCCTCCAAATACCTAACTGAAGCGGAACTCCACCAGATGGCGGCTCCAGTTGATCATTCGGAAAACGAAGCGAGCTGACGAAGTGCGTGGTCCAGGCCGACGACATCAGTGACGTCCTGGAACAGGATCGGTACTGGGTTGATCTGAAGAGGATCCCAGCCGGTGAGAGGACCCATCATCGCCGACATTGACATCGAGGTTCGGCCGAACGTCCTGCGCAGGTTGGCGTCATCGGGGAACCCAAAGTTGACGGTGATCTTGCGACGGTCGCGCGTCCACGTCGATGACAGGGTCTGGGCGTCGACTCTGGTGCTCTTCATCGATCGCGGGCCGAAAATGATCGCCCGGTTCGAGGTCAGAAAGTAACTCGTGGTGCGGCGTCGGTAGTGACCGACGAAGAACCGTAGAACCACGATGTAAACCCCGATGACAACGAAGACGCCGCCGAAAAGAGCGAAGAAACCTGGGGCACCCGACCTGAGGACCGAGAACTCCCAGAACACCGCGAAACCTGCCCAGAGCAGGCTGAATGGGATCAGCAGGGCATCGCCTGGCGAGAACCAGACGTCGACATCCGGGCCGCCCGACCACAGCACCCGCTCGCCGGTCGTCAGCGTGGCGGTGACACGCTCAAGACCATCGCTCATACAGAGATCATGGCAGAAGCCGAGTTGAACTTATGTCACCCACACGAGGTCCAATGAGGCGGCGCACGACATCCATAGTCAATGGGTAGCTACACGTTGAAGCAGGTATGCACCATGTCGCGGCGCATCAGCCTTTGGCGTGTCGAGGAAGCCACGGAGTGACAAAATTACCTTTTGGCTGTTCTCGCAACCACGGGATTCCAAATTCGCGGATGTCGTGGATCACCTCAACAGCGATGCTGAGCGTCGGCCCGTCAGCGGGCACCTTCCACCAATGGTCGCGACCACGGGATAGGAAACCCAGTCGTTCATGGTGCGGATATAACCGTTGAGGCGATCGGCGCACCTCGTTCGCACTCAAGGCCGATTCGATCGGATCGGCTGCAAGGTTGATCGTGAAGCTCACCTCGAGGATGTCGTCCTAGGCCGAGCGCTGAAAATCGAGAGCCAGAAGATGCGTATCTGACGGAAGTCGAAACTTTTGACCGCTCCCTTTGAACCCGAGCTCCCTCAACCGTGGCGCGATTTCGTTCTTGGCCATCAACACGAAGGCCTGCTGAGCCGTGGGGAGCCGAGCTCTCCGGCGGTCGACGATGGCCTCCTCGCGAATGAGAAAGCGCTGAAGAAACTCCTGCTGCTCCGCTGGAGTCTGCTCCCACCGAACGACCTTGATCTCAGGCGCCTGGTCGTCGGCCATGCAGCAAGGATGTCAGCCCCTGTACGAAAAGGCCGCTGCCAAGAAGTTCGTAGCTGCAGCCAGGTGCCTAACTGCAACGGAACTTCACTACGTCCCGCGCCCCTATTCGCCCGTTGACAATCCCCTCTATGTGAGGAGGCTGAGGTCATGAGGTCATATGCACAGTTTGTCCCCGTGATCTCTCTGACGCTCGTTCTGATCGGGATCGCATTCATTTTATTGAATCAGGACTACGTAGTTGGATTTCCTGCTTTTGCCATCGGAGCTGTCGGTCTGATTTCCCTCGCGATTACTCGGGGTCGTTCTCGAAAGAAAGATGATCAAGACGTCTAACTGTGACGGAACTTCACTGGGTGTATCGCCCAGGGAGGTTGGTTAACCGGCTGATGGGTGGCTGGCCCCCGATGGCGCTGTGGGGTCTGTGGTGATTGTATTCGTGGATCCATGTTGGGAGAGCGTTTCGGCGGGCCGATTCTCTGTTGTAGTGCCTGCGGGAGGCCCACCGGTCGGCGAGAGTGCGATGGAACCGTTCGATCTTCCCGTTGGTCTGGGGTCGGCATAGACGACTCGGGAATAGTCATCGATGGCTGTATAGATAAACTCTGTGCCGAGCAGGGGTTGGCGACGGTCATTGCGTTTTGCCTCGACGGTCGCGGCACGGTTGCGGTTGCCCTGCTGCCGACCGACGTAACGGCGTCCGCCGCCGTCGGGGATGTTGCCAAACTTCGTCACGTCGACATGGATCATCGATCCGGGATTGTCGTGTTCGTAGCGACGCACGATCTCGCCGGTGCGTTTATCGATAGAGCGCAGCCGGTTCAGCCAGCAGCGGACCAACACCGCGTGCACCGTTGATGCCGGCATGCCCAGTTTCGCGCCGATCTCGATCGGGCCCAGAGGTTGCCTCCATCGCAGATGCCCAATTTTTCCGCACCAGGGCAGGGTTCGTCTTCGTCGGGTTCGAATGCGGTCTGGATGATCGGTGCACCATCCCGTCACGACTCATCACCACATACCGTTCAGCCCACCGCTTCGCGGTCAGCCAGGACAGGTTGAAATGCAAAGCGGCCACCCGGACCAGCCACCCATCATCAACGGTGTGACGCCCAATCCGGAGACGGTGAGAGCGAGTCGTCACACCGATTCAACCAACGTCCCTGGGCAGTACACCTAGCTCGGTTCGATCAGCTTGCGGATGATGCAGTGGTTCTTGCCTTTTGGCCGCTCGTAGTTAAAGCCGGCCCGCTCGAACATGGCGCCGTCAAGCGCGGCCATGGTTACACCCTCACCGCGATAACGCCGGTCGACGAAGAAGCAGGTGATCTGGTTCTCGGGGAGACAATCGACGTGTCCCGTCGAACACCAGAGCCGCGTCGGCGCGACCGGTTTCGATCCGTCGCCGTTGTTCCTGGAACACAGGGCGGCGAACGCCTTCCAGGTTTCGCCCCTCAGCGCCTTGATCGTGTGCTCGCCCATCGTGAGCCTGCTCACATTGTCGTGATGCACTTAGGCGAACAGCGTCGCGCTTCCCACCGACAGTCAAGCTGTCATTGCCGAGTGGCACCGACTTCTCGATGCGCCCGCCGCTGGCATTCGGCACAACTGGCACCCGCACTTACCCACCAAAGAATCACTCAACGCTGGCGACCACTGACCCAAAAAAGCGCAGTCGTCTAGTCTCTGATGTCCCTCCACGGCGCGACGTCCACCTCGTTGCCCTCGGCGTCAGCAAGCGTCCACCAGTGGGGTGCGTGCGCGTCGTTCACGATGTGGCCGCCGGCGGCCAGAGCGGCGGCGATGCGCGCTTCGGCCTGGTCGCGTGGCACCGAGACGTCGATGTGGATGCGGTTGCGTTGCGGTCGTGTTGCATCCATCTGCTGGAAGGTGACCCACGGTCCACGACTGAGCGGGTCTACTACATCCTCATCTCCGAACCGGTCGTAGCCGAGCACTGCGCCCCAAAACGGCAGCACCTCCGGAATGAAGAGCGAATCGATTGAGACCTGCACGGTCTGCACCTTGGAGGGGTCGGCCGAGATGCCAAGCTCACGTGCGGCCATCGAGATCTGCTGCGCCAGCGCCACGTCACGGTCGCTGATGTCGCCGACCTCGTGTGTGAACAGGCCAACCACCACACCGGGGTAGCGCAGGTCGATATCCGGATGATGATTCGCCGCGTCGGCAAGCCGCCCGATGATTTCGACTAGCGCGACGCCCCTGGCGAATGAGCCGGTAGCAAAGTACGTCTTCGCGCCGTCGAAGAGCACCCTCCAATCCTCAACGCCATCGGATGCGTGGAACTGCTGGGGAGAGATGCGCTCGGCCATGTGCGCCTCCAATTCTGAGGATGCGTTAACTCTGCACTTCGGCACCGAGTGAAGTCAACCGACTGATGCGGGAGTCCGAGCTGTGACACATCGATTGACAAAATTGATCACTCAGCAGTTGACAAATTTGACGACCCACTAGAGAAATAACCACCCCGATGAAAAACGACAAGAATCGTCCACCCGGCCGACCCGCTTGCGGGCGTCATCCGCGGGCTAAGAGCTGTCTGCTTCGGAGAGGCCGCCTTGTCCGATTGAGTTTCAGATTAGTCCAGTGCCGACGGGTGCAGCTTCGTCGACTCCTGTCCAGACTTCGGTCATGTCGCTGATGAGGTCGTTGCACAGTGTTATGAAGGTGGCTACCTCGAAGTGGTTCAGCTGTCCCTCGATCTCGGCTGTGACGTGAGCACGTCCGACATCCCGCTCCGCCTGGCCGACGCAGTCCTCAAGCACGAAACCCTGGAACCCGGGATACTCCGCGTTGAGGCGAACCCGGGCGCCGGTCGAAAAGCGCGACCCGACACATCACCGCCACGGACGATAGGAATCCCGCTACTCGGGTCGGCGGACAGCACCCAGCTACTGCCCGGGCTGCACCACCGGAACCTGGACCAAAGCTGTCTTATCGGTCTTCTTCGGCGGCGTGCCCGGCCATTCCCCGAGTTGCTTTCTGAGGCTCACAGATCCGGTGACGACGATTGATGGCTGGTCAGCGGTTGTTTTCAAGTTAGTCCAACCGGCGCTTTTCCCGACCGCATCCAAGTTCACCTGGGGGGTAGTGGTGAGCACGATCCCTATGCCGTCGGGGTTGTGTTCATTGATCGACCACATCGTCGAAACGATGTAGTCGACAAACGCGGCGGTGTCTTTCGGTTGAAAACCTGGTTTGAGGTCGATCTCGACATCTTCTCCCCACTCTTTCTGGAAACCGTTGTAGGCGCCCTCAACGGTGAATTTTGCTGACGATACGCCCGGTATCGCGAGGACCGTGCTTCGAGCCGACGCGATGCTTTGCCCCCCTTTTATCGGGTTTGAGCATCCACCCAGCGTTATCGAGAGCAGACACACCACCACCAGGCAGGCACCTGTCACAGCCCGACGTCTCAAGGGCCCGGCACCAGTGGCGATTGTCACTTGCGTACCGCCGCGTAGTCGGTGACGGTGAGGGTGCCGCCCAAAAATCTGGTGATATTCGGGTCATTGTTCACGGTCGGGTTGTTGATCGCCATCACCGCGTAATGATTTGGATTGTGGACGTTGGCGGGATTCATGGTCGGGTTGCTCTCACCGACAAGAGGGTAACCGGTATGGTGCACTGTAGTCCACGTCTTCGGGTTGGTTGCCCAGTCAAGAGTGGGAACGAGGTCCTGACTTCCCTCCACAGCAACGACATGAATGGTGGGCGAGATCGGCATCGTGCCGATCGGGGATCCGGCAGTAACCGCCTGCTGAATGTTGTAGTCGCTGGAAGTGGCGGCGATCGCCCCGGCTGTAATTCCACCGAGGCTGAAGCCGGTGACCATCACCGGTGGTGCACCGTCCCCGGTCGGGATCTTCGCTTGGACCATAGCATCGAGGACCGCGTTCGCCAGCGCGGTCTGGTGGCGGTACCGCATCGCATATACATCGGAGGTGACATCATGCGGAACCATGCCGGCCACAGGATTCCAGGAACTGGTGCTCGGAATTATGACGACGGCAAGTTTTTCTGGCTCGGTAACGCTGCACTGAACAGAACAGAACAGTGGAACGTCACAGCTGGCTTTATCAGGCCGGAGAAACCTCTGAATGAGCCGTCTCGCGAGATGTTGACGAAGAAATCAGCGTGCGTTCCCGTGTAGTTGGCATCATCGGCGTGTGCGGAGGCCTCTGTTTGCAGGCGTCCCATCCTCACGGTGACGAGGTGACCTCTATGACGATCCTCAACCTGTGGGACTCATCGACCAGGACCTCGAACTCCATGCGGTGACGAACTTTCAGCACCCCGCGCTCGAGGGCACTTTGTAGCTCCCGTGACCCGCTAGCTCGCGTGATTGAACGCGACGGTGGGTCTATTGCGCAACGAGAATCTATTGCGATTGATCGAGGTCCCGGATGCGATTTGCGCCTCGCCGACCGACAGAGCACTGGAAGCGAATCAGATATCCATCCGGATCGGTGACGAGAAATTGTCGTACGCCGACTTCCTGATCGTCAATGCGGTACCACTTCGTCTCCGGCGGCATGAACAGCGAGACGCCAGCCGCCCGTAGCGCCGCCAGAATCGGCTCGACGTCGGACACAACCACCTGGAAGTTGACGCCTCGGCCGTGAGGCGCCTCGAGTGGCCCGGTGAGCCAGTTTCTTCCAATCCCTGCTTGTTCCAGCATCACATGGGCGGCTCCTCGCATGATGTATGCGAAGCCCTCCGCCGGCCGCTGATAGCGAATCTCGAAGCCACAGAGTGTGCACCAGAAACCGATGCTGGCGTCTACGTCTCGAACCAGGAGTTCTGGCACCAGTGCCGGGTCCAGTCCGATAGTCATCCCGACATGGTGTCATGCCTCTTGAGCAGCGTCAGTCAGCGTGGTCGCTCCAGACCGGCCAGGCGAAGCCCTGCTCCGAGCCCCCGTGGGGCCCGGCCGGTATCGTTCGACGGCGCCCGCCCCGGTCGTCAGCTCAGCCGACCGGCCTGCGCGCGAAATCAGGACAGGCGTTCGTCGATCTCCTGGATGGCTTCAACCGCCGCACTCAGCACGGCGTCGACCTCGGTGATCTTACGATTGAGAGTGTTGGGGCCAGCGTGATAGAGCTCGCCGGCCTGGTCGACGGCGGCTTGGAGTTTCTCGCCAGCGGTGGTGGCCTGTACTTTAGCGTTGATCGTCATGAGCGAACCGTCCTCACACAAGAAAAGTAGGGGGAGACCCTCCCGGGTCAAAAAGATTGTACCCGCCACCGACTCGAAATAGGTATCAGATGCTGCTCTGAAGTCGCGTCGAGAGCACCGCGCTGAAAGTGACGAAGGCGAGCACGTTGAGGATGACCGTGCCCCAGAATGTCGACCGGAAACCGGCTTTACGTGTCTTGTGCCGGAACGCCTGTTGGCCGATGATCGCCCCCGGCCAGCCCCCGATGATGCCGAGCGCGAGGAGGGAGCTTTCAGAGATGCGCCAGCCCCCACTCGTGGCAGCCTTCTTGTCGACCGCGTAGACGATGAAGGAGAGGATGCTCGTGACCAGGTACACACCGAGCACCCAGAGTGGTATCGGCCAGGCGAAGCTCACGAACACGTAGACCAGAAAGAATGCCACGATCGCAAGGTAATCGAACGATGCCGGGCGTCGGCCGGCAAGTATCCGCCTGGCAAAACCCCACCGAGTTGGCTTGGCAGCTTCCCGTGGGGAAGCAGCAGCGCGCACCATCCGCTCTCCGGTGACTCGCCGTGCCATCGATCGGCCATCGGAGGCCGTCTCGATCTCGAAGCTAACCGATTCTCCGAGGATGGGGCGTACCGAGGCGCGAGGGAACGCCGAGATGTGCACGAAGACCCGACGATCGCCGACATCGGTGGTGAGGAACCCGAAGCCACGATCGTCGTTCCAGGAGGTGAGGGTGCCCGTGACGCGAGTGCCATCGTCAACGTCAACCATCCATCGATGCTATCCGTGACGAGACGCCCCATTCGACTCGAAACGGGCGAAGCATGTCACAGTGGGTCCATGAGCCTGGCTGACCGGGCATGCGGAGTCCATGAGCAGCCCGAGTCCTTGAAGAGGGGACGAGCACCAGTTCGGCGTCACAGGCGAAGGAACACACTATGAAACTCACTGTCATCGGTGGCGGCTCGACCTACACACCGGAACTCATCGACGGCTTCGCGCGCCTGCGCGAGGTGCTGCCAATCGAGGAACTCTGGCTGGTGGATCCGGATGCGCACCGCCTTGAGCTGGTCTCCGGGGTCTCGCGACGCATGTTCGCCCGCGCCGGGCATCCCGGGGTCATCCACGCGACTTCGGATGTCGTGGCCGGGGTTGAGAACGCCGATATCGTGCTGCTCCAATTGCGCATCGGCGGCCAGGCAGCGCGTCACGGCGACGAGACCTGGCCGCATCTGGCCGGGGTGATCGGACAGGAGACCACCGGACCGGGTGGTTTCGCCAAGGCCCTGCGCACGGTGCCGGTGGTGCTCGACATCGCCGAACAGGTTCGGCGCCACGCGAAGCCGGATGCCTGGATCATCGACTTCACCAACCCCGTCGGAATCGTCACGCGCGCCCTGGTCAGCGCAGGGCACCGCGCCGTCGGGCTGTGCAACGTCGCCATCGGGTTCCAGAGGCGGTTCGCCGCCATGCTCGACGTGGACTTCCACGACGTGCAGCTCGATCATGTGGGACTCAACCACCTCACCTGGGAACGCGGAGTCATCGTCGGCGGCCGAAACGCCCTGCCCGAACTTCTCGCCTCGCACCTCGGCGACCTCGCCGAGGAGGTGGAACTGCCGCCGGACCTGTTGTCGCTGCTCGGCTCCGTGCCCTCGTATTACCTCCGCTACTTCTACAGCCACGACCAGGTGCTGCGCGAACAGCTCGGCTCCCCCACCCGCGCCGAGGCAGTCATGGAGGTGGAGGCCGAACTGCTGCGTCTCTACGCCGACCCGCACGTTGACACCAAGCCCGCCATCCTCGAGAAACGCGGCGGCGCGTATTACTCCGAGGCGGCGGTGGATCTCATCGCGTCTCTTGTTTCGGACCGGCGCGACGTACAGGTGGTGAACATCCGCAACGATGGCGCGCTGCCGTTCCTGCCCGACGATCACGTGATCGAGGTGCCGGCGACGGTGGGATCCGCGGGCCTCACCGCGCTACCGATCGCCCCGCTTCCGGATGACCTCGCCGGCCTCATCGCAGACGTCGCAGGCTACGAACGGCTGGCTCTGGATGCCGCGGTGAACGGCGGCCGCGACCGCGTACTGCGGGCGATGGTCGCCCATCCGCTCGTGCGCCAGTTCGATCGCGCCGAGAAGCTCACTGACCTGCTGATCGCGGAGAACAGTCGACATCTTGCGTGGACCCGATGACCGCTCCCCATTCGGCGGGCGTCCACCCTCCGCACGGAGTTGTCGTGGCGATCGACGGCGGTGGCTCGAAGACCGATGCCGTGGCGGTCGACCGTGCGGGCGTCGTGCGGGCCCACTCTCGCGGTGCGGCATCCAATCCCCAGACGCAGGGTCTCGATGTGGCCGTTGCGGTGGTCGACTCTCTCGTGACCGAGGTGCTCGAAAGTGCGGGGCTCCCCCTGCTCGGAACCGGCGTTTTCGTCTCCGGACTCGACCTCGAGGTCGAGATCGAGAGCTTTCGCGAGGCCGTCGCCCACCTGCCCTGGGCCGCGATCGGCAGCTCCCTCGTCGACAACGACATGTTCGCCCTCCTTCGAACGGGCACCCAGGAGTCAAACGCCATCGCGGTGGTCTGTGGGACCGGCATCAACGGTGTCGGCGTGCGAGCAGATGGCGAAACCGCTCGGTTTCCTGCGCTGGGAGCGATCTCCGGGGACTGGGGCGGTGGATCCCAGCTGGGCGAGCAAGCGCTCTGGTTCGCCGCACGCGCAGCCGACGGTCGCGGTGCCGCAACGGAATTCAGCCGGTCCATCCCCGACTTCTTCGGGCTCCCCGACATCCGCGCCGTGATCGAGGGGCTCCATTTCGGACAGATTTCCGGGGCGAGCCTCGCGCTACTCTCGCCGATAGTGTTCGACGCCGCCGACGCGGGCGACCTGATAGCGGCCTCGATCCTCGACCGACAGGCCGAGGAGATCGTCTCGCTCGCCGGAGCCGCCATCGCTCGGCTCGACCTGGACGACCTGCCGGTTCCGGTCGTGCTCGGGGGCGGAGTTCTTGCTGCCGGGAACCTCTCCTTTCTCGCGGCGATCGAACAGAAGCTCAGCCGACGGTGCCCGCTCGCCCGGATACTGCTCGTACGCGACCGTCCCATCGTCGGTGCGGCGCTCCTCACCCTCGAAGCGGCTGGTGCGGCCCTTCAGGCCACGGTTTCTGCGCGGTCCGCGCTGGCCACGACATTTGCCCGATTGGATGAGGCACACGGATGAGAAGGAGCATCCTTCTCCGGTCAGTCGTTGTCGGAACAACGCGGGCGAGCCGATCGGGTTCGTGACAGTGCCTTCGGCCGGGGCCGCCGCTGGATAGCGCTCGCTGCGCCGCTAGCATCGTGAGGGTGACTGGCACTCTCCCATGAAGGTCGTGATCGCCCCCGACTCTTTCAAAGGCTCGCTCGGCGCCCTCGAGGTGGCTCGGGCGATCGCCGTCGGCTGGGAGTCGGTGCGTCCTGGGGATTCGCTCACGCTCATCCCGCAGGCGGACGGTGGTGAGGGAACCCTCGACGCGGTGGAGGCGTCCGTGCCGGGTGCGGTGCGGCGTGATGCCGGACCGGTCACCGGTCCCGATGGCCGGTCGACGCCCGGAGCCTGGCTCACGCTGCCGGATGGCACGGCCGTCGTCGAACTCGCGCAGATGTGCGGGATCCCGCTGATGGGACGCCTCGATCCACTCGGTGCATCGACCGTGGGGCTCGGTGAGGTTATCCGCAGCGCTCTCGCCTCCGGGGCATCCCGGCTAGTCATCGGGCTCGGCGGCTCGGCCTCGACGGATGGTGCCGCCGGCGCCCTCGCAGCTCTCGGCCTGCGCGCCGATACTTCCCTCACCGCGGGCGGGGGCAGCCTCGGATCGATCGGGCTTCTCGACCGCTCCCCGCTCATCTCCCCGCCGCGAGGCGGTGTCACCCTGCTCACGGATGTCTCGGCCCCCCTGCTCGGACCCACCGGGGCCGCGGCGGTCTTCGGCCCGCAGAAGGGTGCGTCGTCCACCGAGGTGGCGCTGCTTGACTCCGCTCTCGCCCACTTCGCCAGCCTCCTCGGCGCCGACCCCGGCCTGCCAGGAACCGGGGCTGCGGGAGGCGCCGCTTACGGATTTTCGGCGGCCTGGGGTGCGCGCATCGAGCCGGGGGCCGACTACCTCTGCGCCCTCACCGGGGTGCCGCTGGCCATCGCCGGGGCGGATCTGCTGATTACCGGCGAAGGACGGTTCGATGCGACATCCGGCACCGGAAAGCTCGTCGGCACCCTCATCGGACTGGCGGGTGAGCACAGAATTCGGGTTGCCGTGATCGCCGGGCAGCTTGCGGTGCCGCCGCTCGGCTCCGACGGCCGGCCGCTCTGGGCATCCGGGCTCGCGGATCTCGCCGGCTCGGCGGAGCACGCGATGGCCGATCCCTGCCGCTGGCTGCGTGCTGCCGGGGCTGCCTCTGCGGCCGCGCAAGAATACTGACCCGAACCCCTCCGCGCGCACGAGGTAACTTTCGCACCAGGACCCCCACCCAACGGGAGTGAAGCTGACTGTTCAGCGCCCCGGCTCGAGTGGACGTTACTCGGCGGAGTGCGCCTCGAGAAAGGCGTATAGCTCGGTGTCGTCTACGCCCGGGAAGGTGCCGGAGGGCAGCGGCGCCAGGATGTGGGCGTGCAGCTTCGCACTCGGCCAGGCCGTGTGCGCCCACCTCTTGGACAGCTCAGTGTCCGGGCGCCGACAGCAGCTCGCATCCGGGCAGCGTGACGCCGCTCGGTTGGATGTGTCACGCCCGCGAAACCACTTTGCATCGGCGAAGGGCACGCCGAAGGTGATGGAGAACTCCTCGTTGCTCGCGGTGCCCGTCTGGGTCGAACACCAGTAGGTGCCGGTGGGGGTGTCGGTGTACTGGTAGAACTCGTTCGTGCGATTGGGGCGCCAGAATGCGGTGCGGGCGCTCCACTGGCGGCATACCAACTGGCCCTCGGTCGAGCCCGTGACATCCGCCGGCAGCTGTAGGCCGTCGTTCTCATACCCTTTGTACAGGGCGCCGTCCTCCCCCACCCGCAGAAAGTGCACGGGCATACCGAGGTGCATCGTGGCGAGGTTGGTGAATCGCAACGCTGCCGCCTCATGGGTGACGCCGAACGCATCCCGAAAGTCCTCGACCGCGAGGTTGCGCTCTGCCTTCGCCCGATTGAGAAACTCCACCGACTGCGTGAGCGGCATGAGACAGGCCGCCGCGAAGTAGTTGATATCCAGTCGCTGGCGCAGAAACTCGGCGTAACTCTCCGGTTCGTGATGCTCAAGCAGTCGGTGAGCAAGCGCCTGCAGTGCCATCGAGCGCAGGCCATGACCGCCGGGGATGGAAGCTGGTGGAAGGTAAATACGCCCGTTCGCGAGGTCGGTGACCGAGCGGGTGGAGTGCGGAAGGTCATTGACGAAAATCAGTTCGAAACCGAGCTTCTTCGCCATGAGATTGACCGCCCGGTGGGTGAGCGCTCCGCCGACGTAGCCAACGCCGCGCACCGCTTCCTCGGCCAGTTCCTCGATCTCTGGCATGTAGTTGTCCTGAGTGCGCATGGTTTGACGCAGCTCGGTATTCGCGCGTCGGGCCTCCTCGGGCGTCGCAATCGCTTCACGCGCCCTCCGCGCAAGCTCACGGTGCAAGCCGACGAGCGACTCGAGAGTCTCCTCCGGCATCGTGCGCGACGCACGAATGGCCGGAAGACCGAGTGCCTGGTAGACGGCGGCCTTCTGCATCCGGTCCAGTTCGATCTCGAGCGCCGCTCGCGGAGTGGGCGGCGCATCGTTAAGCAATTCCGACACCGGAATGCCGACGGTGCTGGCTATGCCCTGCAGTAGTGAGAGCCGTGGTTCGCGCCGGCCGTTTTCCATCAGGGAGAGCTGGCTGCCGGCAATGCCAACCCGCTCGCCGAGCTGGTCGAGCGTGAGCCCGGCCTCATTGCGGAAATGGCGGATGCGTTGGCCCAGTGTCGCGAGATCGGTCATAGATTTGACATTAGTGAAAGATTAGTCATTCTTACTACTGAATTCATCAGAAATCATGCAAAATAGCGCGCATTCTTGATCAAAGAAGGAATTTGGTGCTTATGTGGCTCAGCGTCCCTTGTCTCACTGCGTAGGTCACCGCCCTTTCGCACCTCGATGAACCGGCCCTCCCAAAGAAACGGACGAGACATGACCATCACATCAGCCCGACCGGCCACTGCCCTCAGCACACCGGACGCGGCAGGAGCACCCCCTCTGAACGCCGATTCGCGCGTCGTGGCATGGGTCTCCTCCATTGCCGCGATCACCACCCCGGACTCCGTGGTCTGGTGCGACGGATCCCTCGCCGAGAATGACCGGCTCACTCGTCTGATGGTCGACTCCGGCACGCTGCTTCGGCTCAACGCCGAGCACCGCCCCAACAGCTTCCTTGCCAGAAGTGATCCGAATGATGTCGCTCGTGTTGAGGCGCGTACTTTCATCTGCTCCGAATCGGAGGATGCTGCCGGGCCCACCAATAACTGGCGCGCGCCGACGGAGATGCGAGCGACGCTCACCGGCCTCTTCTCCGGGAGCATGCGAGGCCGCACTATGTATGTCGTGCCCTTCTCCATGGGACCGCTGGGTAGCCCGCTGGCAAAACTCGGGGTTCAACTCACCGACTCCCCCTACGTCGTCGTCAGCACTCGCATCATGACGCGAATGGGAGCGGATGCTCTCGCACTCATCGGCCCGGACACCGAATGGGTGCCCGCGGTTCACAGTGTCGGCGCGCCCCTGCTGGACGGTGCGAAGGATGTGCCGTGGCCCTGCAACGAGACGAAATACATTTCGCACTTCCCCGAAACCCGGGAGATTTGGTCATTCGGTTCGGCGTACGGCGGGAACGCTCTTCTCGCTAAGAAGTCATTCGCGTTGCGTATCGCTTCGGTGCTCGCTCGCGACGAGGGCTGGCTTGCCGAGCACATGCTCATCCTCAAGGTCACCAATCCGCGGGGCAAGTCGTTCCACGTCGTCGCCGCGTTTCCCTCGGCCTGCGGAAAGACCAACCTCGCGATGCTCAAACCCTCGATTCCCGGGTGGAAGGTCGAGACGATCGGTGACGACATAGCGTGGCTGAAACCCGGCCCTGACGGGCGCCTGCGCGCGATCAACCCCGAGGCCGGATTCTTCGGCGTGGCCCCCGGAACCGGACGCACCACCAATGCGACGGCCATCGATACCCTGTGGGGAAATACCATCTTTACCAACGTGGCGCTGCGCGACGATGGTGACGTGTGGTGGGAGGGCTTGAGCGAGAAAGCTCCCGATAACCTGGTGGATTGGCAAGGCAACCCCTGGAGCGCGGCATCCGGATCTCCCGCTGCCCACCCCAACTCTCGCTTCACCGTCGCGGCGGCCCAGTGCCCGGCGATCGCCGACGACTGGGACGACCCGGAGGGAGTCGTCATCGACGCGATCATCTTCGGCGGTCGACGCGCAACGAACGTTCCCCTCGTGACCCAGGCCCGTGACTGGGAGCACGGCGTGTTCGTGGGGGCTACGGTCTCGTCCGAGCGCACCGCTGCGGCCGAGGGCACTGTCGGTGAACTGCGCCGCGACCCCTTCGCAATGATGCCATTTTGCGGATACAACATGGCCGATTACTGGTCGCACTGGCTAGATATCGGGAAGAAGCTCGGTACCAAGGCCCCGAAGATCTTCCAGGTCAACTGGTTCCGCAAGGGCAATGACGGGTCGTTCCTCTGGCCCGGCTTTGCCGAGAACTCGAGGGTTCTCGAGTGGATCCTCGACCGGGTCGATGGCCGCGCACTGGCCCTGGACACCCCGCTTGGATGGAAACCACGCGAGGGTGGGCTCAACCTCGACGGCGTCGACGTGAGCGGTAGCGACGTCGAGCAGCTATTCGACATCGATCCCGAGGCGTGGTTCGCCGAGCTTGACGCGACCGAGCAATTCTTCGCCACCTTCGGCGATCGGCTACCGGCGGGTCTCACCACCCAGCTCACCGACATCCGCCGCCGGCTGAAACTGTCCATCGAAAACTGACGTGAGGCTCCACCCAACGTTTAATCCCCCTCGTGCGTCTTAGAAGGTAGACACTCTTCTACAAGACGCGCGAGGGGAACCGGATGGCCGCGGCAGCACCGCAGGAACAGACTGCGTACGGAGGTTGGCAATCGGTCGTTGCGACTCTGGTTGCTGAGCGCGGCGACTCTCTGACGCGATACGCCTGGCTGATCAGCGGCAGCGCGGATGACGCGGCCGACCTCGTGCAGGATGCCCTGGTGAAAACCTTTGGTCGCCTTCGCAACGGGTTCACCGTCTCCAGCGCTGAGGCCTACGTGCGCCGCGCCATCCTCAATACCTGGCTCGATAAAGGTCGTCGCACCACCCGCTGGCGTCGAATCGCGCATCTCACCGCCGTAACAGACATCCAGGACTCGTCGGCCCCGGCCACTGATAGCCGCCTCGACCTTTCGGCAGAACTCGCAAAACTCACCCCACGAGAGCGCGCCTGTATCGTGCTGCGCTATTACGAAGACCTCAAGGTCGACGACATCGCCGAGTGGCTCGGCATCTCCTCTGGCGCGGTCAAGCGCTACCTCAGCGACGGCCTCGCCACGATGGCGGTCGCCCTCGCCGAAGATCCCTCTTCCGCTAGACCCGGGCCCACCACCACCACGACCACCACTGACACGCAGGGAGCGATCCATGTCCACCGAATCTGACCTGAAGAATATGCTCGGCGACGCCGGCCCCGCGCTCGGTCACGTCGATCTCGCGCGGGTACTCCGGCGCAGCTCCCGGCGCCGGCTCGCCCAGCAGTTGACGGTCGGCAGCGCCATGACGCTCGCGGTAGCCGGCATCGGGGTTGCCGGGTTTACCGGCGTTCGCGGTCTCACGCCCTCGACCACCGCGGGATCCGCGTCCTCCGCGAAAGCTCCCGAGACCAAGGCGGATCCCTCCCTCGGGAGCACGGCGACGGATCGCGGGATCACGCGCGCACCCGCCGACAAGATCAATCTGTGCGGCGGCACGCTCGCCGAGGTCGCACCGAACGCGGACGGTCTCCTGCTCACCACCAGTTTTCCCACAGCGGATGCCTCGGCCGATCGCATTACGGGAACGGTGACCCTCACGAATTCGGGTAGCGAGCACATCACGGGAACCTCGACCGCTACCCCCGCGATCACCCTCTCGAAGGACGGGGTGGTGCTGTGGCACAGCAACGGCCCGACGATCGCGATGGCCGCGGTCGTCGACCTGGCTCCCGGAGCATCCCTGACCTACCAGGCGTCGTTTCGGCCGGTGTCCTGCGCGATCGAAGATGACAGCGCAGACAGCTTCCGTTCTGACCTGCCGCACGTGGCCGCGGGGCAGTATCAGGTCTCGGCCGCCCTCGACCTTAGCCGCCAAAATGCGGATGGCTCAGGGCTGGGCACCGACCTCGTGACCGGACCCGTGTCCGAGGTGACTGTGCGATAGCCACGCTCCCCTCACCGAGGGGGATTCAGTAGAATCGCAGGCGACATCGCCAGTGTCATTCCCGCGGTCGAAGAAGCCTGTCATTCGCGTCACCGTCTCGTCCCGACTCTCCCGGCTGGTCGCCGCGCTCACGATTGCGGTTATCGCCGCGCTCGCATCGCCAATGAGCGCCAACGCCCAGTCGCCGGTCGATCTCGGCGGACGCTATGTGGTTGACACCGTCAACGCGGTCGGTTCGCGTGGGGCCGAGATTACGGCGGCAACAAATGCGCTGTACGCGAAGACAAAACTCCAGCTCTTCGTGGTCTACGTCGATAGTTTCACCGGGGTTTCCGATAAGACCGCATGGGCCTCAAGCGTCGCAAAGAGGAACGGACTCGGCGCGAACGACATCCTGTTGGCCGTGGCGACGGTGGATCGCAATTACTCGATTCATTACGGCGACGCCGCGCCCGACGCCTCGACCAGGAAGGCGGTCGAGACCGACGACATCATCCCGGCGCTGAAGAAGAACGATTGGGTGGGGGCCGCCGTTGCCGCCGCGAACGGCTACTCGGGTCTCTCCAGCGGGAGCAGTGGCGGCGGATCCGACCCCGGCACTCCCGCTACTTCGAGCGGTGGCTCGGGGCTGCCGGTCGTGATCGTGCTTTTGCTGCTGGCTCTCGTCGTGGTCGGAATCGTATTCTTCGTGCGGTCGCGACGCCGAGGCAGCACGGGCGGTGCGGTATCCGCCCCCGCGGGGCCGACCCAGGAGCAGCTTGACCAGAGGGCAAGCAGCCTGCTCGTGCAACTCGACGACTCGCTGAAGACGAGCGAGCAGGAACTTGGCTTCGCCGTCGCGCAGTTCGGCACCGAGGTCACCACCCCCTTCAGCGCGAGTCTCGCCACCGCCAAGTCCCAGGTCGCAGACGCATTCACACTTCGCCAGAAACTCGATGATTCGGTGCCGGAGACGCCAGGGGAGAAGCGTGAAATGACCTCGCGCATCATCGAACTCTGCGAAGCCGCCGACACAGAACTCGACGCCCAGGCTGAAGCTTTCGATGAGCTGCGCAAGCTCGAACAGAATGCACCCCAGGCGCTCGCGACGGTGGTGAGGGATGCCGAAGCCGTAAGAACACGACTCGGGACAGCGCGCGCCACCCTGGCAACGCTGCAGGCCTCGTTTTCGCCGGCAGCGCTCTCGCCGATCGCCGACAACCCTGACCAGGTGGAGAAGCTCCTCGAGTTCGTGGGGACGGCCGGCTTGAACGCACAGTCCGCTATCACGAGCGGAGATACGGGTGCCGCTGCGGTCAACGTGCGGGCTGCGCAGGCCAGCATCGGCCAGACCACCCAGTTGCTCGATTCGATCGACACGCTCGCGTCGGGGCTCGCGGACGCACAGGGCGCACTCGCCGCCGCCGTCGCCGATACCCAGCAGGATCTCGCGACGGCTCGCGCGCTGCCGGCCGCCGCATCCGGTTCCCTCACCGCGGAGGTCGCCGCGGCGGACACCGCACTCACCGCGGCACTGACCGGGGACGGCCCGACTAATCCACTGGCCAGCCTCGCGTTGCTCAGTACGGCCAATGCCGCCCTCGACCGAGTGCTCGACGCCGTGCGCGACGAACAACAAAAACTGCGGTCCGCGACGGCCCAGTTGACGACGGCCATGAGCACGGCATCCAGCCAGATTTCGGCCGCAAGTGACTTCATCACTACGCGCCGGGGCGGAGTCGGCAGCACCGCTCGAACGCGGGTCTCCGAAGCCACCCGACACCTCGAAACGGCGGTGGGTCTCGCACCCTCCGACCCCGTGCAAGCGCTCGCGGAGGCTACGGCTGCCCAATCACTCGCCTCGCAAGCGCTCTCCCTCGCACAAAACGACGTCGACTCCGCCGGCGGTTTGGGCGGCGGCATGGGCGGAAGCTTCGGTGGTGGACTCGGCGGCGGTCTCGGCGGCGCCATCCTCGGCGGTCTCATCGGCGGCATGCTGAGCGGCGGCGGCGGCAGTTTCGGAGGCGGAGGTTTCGGCGGCGGGGGTTTCGGCGGCAGCTCGCGCAGCTCCGGCGGATCGTTCGGCGGTGGTGGAAGCTCCAGCGGCGGACGCTTCTAGCTCCCTGTGGCCCTCGGCCTCTCCCTGGCTAACGGAACCTCCGGTTTTTCAGATGCAACGGACACAAAGATAAGGAAACACAATGGCAAAGCAGTCAATTCTCGGACGTATCGCGCAGATGGCGAAGGCCAACATCAACGCGCTGCTCGATTCGGCCGAAGACCCGAAGATGATGCTCGACCAGATGGTGCGGGACTACACGAGCAGCATCTCCGAGGCCGAGAGCGCGGTGGCCCAGACCATCGGTAACCTCCGTCTGCTCGAGCAGGACCACGCCGAAGACGTCGACAATGCCGCGGACTGGGGCCGCAAGGCGCTGGCGGCGAGCAAGAAGGGGGACGAACTGCGCACCGCGGGTAACGCCGGGGACGCCGACAAGTTCGATAACCTCGCGAAGGTCGCACTCGGACGCCAAATGGCCTCCGAGAAAGAGGCGAAGGTTGCCGAGCCGACCATCGCGTCCCAGACCGCGGTGGTCGGCCAGCTCAAGCAGGGGCTCGACGCGATGCGCACGAAACTCAGCCAGCTCTCCTCGAAGCGCGACGAGCTGATTGCCCGCTCGAAGATGGCGGATGCCCAACAACAGGTGCAGGACGCCGTCACGTCGATCGACCTCACCGATCCCACGAGCGAGATCAGCCGATTCGAAGACAAGATCCGCCGCCAGGAGGCAACTGTTCTCGGCCGACAGGAGCTCGCAGCGTCGAGCCTTGACGCCCAGTTCGAACAGTTGGATGCCTCGGACGACGCGGTCGAGCTCGATGCCCGGCTCGCCGCACTGAAGGCCGGTACGCCGACCCCCTCCGCGATCGAGCAGTAGGCCGTGTGCTGGTCGAGTGGGCTTCCTGTGGCCGGCTCGACCAGCAGCGCGATGGGAACAAATCGCGCGCTCTTTCCGTTACTGGTCTCCATGACAACAATAGGAATTATCGGAGCAGGAAACATCGGAAGCCAGATCGCACGAAAGGCGGTCGAGAACGGCTACGACGTGGTGATCAGTAACTCTCGCGGGCCGGAGACCCTTGCGGATCTCGTCGCGGAGCTCGGTCCGAAGGCCACCGCTGGCAGCGCCATCCAGGCAGCGGATGCCGCGGATATCGCCGTCGTTACCGTGCCATTGAAGGCCTATCTTGATGTGCCGGTTGAGCCACTTGCCGGCAAAATCGTGATCGACACCAATAACTACTACTTCGAGCGCGACGGGCACATCGCCGAACTCGACGACGGCACCGCCACCGTGTCGGGGATGCTCCAGGCCCACCTGCCCACCTCTCGGGTGGCCAAGGGGTTCAACCACATCATGGCCGCAGATATCACCGGCGACTCGTACCCCGCCGGAGATGCCAGGCGTCGCGCTCTCGCCACCTCATCAGACTTCGCTGACGCCTCGGATTTCGTCACGAAACTCTATGACGAGTTCGGGTTCGACAGCGTGAACATCGGTCCGCTGGCCGACAGCTGGCGGGTCGAGCGCGACCGCCCGGCCTATGTGGTGCGCCAGAACGTTGCCGAACTCGAGGCCAACCTCGCCATAGCGCCACGCACGGTCTGATCCTCCGTCTCCCACGTGCTCCCGGTGGCGGCCATACTTGACAGGTGGCCGCCACTTTTCTCGTTGTTCCCCAATGGCAGGGCTCGGGTTCGTCCCGGGCGATGAGGCTCGCCGATGGCGCTGAGGCGATACGGGGCGATCTTCCGGCATCCGCGACCCATGTCGTCGATGTCCCGTCAGAGGCTGGCACCGACGAGGGCAGCACAGTCCTGCGGCTGAGTTCCCTTCGCCAAGTGCGCGATACCCAACTCGCGGCGCTCGAGAGCATCTCCGGACTTGCGATCACCATCGGTGGAGACTGCGGATCCGATCTCGCCTCGGTGCAGCACGCCGCGGCGAACAACGACGCGATGGCCCTGGTCTGGATCGACGCCCACGCCGATCTCAACTCTCCCGAAGAGTCACCGTCACACGCATTTCATGGCATGGTGCTCCGCACTCTGCTCGGCGACGGCCCGGAGGCCCTCCTCGCGAGTACACCGCTCTCTCCCCAACGCGTGATCCTTGCCGGCACGCGTTCACTCGACGACGGTGAGCTCACTTACATCGAGGCGGCGGGCATCCCGGTAATCGCCCCGGAAGCCCTGGATATCGAGTCACTGACGGCGGCGCTCAGCGCAAGCGGTGCCACCTCCGTGTACCTGCACATCGACCTCGATGTGCTCGATCCGGCCGAATTCGGCTCTGTCGGCTACCCCGAGCCATTTGGTGTCTCGCTCGGCAGGCTGCTCGAATTAATCGCGGCGGCAAAGGCCGCCCTCCCCCTCGCGGGGGCGGCAGTCACCGAATTTGCCCCCGCTTCCCCGGATGCTGCGGCCGACGATATCGGCAGCATCCTGCGCATCATCGGGGCACTCGCCCGCTGACCGAGCCGGTGCCGGCAGCATCTCCAGCGCCTAGCATTGTTGCACCGGCGCAACAGCAGTCGAAAGAGCTCTTGAAAGGCCAGCGGTGACCATCATCAATCCCTCCGGGATCTCCGCCCCCACAATCACGGTCGAGCGCGACGGGCACGTACTCCTCATCGGATTCAACCGGCCGGACAAGCGCAACGCGGCCAACTTCGCCCTGCTGCAAGAGCTCGCCCTCGCCTACGGTGAACTCGAGCGGGATCCGCAGCTGCGGGTGGGCTTCGTCTTCGCCCACGGCGACCACTTCACCGGTGGGCTGGATCTGGCTGACGTCGCCCCGAGAATCGGGCCGAACGGTCTCAACACCGTGCCAGACGGCGGCATCGACCCGTGGCAGGTCTCCGGCCAGCAGCTCAGTAAGCCCGTCGTCATGGCGGTGCAGGGCACCTGCCTCACGCTCGGCATCGAACTCATGCTCGCCAGCGATATCTCGATCGCTGCCACGTCGACCCGGTTCGGGCAGATCGAAGTCGCCCGCGGTATCCTGCCCTTCGGCGGCGCCACTTTCCGCCTCCCCCGCGCGGTCGGCTGGGGCAATGCGATGCGGTGGATCCTTACCGGAGACCTGTTCGATGCTGCCGAAGCCCACCGCATCGGCCTCGTTCAGGAAGTGGTGCCCGATGGCACACAATACGAGCGGGGTCTCGAACTCGCGCAGCGCATCGCCGCCCAGGCGCCGCTGGCGGTGCAGGCCGCTCTCGCCAATGCTCGGCTCGCACTGCGCGACGGTGATGTCGCGGCCGCCGCCGCACTCCAGTCAGAGCTCGTGCGGCTCATGCGGAGTGAGGATGCCTCCATCGGCATGACGGCGTTCGTCACGCGAACCACCGCAGAGTTCGTTGGCCGGTAGGTCACCCGTCTGCCGCCTGTCGAGGTGCGCCAAGAGACTTTCTCCTGCCGCTTGACGATCATCGTAAAGGGGTCGACTATCGAGAAGGTCTTCTTCCCTGTGCCCGATCCCCCGAATCGTGCGGCCGAACACGTCGCCAGGCTCGTAGCTGGGAAGCAGTTACCGACCACGCCACCGACTCGCTTGGAGTACACATGATCGACACCACCTACGACCTCATCGTCATCGGCGCTGGAGCCGTCGGCGAGAACATCGCTGACCGAGCGGTGCAAGGCGGGCTCACCGCTCTGCTCATCGAGAGCGAGCTCGTCGGCGGCGAGTGTTCGTACTGGGCCTGCATGCCGTCCAAGGCCCTGCTCCGCAGCGGCATCGTGTTGCGCGCCGCCCAGGCTGTCGGGGGGGCACGTGAAGCCGTGACCGGCGAACTGGATGTTGCCGCCACCTTCGCTCGCCGTGATAGTTTCACCAGCAACTGGGATGACGCGGGCCAGGTGAAATGGGTCGAGGCGGCCGGCATAGCGTTTGTGCGCGGCCACGCGCGCCTCACCGGCGAGAAGCAGGTCACTGTCGACGACACCGTCTACACCGCCAGGCATGCGGTCGCGGTGAGCGTAGGGTCCGATCCGTTGCTTCCCGCCATCCCTGGCCTTGCGGATGTCTCGCCCTGGACGAGTCGGGATGCCACGAGTGCGAAGATCGCGCCCAAGCGGCTCGCGATCATCGGCGGCGGCGTGGTCGGCGTCGAGATGGCGACCGCTTATCAGAGCTTCGGCACCACAGTGACGATAATCGCCCGCGCGGACCTGCTCGGCAACCAGGAGCCGTTCGCCGGCGAGCTCGTGACGGCATCGCTCGAGAATTTCGGCGTCACGGTGCTACGCGGAGTCGAGATCACCTCCGCCCACCGGGACCACGACGGCGTAACTCTCGAACTCGACAACGGGTCGACAGTCGTCGCCGATGAGGTGCTAGTTTCCACCGGACGTCTGCCGCGCACGAACGACTTAGGGTTCGAGAACATCGGGCTGACCCCCGGTGACTGGATGGACGTAGACGACACCATGCTGGTGAAGGGCTTCGACTGGCTCTATGCCTGCGGCGACGTAAACCACCGGGCGCTGCTCACCCATCAGGGTAAGTACCAGGCGCGGGCGGCCGGAGACGTCATCGCGGCCCGTGCCCTCGGCACCGGTGTTCACGACAACCGCTTTGGAAAGCACGCCGCAACCGCCGACCACGAGATGGTGCCCCAGGTGACCTTCAGCGATCCCGAGATCGCGTCGGTGGGGCTCACAGCGAAGGCTGCGGTGACGGCCGGCTACGACATCCGCGTGGTCGACTACAATCTCGGTGGGGTGGCTGGCGCGTCCTTGCAGGCTGACGGCTACACGGGCCACGCGCGCATGATCGTCGACGAGAAGCGCAAGGTCCTGCTCGGCGTCACTTTTGTGGGGCAGGATGTCTCGGAACTGCTGCATGCCGCCACCACCGCGATCGTCGGAGAGGTGTCGATCGACCGCCTGTGGCATGCGGTGCCGGCTTACCCCACGATGAGCGAGATCTGGCTGCGGCTGCTGGAGACCTACGGTCGCCCGTAACCGTCGAAATTAGCTGACCGCCAAACTCGAGTTCAGCAGAGGCTTGCGTACACTCCGATGAGCGCGGTCGCCGTCGCCGCCCAGGTGAAGCCCTCGGCGTAGTGTCGGGAGCAACGGGAAAGCCGCTCGAGTTCAGCGCCGTCATCGAGAAGGGAGACGGTCGCCTGCGCCCAAGCCAAGGGGTCGCGAGAGTCGATGAGCAGCCCCGACACTCCGGTCGACACCGACTCGACCAGGCCGCCACCGCGAAATGCGATCACCGGTGTGCCGCTGGCGGCCGACTCGAGGGCCACCAGCCCAAAGGTCTCCGAGTATGACGGCACGAGAGTGACTGCGGCGATGGCGAGCAGGTCGGCGAGCCTCTCCCGCGACAGCGCTCCGGCAAACCGCACCTCGGCGAGCACGCCAAGTTCTGCGGCGACCGCCCGAAGCAATGACGCGTAGCCGTCTTGGCCGGGTGTCGCCTCCCCCGCCACCACGAGCACCGGGGCGGAGCCACTCCGGGCGTGGAGTTCGGCGAGCACGCGGATCGCGAGCTCCTGGTCCTTGAGGGGCTGCACGCGTCCGACAATCGCGATGATCGGGCGTTCGGGGGCGATACCGAGTTCGCCACGCACGCGCGAGTCCGCGGCATCCGCTCGCGTGGGGGTGAACAGGTCGATATCCACGCCCGGCGGAATCACCCAGACCCGATCGGCGGGCGCGCGAACCTCGTCGATGAGGCTGGACACCTCTGCGGATGACCCGGCTACGACGGCGCTTGCCTGGTTCGCGAGATACATCTCGGTGCGCAGCCGTCGCTCAGGCTCAGGCTCCTGCCCTGGCGCGAGGGCCGCGTTCTTCATGGCCGCGAGAGTATGGAAACTCTGCACGAACGGCAGTCCGAGCTCCAGCGCAACGGGGAGAGTCGCGAGCCCGCTCAGCCAGTAGTGGGCATGGATGAGGTCGTAGCGCGCCTCCTGGCGCCCGGTGAGCTGCGCGACAGCTTCACCGAACTCGTCCGCAACCTCCCCGAGACGCTCCTTGGGTATGACTCCGCGTGCGCCGGCCGGTAGTTCGTGGAGGCAGACGCCATCGGCGAGCTGAGTGACAGCGGCATCTCCGGTCGCCCGAGTGATCAGATCGACCTCGACGCCCCTCACCGCCAACTGGGTGGCGGTGGCGAGCAGGGACACGTTCATGCCGCCGGCGTCTCCGCTGCCCGCGAGTGCCGCGGGCGATGTGTGCATCGATACGAGCGCGACTCGTTTCAGCGTGCCGGTCATAACCCCACTGTAGGGGTGCCGATCGAGCGACGGCTGGGCGGAGAATGGTGTGGACAGCCGAGTGGGACGGTGTAGAAACGAATCATGCCCACTACGACCAGGGCTCTCCGGCGCGCGATGACGCGCCTGGCACACCCGGGGTCGTGAGCGCAACCGCCGCGGGGGGACCCGTCGCTGAACTCAACCGGTTCGAAAGAGAAGCACTACGTGAGAAAGGGGGCTACCGATGAGCGGAGCCAGCGCAGAACTGAGTGGAAAAGTCATTGTGATCACAGGAGCGAGTTCGGGTCTGGGGCGTGCCGCGGCGATTGCGCTCTCGACCAGGGGTGCGACGGTCGCCGTTGTCGGTCGCAATGCCGAACGTACCCGCGCCGTCGCCGACCAGGTGGGCGGATTTCCGTTCATTGCCGACTTCGACAGCCTCACCGAGGTGCGCGCCCTCGGTGACGAGCTGCTCGCAAGCTACCCGCGCATCGACGTGCTTGCCAACAACGCCGGAGGGCTCGTGAGTACTCGCGGTCTCTCGGCAGACGGCCACGAGCGAACGCTGCAGCACAATCACCTCGCGCCGTTCCTGCTCACCGCGCTGTTGCTCGACCGCCTTACGCTCAGCGCCGGCCGTGTGATCTCCACCGCAAGTGGCGCGAACATGTTCTCGAGGCTCGACCTCACTGACCTCGACTGGAAACGTCGGATCTATGCCGGAGGATGGCTGCCTTACGGCACCAGCAAACTCGTGACGATCATGTTCATCCGCGAGCTCGCGCGGCGCACGGCAGGTACCGGGGTCGACGCGTTCTCGTTCCACCCGGGGTTTGTGGCAACCGGGTTCGGTGCTGACTCGGCCCTGCTTCGCCTCGGTCAGTTCGTCAGTCGCGGGTCGCTCGGGATCAGCCCGGAGCAGGGAGCCGCACCGCTCATCCACCTCGCCTCGGAGCACGACATCGCCTCGCCGAGCGGCACCTACTTCGACGGACTTAAGCCGGATGGCCGGGAGCGAAAGGCTGCCTTCGACGAGGCGATGTGCCGCGAACTCTGGGAGAAGAGCTCCGAGATGGTCGGTCTTTAGCAATACTCGTAATGGTAGGCAGACTGCCCCTTAGCCACTACATTGCGGTCGCGCAGGATCACCGAGATGTTCTTGCCCTGCGCGGAGCAGGACGTCGTAAAGGCGCTGCGCGCAGTGTCCGTGTACTCGATCTCGATGACCTTGTTTCCGTACGGGCCGGTGTATCTGCCGCATTCCGCGTAAACCTGACACTCCTCGGCTATGGCGAAGTCGAAACCGATCGAGGTCCTGCCGGTGGAGCCGAGCTCCGAGGTGTTCTTCTGGGCGATGGCGAGCCCGAGTGAGTGGGCGTGGGTCGCGAGAAGTGTCGCGAAGGCCACGTTGTTCGCCCTGGTGAGCGTGTTCAGGGAACGTGTCCAGGAGTCGAGATTGTCGGGCTCGATGGCCTGGAAGCCCTTTGTCTTACAGCCATCGATCCAGCCGTTCACGATCGTCGCGATGCTCGAGCGCTTCGCAGCGGTGGAGGTGTCGAGGATGAATTCACCTGGCCAGTTCGGATCAGTCAGGTTGGTTCCGTTCGCCCGCTTTACGAGCAGGGTGCTGTGGCCAGAGGTCCAGAACGACGCCTCATCCGGCTGGGTCTGGAACGCGTTGACGTAACAGATGTTGTAGAGGCCAGCCACCGGGGTCGCCCTGCGATCGCGATCCACGATCGGCACCGATGCCAGAGGCGTGTACGCACCGCCGATCTGGTAGTCGAACTGGCCATTCGTCGGTGGTAATGCCACCACGGCCGCCTGCTCCGATTGCGCGGCCAGCCCGATTCCGGTCATGAGGGCGGTGACTGCCAATGCCGCGGATGCGAGGATCAGGAGCACTGAACGAGCTCTCACGACCGGTCTCGCTGGTGGCGCGTCACCACTGCGGCGGATGCTTTCGCTGCCAGCTGAGTCGACGCTCGAGCTGAGCGCCGATCGCGAGTAGCACGTGCTCGCCGCCGGGCCGGCCGACCAGCTGCACTCCCATGGGGATGCCCTCCGGGGTCTCATAGACCGGCAACGTGATGGCGGGCAGCCCGGTCACATTCGCGAAAGAGGTGAACGGCGTGTACTGCACCTGCTGCGCGAAGTTGTGCTCGGCATCCTCCGCATCGTACCAACCGACCGGGCGCGGCGTCATCGCCAGGGCGGGGGTGACGACCGCATCGAAGCGCCGGAACTGGTGGATGATCGAGCGCTCGAACTCGACGAGTGCATTCAGCGCGCTCGACAGCTCCCGTGCCGACACCTGCCTCCCGCGCAGCACGAGCCATTTGGTGAGCGGCTCGAGAAGATCGAGCTGGGTACCCTCGGCGGGAATTCCCGCCGCACCGGCCTGCCAGATGGTACGGAAGTTTGGGGCATAGGAGTCGTCCGGTTCGAGTGCGAAATCCTCGATTCCGTGCCCGACCGCGTCGAGCTCGGATAGCGCGAGGGCGAGAGCGGCGGATGCCTCGGGCGCGATCTCGATGTCGTACGCGTCATCCCAGGGCGAGGTTGTCATCACGCCGAGCTGGAACCGACCCTCTCCACGTACCGCAGCGTTGAGCAAGGCCCCGCCGTCCCAGCGCGGGGCACGAACGGTAAAGGGGTAGTCGCCTCCCTCAATCAAGGCATCGAGCAGCATCGCGGCATCCGCTACAGACCGGGCAAGCGGTCCCGGTACGACCAGGCCACCGAGGGTACTGAGACCGGTCCCGCTCGGCACGAGCCCCCGCGAGGGCTTGAGGCCGACAAGCCCGCACGCGGCGGCGGGGATGCGTACGGAGCCCCCGCCGTCCGAGCCAGGAGCGAATGGCAAAAGCCCCGCCGCAACAGCGACCGCCGCACCCCCGCTGGACCCCCCGGCACCGAGTTCGGTGTTCCACGGCGTGCGCGCGGGTGGGGAGACGAGGCTTTCCGTGTAGGAGGGGAGCCCGAACTCCGGGGCGCTGGTCTTACCGAGGCTCACTGAGCCCGCGGCATCCAGAACCTCGACGATGGCGTCCGACCGGTCGGGTATGAAGCCATCCATGAGGCGTGAGCCGTAGCCGGTTCGCACCCCCGCCCGGTTCACCAGGTCTTTGTCACCGATGGGCAAACCCCAGAGTGGCGCACTCTTCGGCACGTTCTCGAAGAGGAATTCCGCCCGTACGATGGCCGCCTCTTCGGTCACTGTGACGAACGCACCGAGCCCTCCATCGAGACGCTCGATACGTTCGAGGTAGTGCCGAGTGAGCTCGACGGGCGTGATCTCACCGCGCTGCAACCAGTCCCACTGCTCCTGTGCGCTGAGATGATGGAGTTCAAACACCCTTCGAGCCTAGGTCGTCGGATAGGGTCTGGTGCTATGCCGAGCAGTCCGATTCCTCCCTTCGCCCGCCACGGCCGGCTGCCGCGTTCGCGTCCCGCTATGACGGTGCTCGTGTTCGTCGCCGCTGCTCTCGCGGTCGTGCTGGTGAGCGCCGGCGCTGTCGCCAGCTTCGCGGTCTACGACGTCGCGAAGAGCGGGAAGCCGGGAGTGAAGCTCATCGGGCAGAAGGACGGACCTGCGCCGGACATCGGAAGTTTCGAAGGCGGCATCAACGTGCTCGTCGCCGCAAGCGACAGCGGCGGCGGGGATGTCGGCACCTACGGCAAGCGCGGCGAGCACCTGAACGATGTGACGATGTTGCTTCACGTCTCCGCCGACCACACCAACGCGACTGTCGTGAGCTTCCCCCGCGACATGATCGTGCCGATCGCCTCCTGCCCGAACCCCAAGGGCGGCCACTTTCCCGCCCAGACCAACAAGATCAACGTCGCACTCACCTACGGCGGGCTTCCGTGCATCGTCAAGACCGTCGAGAATCTCACCGGTCTCACTATTCCCTTCGCCGCGCTCACCGAATTCCAGGGCGTTGTCGGCCTCTCCAACGCCGTGGGTGGGGTCACCGTCTGCATCGCCAAGGCGATCCACGACGAGCAGATCAGCTTCGACCTCGATGCCGGCCAGCAGACCCTCGTCGGACAGCAGGCGGTGCAATTCCTCCGTGTGCGCTACGGCGTAGGTGATGGCAGTGACCTTGCCCGAATCAGCAACCAGCAACTCTTCCTCTCCGCCCTCGTGCGCAAAATCAAGACGCCGGAGACTCTCGGCAACCCGATCAAGGACTACGCACTAGCCAAGGCCGTGATCGAAAACACGACACGGTCGGATTCCCTGAACAACCTGACAACCCTCGTGAGTATGGCTCTCGCGGTCAAGGACATCAGCTTCGACAAGGTCGTCTTCGTGCAGTATCCGGGCAGCTACGGCTCGGCAGCAGGACAGAACGGGGTGCTTCCGATCCGCAGCGCGGCCGACATCCTGTTCACTGCATTGAAGAACGACCAGCCGGTGTCACTCACCGGCAAAACCGGGGGCGGCACGACCACAGATCCGACGGCGACAGTAGCCCCGACCCCTGGCGTCTCCACCGCGCCGAGCGGTGCCGCGACGAGCGCGCCGGGAGTCGCCCTGCCGAGCAGTGCGACCGGCCAGACTGCAGCCCAGTCGACCTGTACCAAGGGACAACGGGCAAAGGGCTGAGCCCCACTGCTCGAATCGAAGGCGCGCTATTGGAGCTCAAGGCGCAGCTGCCGCAGAAGCGTCTCGAATGCGGCCGGAGCATCCGCCACCACCCTGCGGCCGGTGAAGCGCCCGAGCGAGCGAGCGGTCGTGGCCACATTCAGCATCACGTGCTCGACGTGCGAACCCTGCTCATCCGGAACCACCCGGTACTCCCCCCGGTACCACCAGCCGCCTTGGGACACGATGAGGAACGCGGAGGGATCGGCGAGATAGAGACTGTGGGAGGAGTTGCTCGGCCGGAACCTGGCATCGAGGGCGGTGAAGACGGCGGCGGGCCGGGCGCGCACGTGGCCACGGAGGGTGTGGAGCACGACGAAGCCCCCGGGGCGGCGGCGAGGCGCTTCGGGCATCCCCCGACTGTAGCGTCCGCGCATCACGAAGTCGGTGGCCTCACTCTCGGCCAAGCACTTTTAGCTACATTTGTAACAACCTCAGGAGCAGCATGGGATACCTCTTCCTCGCCGGAGCCATCGTGGCCGAAGTGATCGCGACAACAGCCCTCAAGTTCGCCACCGGCGACGGGGTGAACAAAATCGTGCCGTACGTGATCGTAATCCTCGGCTATATCGCCGCATTCGCCATGCTCGCCCAGTCGCTCGCCAAGGGAGTGCCGCTCGGTATCGCGTACGCGATCTGGGCCGGTGTGGGAGTCGTGCTGGTGGTCGCGATCAGCTGGCTGTTCTTCAAGGAGTCGCTCACCCTCGTGCAGGTCGCGGGAATGGTGCTCGTGATCGGCGGCGTCACGATGCTCGAGCTCGGCGGAAAGCACTGACGTGGTCGCCACGACGGCCAGGGGCGAAGCGCGTCGGACGGCGTTGCAGGATGCGGTGATCCGGGTGCTCGAACACGGAGGACCCGGCACTGTCACCCACCGCGCGGTCACTGCCGAGGCCGGGGTGCCGCTCGCCGCGGCGACCTACTACTTTGCCAACATTGATGATCTGGTCGTGAGCGCGCTCCTGGGGGTCACGGCCCAACAGGTCGCCATGTTCGCTCCCCCGAGCGGGGGCGGGGGTCTCGCCAACCTCGCGGCGGTTCTGCACCACTGGGTCTATGGCTCTCGGGCATCCGCCGAGCTCTGGTACCGCGCGTAGGAGGATGCGATCAATCCGCTCGTACCGGATCCGCATCACTCGCGGGTAGTAGCCCTCGCCGTCGACGGGCTCATCCTGCGGATGCTCTGGCGCGGCGACCCGGAGTCCGTCACGGGAGTGCACAGTGCGCTCCGCGACATCCTCGAGGCACCGCCAGAAGCTATTTGAGAGACTTCTGCATCAGGACGGTGCCGAGCCAGCGCTCGAACTTAAACCCGACCTTGCCCATTCGACCGATTTCCTTGAATCCGAAATCCCGGTGCATCTTTATCGATGCCTCGGCGCCCTTGTCCGCGATTACCGCGATGATCTCCTTGAGGCCGGCCGCCTTGGACGCGGTGATCAGTTCGCCCATCAGCACCCTGCCGAGACCCTTCCCTGTGGACGCCGCACGCAGATAAATCGAGTTCTCCACGGTGAAGCGGTAGGCCGCCTTCTCCTTCCACGGGTACACATAGGCGTAGCCGAGGATCTGCTGGCTTGGGCTCTCGGCCACGAGGTACGGCATCCCGAGCTTCTTCAAATGTTGAAACTTCGACCTGGTTTCCCGCAGGCTCTGTGGCACCTCGTCGAAAGTCACGGTTGAATTTGCCACGTAGTGGTTGTAGATCTCGCGCACGTCAGGCATGTCTTCGAGGCGGGCATCCCGGATCGAATACTCGAACGGAACTTGGAGCGGGGGCAGATTGCGTTGCGCCTCCCGCGGTCGGTGCGTGGCCTGGTATTCCTCCTCGAGCATGAGAGAAGTTTACGCCGGGATCGTCCAGTCGATTGGAGCCGCCCCCTGGGCAACGAGAGACGCATTCGCCCGGCTGAACGGCTTGGAGCCAAAGAATCCGCCGGACGCGGACAACGGGCTCGGATGCACCGACTTGATCACCGGTACCGGCGCTAGCATCGACTCGAGCGAGAGGGCATCCCGGCCCCAGAGGATCGCGACGAGAGGGCCGCCTCGCTCGGCGAGCGCGTGGATCGCGGTGGCCGTCACCGCCTCCCAGCCCTTGCGGCGATGCGCACCCGAATTACCCGGCTGAACCGTGAGAACCCGATTAAGCAGCATGACTCCCTGGTCGCACCAGGCGCTGAGATCGCCATGCGGCGGCGGCTCGATTCCGAGGTCGGCGCGGAGTTCGCGGTAGATGTTCTGCAGGCTTCGCGGCACTGGACGCACGGCCCGATCCACCGCGAACGAAAGACCGATGGGATGCCCCGGTGTCGGATACGGATCCTGGCCGACGATGAGAACGCGCACCTCGGCGAGCGGCAGGGTAAATGCCCGGAGTACATTCTCGCCGACCGGAAGGTAGCCGCGACCGGCGGTGGTCTCCGCACGCAGGAATTCCCCGAGTTCGGCGATGGTGCTAGCCACCGGCCGGAGCGCATCCGCCCATCCAGGGTCGACGAGTTCTGAGAGCGGTCGAACAGTCATCTCACACGGTGACCGGCGGCAGCGACGACCACGGGAAAGCGATCCATTTCGAGGTCTTGCGCCAGACGTAGTCGGGCTCGAGTAGGGTCTTCGGCTTGGAGTAGAGGCAGAGACTACGCACATCCGCTTCGGCGGTGAGTAGCAACGCGAGCACCATCGCGAGGGTGCGTCCGGAGTCTGACACGTCGTCGACGAGCAGCACTCTGTGGCCAGCGACCGCGGGGGTATCGAGCATCGGGGACAGCATCATGGGCTCGTCGAGACGCAGGTCGACCCCGGTGTAGAACTCCACGTTGATCGCACCGCAGCTCTTCACATCGAGGGCGTAAGCGACCGATCCGGCGAGCAGCAGTCCGCCTCGGGCGATGGCGACGACCATGTCGGGCACGAATCCGCTCTCATGCACCTGCGCTGCGAGCTCACGGCTCGCCTCCCCGAACTCGTGCCAGCCCAGGATTTCGCGATCCGGAGAGCGCTGCTCGTCGATTGTCATGACTTCACGTTAGCCGCTCACAAGGGCCGCCAGATTTCGGCCGACAGCTGACCATCGCGTGAATCAACCGGCGGTAGCATCCGATCATGCAAACCGTGCGCACGAAGGCGGGCGCGATCACTTTCGGCCTGATCGGCTACCTCTTCCTCGTCGAGATCGTCAGCGGTGTCCTGCAGGGTTATTACGTCCCCTTGATTAGCGACCTGGTCAAATACCTGCACATCCGCGATGCGGACTTCAACTGGTTCGAGGCGGCCCAGCTGCTGCTCTCGGCCCTCGTCGTACCGATTCTTGCGAAGCTCGGCGACATGTTCGGCCATAAGCGCATTCTGCTCGTCTCAACAGTTCTCACTGCCAGCGCAAGCTGGGCACTCGTCGTCGCCGACAACTTCACGACATTTCTCATCGCCTGGGCACTGCAGGGTTTTTATGTGGTCTGGCTGCCCCTCGAGGTAGCCCTCATCTTCGATCGTGGACGCCGCACCGGTCGCGGTGCCTCCCAGACGCGGCGCGCGGCAGGCTTCCTTGTCGTGGCACTCGAGGCAGGGGCGATCGTCGGCGCACTGCTGGGTGGCCGTGTCTTCGGATGGTTCGGACACAACGTACCCCTCACCCTCGCCATCCCGGCCATCGCCGTCACCCTCGTCTTTTTCGCAGTGCTGTTCGGCGTGCCCGAGTCGACTCCGCTGCCCGGTCGACGGTTGGACGTGACGGGCTTCAGCCTGCTCACGATCGGGCTGTTACTCATCACGTCCGGCCTCACCTTCCTCAGGCTTAACGGGCTCGAGGCGTGGTGGGTCTACATACTCATCGTGCTCGGAGTACTCGTCTTCGTGCCCTTCGGCCTCTACGAACTGAAGCAGGACGACCCCGCGATCGATCTCCGGGTGTTGCGACAGCCGAACATGTGGCCGGTGCAGCTCACGGCCGGGCTGATCGGCATCAGCCTGCTCGGCGCGCAGGCGCCGCTCAGCGCCTATGCGGGCACCGACCCGACCGCCGGCTACGGTCTCGGGTTGGACTCCGGCGACCGATCGACGCTCATCGGCGTCTACCTCATCTCGATGATCGGTGGGGCCCTGCTGTTCCCGCTCGTGTCACGGTGGTTCTCCCCGCGCGTCGCCCTGATCATCGCCGCCTTCCTTGTGGCTGTCGGCTACCTGCTGTTCGTACCGTTCCACCTCGAGACCTGGCAGGTCTTCCTCAATATGTTCATCGCCGGCATCGGTTCGGGGGCACTCGTCGGGGCGATGCCCGCGGCTGCGGCAGCCGCCGCTCCGCGCGGTCAGACAGGCATCGTGGCCGCGCTCACCAACACCACGAAGACGATCGGTGGCTCGTTCGCCTCGGCGATCTTCGGCATCGTTCTCGCCATGGGTGTTCTCGCCGCGGCGACCACCACAGCGTCGAGCCTCACCGGCTACCTCACCGTCTGGACTATCTGCGGGGTGGGCGCACTGGTCGCGGCCGTGCTGCTCTTCTTCGTGCCGAGACTCGCCTTCGCCGATGCCTCGAGCGAGGAGACGGTGGGCGTGGAGACGGCCTCGCTCGACTAGCCGACGTGCTACAGCTTCGGAGCGAGCACGCCTCGGATGACCTTATGCGGCGCCGCCTGCGCCACCGGTTTGATGGTCACGAGGTCGAGGTTGACAAAGCCGGGAAGCTCGATGGAGTGCACGATCGCCTCGGCGATATCTTCGGCGTGCAGGGGATTCGCCACGTCGTCGTAGACGGCGTCGGCCCTGGCCTGGTCTCCCCCGAAGCGCACGAGCGAGAACTCGTCCGTCTTCACCATGCCGGGTGCCACTTCGAGCACCCGGATCGGTTCCCCGGCGAGCTCCAGTCGCAGCACGGCCACGAGGGCGTGCGCCGCGAACTTGGCGGCGTTGTAGCCGCCACCGCCTTCGTAGGCGATGTGGCCGGCAATCGAGGTGACGGTGAGGATGTCCGCATGGGCGACACCGTCGACATCCGGTGCTCCGGCCGCTGCTCTCAACAGCGGCAGAAGTGCGCTCGTGACACGCTTGACTGCGACAACGTTCACCTCGAACATTCGAGCCCAGTCCTCGGCCACGCTCTCTTCCACCGACGCCATACCAAAGGCACCGCCCGCGTTGTTGACGAGGGCATGGATCGGCCCGAGAGCGGCGAGGTAGTCCCGGAGCGCGTCGACCTGCGCCTGGTCGGTGACGTCCGCGGTGAAGACATCGGCCCCGGTTTCTGCGGCGAGAGCTTCGAGCCGGTCCGTGCGGCGGGCGACGCCCACCACATCCCACCCGTGCAAACGGAACAGGCGAACGGTGGCCGCCCCGATTCCCGAACTTGCGCCGGTTACCACCACGCGTCGTGACATCACTGCTCTCCCTCGTATAGCTCTCTCCCACCGTAGCGCGGCTGTGGTGTGCGCCGGCCGGGTGTGGCCCTGCCCGCGATTGTTGGACACGGGGAACGGGCCATGATCACTCAACGGTCGATTGCGCCGACACGTGTCAGTTGGGACCAAATCACCCCACCACCTTGCCCCAGACAGCACTAGGAGCATCAGACACAGTCACGTGACCGGAGACGGGGTGGGGTCTGTCGTGACCTGATAACGTGCAGAGATGTACGCCATTGAGCTCGATGCTCCTGCCCCGCTGTCTGAGCATCCACTCAACTGGCGCGAGATCGCCACCCCCGAGCCCGGCCAAGGGCAGCTGTTGATCAAAGTAGCGGCCTGCGGAGTGTGCCGCTCTAATTTGCACATGATCGAGGGCGATTGGATTGATGGGGGAGTTCCTGCCATCAGCCCCATCATCCCCGGGCACGAGGCGACCGGCACGGTAGCTGCTCTTGGTGCGGGTGTGACGACATTCCAGATCGGAGATCGAGTTGGCGTACAGCCGCTGTGGTGGACCTGCGAGGAGTGCGAGTTCTGCCTTTCCGGCCGTGAGGAACTCTGCCATGAGCGCAAAATCACGGGTGAGCACGTAAACGGCGCATACGCGGAGTTCATGCTCTCGTATGCGGCGCACAGCTACCACGTGCCTGAATCCATCGACCTGGTTGACGCGGCTCCGCTCTTCTGCCCGGGAATAACCGCGTTCAGCGCCGTTTCAAAGCTCAACCTCGGGCCCGGAAAGCGTGTGGGAGTGTTTGGCATCGGCGGCGTTGGTCACATGGCCATTCAGTTCGCGGTACTCACCGGAGCCGACGTCATCGCAGTGGGTCGCAGCGCGGGTCACCTCGAGGTAGCGAAAGAGCTCGGTGCAGCGGAGGTGGTGGACTCGACGAAGGTCGATCCGGGTGAATACCTGGAAGACTCACTCGACGCGGTGCTCACCTTCGCGCCCTCCGACGTGGTGAACGTCGGCGCACTCCGGGCACTGAAGTGGGGCGGCACTCTCGTCACCGGTGTTCCCCTGACTTTCCAGGGGTTTCCCTTCAACAAGAGCCAGACCGTTATGGGCACGATCCTCGGCAACCGCGCACAGATGAACGAGGTGCTGCGTCTCGCCGCGGACGGGAAGATACGCACCGTGGTCGACCGCTTCCCGATGGCCGACGCAGCCGATGTCCTGCAGAAGCTCACCAGCGGAGAATTGCGCTCGCGCGCCGTGCTCGAAAACTGAGCTCCGACCGGCTCTTGTCAGGTGTCCGCGAAAAGCGACGCAGACACCGTGCCCGGCAGCTCGAACGCGTGCACCAAAACTCGCGGCCGGTCACGGATCACATCGTCACCGGTCACCCCATCGCATCCGCCTAACAGCATCCACCCATCAGGACAACCCGACGATCTCGCCGTTGTCGTCGATGTCGATGTGTTCGGCCGCCGGAGCAGACGAAAGACCGGGCATGGTGCGCATGTCGCCACAGATGGGATAGATGAACCCGGCCCCGATGGACGCACGGACCTCGCGGACCGGCAGTCGCCACCCGGTGGGTGCTCCCTTGATGCTGGGGTCGGCCGATAGGGACAGGTGGGTCTTGGCAATGCACACCGGCAGGGTGCCGAAGCCCGCCCGCTCGTACTTGTCGAGTTGCCGAGCGGCCAGCGGCGAGATGTCCACACCATCCGCGCCGTACATCTCGCGCGCAATCAGATCGATCTTGTCCACCAGGGGAAGTTCGTCGGGATAGAGCCGGTGATAGCTCGACGGCTCAGTACATGCCTCCGCGACTGCCTCGGCGAGCTCGACCGCACCCCTGCCGCCCTCGGTGAAGTGATGGCTAATTGCCACCCGCACACCTTCCTCTGCTGCGATGTCCATGATCGCCCGATGTTCACTGTCATAGTCGGTCGGAAATGCATTCACCGCAATGACCGGCGTAACTCCGTGCCGTCGTATGTTGGCGATCTGCTGGCGTAAATTCACCGCCCCGGCGAGGACGTCGTCGGGATTCTCGGCCAGCATCTCCGGTGGCAGCGGCCGGCCGGCGACGACCCGGTACTTGCTCGAGTGAGTTTTCAGGTCACGCACGGTCGCGACAATGACGGCAGCATCCGGCGTCAGGCCAGAGGCACGGCACTTGATGTTGAAGAACTTTTCCGCGCCGATGTCTGCCCCGAAGCCCGCCTCGGTGATGAGGTAGTCGCCAGAATGGATACCGATCAGATCGGCGACGACCGAGGAGTTGCCGGTGGCGATGTTCCCGAATGGGCCCGTGTGAACGAGGACTGGCGTCTGCTCCACGGTCTGCATCAGGTTCGGCTTGATGGCATCCTTGAGCAGCACCGTCATGGCGCCGGCCACTTTGAGCATCTCCGCCGTCACCGGATCGCCATCGCCGTTGTAGCCGACGACGATTCTTCCCATCCGCTCACGGAGATCCCGCAACGAAGTGCATAGCGACAACAACGCCATCACCTCGCTCGCTGCAGAGATGTCGAAACCGGTCTGCAGCGGATTGCCGTCGTCAGGACTGCCGAGCCCGGTGATGATGTTGCGCAGCTCGCGGTCGTTGACGTCGAGGACGCGCCGCCAGGTGATCTCATGAGGATCGAACCCGAGACGGTTTCCCTTGTGGATATGGTTGCCGATCATCGCCGACAAGAGATTGTGGGCCGCAGTAACAGCGTGCATGTCGCCGGTCAAGTGCAGGTTGAGTGCCTCCATCGGCACCACCTGGGCGTAGCCGCCACCAGCGGCTCCGCCCTTGATACCGAACACCGGCCCCATCGACGGCTGACGGATGGCGACGATCCCGAGCTTGTCGATGTGCCGGAAGCCCTGACCGAGCCCGATCGCGGTGGTCGTCTTGCCCGACCCGAGTGGAGTCGGCGTGATTGCGCTGACGACGACATACTTGGCCCGCGGACGGTCACGGAGCTCATCGATCGCATCGAGGGAGATCTTTGACGCTGCGCTTCCGTATGGCTCGAGCAGGTGTGGTCCGATGCCCATGTCGGCTGCAACTTCTTCGAGTGGACGACGGGCCACAGCGCGCGAAATAGCGAGATCCGACGGCATGGCCGCGCCGCTTGGTCGAGATGGCTTAGAAATGGTGCCTCTTCAATTGGGTCTGTCCCGAGCTCAATTGACTCGGTGGGTTGGTGATTTCACGCGGCGTTGACGGCCATACTCATTGTCTCAAACTCGATCGGGACACGACAACGCAGCAGACTGCGCGAACGTGCTGGCAGGTGCCGTAATTATCGAGCAGCACGACGAGTGGGAAGCCGGAGACCGCCGCTATTTCTTACGAGTCGTCGATGCTCTAGTTGAAAACCATGAACGACCCGACCACCGCGGTCGAGGGGGTGACACACTGCCCGAACCCATCGCCGCCTCAGCTTCAACAATTGACCTCGACCGGTAAAGCGAAAGCACAGCACTCGACGGAACGTCACCGGCATCGAACCTAGGGCGCTTCAGCCGCCCTGTGCTCTTTTCCGTGCCCCGTTATTTGGGCTTGCGAGAACTTGGTCTGGGCCCAGAAACTCATCTCGGGAAGTTGGTAGCCGGTAGTGTCAGCTAATGACCTCAGATAGTTGGGCGGTTCTCGGCGCAATCGCGACGACAGCCTCGGCGATCGTTATTGCCTATCAGTCGATTCAGACGAAGAAGTCGGTCGGTGCGGCCAAGCAGGGTGCGGAAGCAGCGGCAGCAGCGGTCGGGATCTCTCAGGCAATTCTCCAAGAGACTCAGCTCGCGCGGATCGACACTGCAATTCCACGGCTGCTTGTTATCGCCGAACGCCAAAATCCACGCGTCGACCGACTCATTGCTCGGGGCGCGGAGCAGGTCTGGCCGGAAGTCATTTTCCAGCTGCCGAGAGACGCAAATCAGTGCGTTGCGGTGACCATATCCTTTTCCGTCCACAGCGATGGTCCGGGCATGGTTGATTTACACGCCTACAACGAGGAGTCCTTTTCCGTAGCCGGGGTTTCACGAACGCGTTACGGACTGTTGCCAGGAAACGATATCTCCGTGAGCTATCAGATTTTACGAACCGTAGAGCAGTGGGTTGAACTCGCAAAGGCACTCAAAAACGGTGACTCGGTCAAGCCCCACAAATTTGGGCTGTGGCACCGTGGCCCAAACGACGCCGATGCTGCGGAGTCAATCGAAATTCACACCTACGGAACGGCGCTTCAGGAAGTACAAGATTCTGCTGGGTCTTGGCAATTGGTTCCCAATCTGATGCTCGCACCGCAAGTTCAACCAACCATCCGGCGCTACTGGCTGTCCGTGAGCGCAGATATTAAGTTCCCCAGTTTCGACAAGCGAGCCGAATAAAGCGGACCTGCCCGGAGTGACGAAATTTTTACTGCACTAGCCCGCACTTCGGGCACTCCCGAACGCTAACGGTGTGGTGCTCGATAGGTCCGATGCGCACGGGGTGCCGAGGGAAGTTCGGCGTGTTCACGATCGGGGATAGAGGATCGCTTTACCGCGCAGTCATGAACGCAGATCGCAGGGAATTAATCCAAGGAAGTTATCCTGGTACCTGACCAGCATCCTGATCAACGTTTTGTGGTGCAACCCCCGGACTTGAACTGGGAACCCACTGATCTCTCGGCACTGATCTCTCGGCACTAATCCCCCAAGATCCCAGACGATCATCGAACACGTAGATCGCTCTGTTTGCGGGGATCATCAGCGCTAGGCAGCTGCAGGTGATCTCCTCGAAGCCAATTGAGTCCGGTTGGCATCATGACGAGATAATGACGATTGCCCACCGTGTCGATTTTGAGGATATCCCCACCGCGCCATCAAGGTCGGAGTTGGATTACAACCTCTAAATCCGCCGCGACCAGCGGAGCTGCTCGGGGCTACAAGTTATGTGGACATGGCGGGCGACATTTTATCTGGCATCCCGCTCATCCATTGGGGCTCGGGCGACAACAGGGGTGGTCATTCACATATACCGAGCTCTGCGCGGGTACAAGCGAAAGCCGGCCGGACCCTCACAAACGGATCCAACCGGCTCGACGCGGGACCGTTAGCTTCCGGTCGGCTTCGCCCCGGCAGACTCGGTCGGCTTCGCCCCGGCAGACTCGGTCGGCTTCGCCCCGGCAGACTCGGTCGGCTTCGCCCCGGCAGACTCGGTCGGCTTCGCCTCCCAACCCTGGCTGAGGCGCTTCGGCAACGCGAAGACCAGGAAGAATGCAATGAGCGCAAAGGCCGCGCTCACGGCAATCGCCGCTGCGGCGCTGTGAGCGAACCCGACAGCGACATTGTGCTGGACGATGTCGGTGATGGCTGCCTTTATCGCCTGGGCGCCGTCTGCGCCATGTTTCTTCGCAGCATCCGCGATCTGGGCCGCCGTTGGCTTGACTACGGTGAGCGCTCCGAAGAAGACGCTGCCGATCACGGCGATTCCGACGGCACTCCCGAGTCGCTGCATCGTGCCGATGACGCCGCTCGCGGCACCGGCCTCTTGGGGATCTACCGTCGCGACGATGAACTGGGCATTCGGCGCGATGAACAGTCCGCTTCCCACACCGGCGACGAGCAATGGTCCGAGCAGGTCCCAGTTGGTGAGGTCGGCGGCCGGCACCAACAGCAGCACGAGCCAGACCGCGACCAGTCCGACAGTGAGCATCCCTACACCGATGACCAGCACCTTACGGCCGAGAATCGGTGCGAGTCGACTGCTCTGCGACGCCCCGAGGATGCTGCCGACCGCGAACGGGATCGACACGAAGCCCGACTCGAGCGCCGTGTGCCCCAGACCGGACTGCCAGAGGATCGAGATCGAGAAGAAGATGCTCGTGAACGCGGCAAAGTAGACCAGGGCGAGGATTGTGCCGCCGGTGAACGCCGCATGCGAATAGAGGTGAGGCGGCACCAGCGGACTCTTCCCGCGCTTGGTGTAGGAAATCTCCCACAGGGCGAAGAGCACAATCAACACGACGCCGCCCGCGATGAGCAGGTAAGTCCAGAGCGGCCATCCGACCGTCTGTCCCTCAATCAGAGGAACCAGGATCGCGACTAGGCCGCCCGCGAGAAGCACAAGGCCAATCCAGTCGACGCCACCGGATGGCTTGCTGCTCCCGGCACCCTTCGGCAGCAGGAAAACCGCTGCCACCAACGCAATGACGCCGATCGGCACATTTACGTCGAACACGTAGCGCCAGCCCTCCTTCTCGCCGAACGCCTGGATGAGCAAGCCACCGACGATCGGGCCGAGCGCGGACGAGACGCCGATCACGGCGCCCATGACGGCGAACGCCGTGCCGCGGGTCCTGCCGCTGAACAGCAACTGTATGAACGCGGTCACGGCCGGAAGGTAGATGCCTCCGGCGAGTCCCTGGATCACCCTGGCCACGACGAGCTGTGTGCTGTCCTGCGCGAGACCACAGGCCAGGCTCGCGACCGTGAACAGCGCGAGACCGGCCACGAAGATCCACTTATGGCCGAAGCGGTCGCCGAGACGACCGGCCGGTATCAGCACGAGGCCGAATGCGAGAGCGTATCCGGCGATGATCCAGGACAACGTCGCCTCGTTTGCGCTGAGGCTCGTGCGGATGGTTGGAAGTGCGACATTGACGATGGTCGCGTCGAGAAGCGACATGAACATACCGATGAGAAGCACGCCGAGAGCCTGCCAGGCCCTCTTCGTCGACACTCCGAGCGAGTTCGGTGCGGTGGTGATGGAAGACACTATTTCTGTTCCTTTCGGGACTTTTCGTCCGCAATGATGACGGGCAGAGCTGCGAGCAGATCTTCGTGCCAGCTGATTTCCCCTCTCCAGCGCGAGGCCTGGTGCCGCATGGCCCAGAGTTCTGCGATGGTGAGGAAGTGGGTGATCGATTCGAGGTGCGTTTCGTTGTCGGCGAGAGTCTGCCGCAGGGTCGCGAGACGCTCTCCAAGAACGGTGGGGAGCTCATCCAGTCGGTCCGGGTCGAGTCGGGTGAGGGCGAGGTCGAGCGGATCGGACTTGATGATGATCTCGGTGAGGCCTTCCCTGCGAAGGTCATCGAGCGCCAGGCGCCCGGTACTGCTGATGCGATAGACCTGCCGTTCCGGGTAGTTGCCGTGCTTCTCGACCCGTTCACCCGTGATGAGCCCCTCGACGGCGAGCCGCTTGATTGCCCCGTAGACGGCACTGGAGGCGAAGTCGGTCCAGAGGTCGATGTGTTCCTCTTCTGCAAGGAGTAGCAGCCCATGGCCGTGCATCGGACCTCGTTCGTCGAGCGAGCCCAGAATGAAGAGACGGATGGATGACACGCGACTACTCTCGCATGACTAGTTGCCGTGCATAACCGCCTTGACAGCGCTCGAACCCTCTGTTACGCAGCATGTCAGACCCCATTGATCGGCGGTGGTGACCTACCTAAACTTTCGAGTGCGAGTGACTACCCCGCCCGCGCCACTTTTGAGGAGATATCCATGAGCGACAACTCGGCCGACTGGAAGTTCGAGACCAAGCAAATCCATTCCGGCGCCGCGCCGGATCCCGTGACAAATGCTCGAGCGACCCCGATCTACCAGACCACGTCGTATGTCTTCAACAGCTCAGCACACGCGAAGAACCTGTTCGCCCTCGCCGAATTCGGCAACATCTATACGCGCATACAGAACCCGACGCAAAACGTCGTCGAAGAGCGTGTCGCCGCGCTTGAGGGTGGCACCGCAGCCCTTCTCCTCGCCTCCGGGCAAGCTGCCGCAACGCTCGCCGTGCTGAACATCGCTGAGGCCGGCGACCACATCGTGTCATCCTCATCCATCTACGGTGGCACCTACAACCTGTTCAAGTACACGCTCAAGAAACTCGGTATCGACACCACCTTCGTCGAAGACCAGGATGACGCCGACGAGTGGGCGGCCGCCGTTCGCCCAAACACGAAACTCTTGTTCGCCGAGACCATCGGAAACCCGAAGATCAACATCCTGGACATCGCACTGGTCGCGGATGTCGCGCACGCCAACGGCGTTCCGCTCATCGTTGACAACACGATCGCCACCCCGTACCTCATTCGCCCGTTCGAGCACGGGGCCGACATCATCGTGCACTCCGCCACCAAGTTCCTCGGCGGCCACGGCACGGTAATCGGCGGTGTCATCGTGGACGGTGGAAAATTTGCCTGGTCGAAGAACGTCGAGAAGTTCCCCGGCCTGACCGAGCCAGACCCCTCCTATCACGGCGCCAGCTACACCACCGTGCTCGGCGACGGCATTGCGTACATCATCAAAGCGCGGGTGCAGGGCCTGCGTGACCTCGGCGCGGCCATCGCCCCGGCGAGCGCCTGGCAGCTCATTCAGGGTATCGAAACCCTGAGCCTGCGCATCGAGCGCCACGTGCAAAACGCCCAAGCTATTGCCGAATGGCTCGATGACAACGACGATGTTGCCTCGGTGAACTACTCGGGACTCCCCTCGAGCCCGTGGTACGCACTGGCGAATAAGTACGCGCCCAAGGGCGTCGGCGCGGTGCTCTCCTTCGAGCTCAAGGGCGGAGTGGATGCCGGAGCGGCCTTGGTCGACAACGTCACCCTGTTCAGTCACCTCGCCAACATTGGAGACGTGCGCAGCCTCATCATCCATCCCGCGTCGACCACTCACTCGCAGCTCACCCCGGAGCAGCAGCTCACCTCCGGCGTAACGCCAGGGCTGGTGCGACTCTCGGTCGGACTGGAGAACATCGACGACATCATCGCCGACCTCTCGGCCGGTCTCGCCGCTGCCCGTGCGGTCACCAAGGCCGCGCAGAGCGCGTAGTGTTCCCACGCCGGTCGAGTAGCGAACACCTGTGAGCTATTCGACCGGCGGAGCGCGAGCTGTAACAATCAGCCCAGCCCATGCAAACCTTGAGATACTTAGCCGGACATGGATTGGCAAACATCCGAGGACACGGTCCCATCAAGCTTCGTCACTGAAGCCAACACGCGATCGATCATCGGTAAGCCTCCGGCCACGGGTGCCTGGAGAGAAGGCGATCACCCGGGTGACCGACTGTTCGTCTCCATCGGCCCCCAGCAGTTCGAGCGAGGAGGCGGTATTCCCTCCGGTCGCATCGCCTACGAGACCTGGGGCGAACTCGACGCCGATCACGGCAACGCAATCCTGGTGCTCCACGCGCTTACCGGTGACAGCCATCTGATCGGCACTGCTGGACCGGGGCATCCCACCGCCGGGTGGTGGTCGGGCATCGTTGGTCCGGGTAAGGACATCGACACAGATCGCTGGTTCGTCGTGGCCCCGAATATGCTCGGGGGCTGCCAGGGCAGCACAGGTCCGGCCTCCCTTGCCCCTGATGGGCGCGAATGGGGGGCGCGTTTCCCCTATCTGACGGTCCGCGACCAGGTATCGGCGCAGGTCGCCTTTTCGGATGCCATCGGCATCACCCGCTGGGCGGCAGTGGTCGGCGGATCGATGGGAGGTATGCAGTCACTCGAGTGGGCGATCGGCCATCCGGATCGGCTCGATCGCGTGGCCGTGATCGCCGCCCCCACCATCTCAAGCGCCGACCAGATCGCGCTCAATTCCGTGCAGATCGAGGCCATCCAGATGGATCCTCGTTTTGTCAGCGGCGACTATTACGAGGGCGCGGATGGCGAGGGCCCGTACCGAGGTCTCGCCCTGGCGCGGCGCATGGCCCTCCTCAACTACCGCTCACCCACGGAGCTGAACGACCGGTTCGAGCGAAGCTGGCAGTCGAGCGTCAGCCCCCTCGGTGCAGAGGGCAAGTTTGCGGTAGAGAGTTATCTCGACTTCCACGGCAACAAGTTCACGCGTCGGTTCGATGCCAACAGCTACGTGCTGCTCGTGCAGGCGATGAATTCGCATGACATCGGCCGCGACCGCGGCGGAGTCGCCGCCGCCCTCTCCCGCGTGACCGCTCGCAATGTGGTGCTCGGCATCGATAGCGATCGACTCTTCCCCCTGGCCGACCAGGTGACTATCGCCGCGGGGGTCTCTGGCAACATCGACGACGGTCACGCTGTCGTCATTCACTCGGAGTTCGGCCACGATGGCTTTCTCATCGAAGACGATCTCGTCGGTCCGCAACTGGCTCGCCTGCTCAGCTCGTAAGGCTCCGCCACTGCACGCGAGCGACTGTCAGCTTGGCTATGCTGGGTGTACAGAGTGGTCTGTGCTGGCACCCGAGCCTGCGCATCCCACGGGGGAAAACCGGAGCCAATGATCACCAAGCGAGAGAAGTCCGCGCTCATCCGGGTCGCGATCGTCGATGATCACCGGCTCGTGGTGGATGGCCTTGTCGCTCATCTCCATGCGCGCCGTCACGGTATCCACGTCGCCATCGGCGAATCGAGCTGGGAAGCCCTGCTGGCGAACTCGGAGTTTCCCGTCGACGTCGTCGTGTTGGATCTCAACCTCGACGACAACGTCTCGATCGGAGCCAAGGTAAGAGCACTCAGCGCCGCCGGCTCGAGCACCATCGTCATGAGTCGGCATGCGGAGCCCTCGTCGATCCACGGGGCGATCAGGGCGGGTGCGCTCGCCTTCGTTCCGAAGACCGAGTCGGCCGACGAGCTGGTTCGGGCGATCCAATCTGCGGCAGCCGGTAAGCGCTACGAGAACCGCTCGCTCGCCGGCGCCCTCTCCAGCGACGGCAAGACGCTCGAGCCGGGTCTCGGTCGCCAGGAACTGCGTGCAATTATGCTCTATGCCTCCGGGCGATCGATCCGCGAAGTCGCTGGCGACATGGGAACCACCGAGGAGACTGTGAAGTCGTACATCAAACGAGCGCGTCGCAAATACCGCGATATCGGGATCGATCTCGGCACCAAGATCCTCCTCAGGCGACACGGTATCCGCGAGGGCTGGCTCACCCCGGAGTAACTGCGGGGCCGCCGGGCTCACCGCGCGCGGTGTCCCTCCCCCATAAGGGGTTTCGATGTGTGACTATTGCTCTGTGGAACTCATCGCCAAGGAGCGGGATCGGCTTCTTCAGCGATCTGCCCGTTTCATTGGGCTCGGCTCGACGGCCGTGGCCCTCGTCTGTTTTTCGGTTCCAGGAGTGCTGCACCTGACAACGCTGCTTTCTGCCCTTCCCCTATTCATAATGCTCAGCGTCAGCCTGTATCGGGTCGGTGTCAACCAATCGCTCATCTGGATTGTGCTCGGCATGCTGTCGGGACTCGGCATCCTCGTGATCGTGCAGCTCCCCGGTGAGTCTCAGGCGAGTCCCTCCCTTGGTACGGCGATCGTGCCTCTTGCCGCGGGGGCGATCGCCTCGTTTGCGGTGGTGCTCACCTCCAGCATCGGCCGCATCATCCTGCTCGTCGTCGGGTTCATCGCCACGGTCGTCCTCGCCGAACTCGCGATCCCCGGTACCGTCTCGGTGCAGGATGCCGAGATCGTCACCGGCTGGGTGCTCGCCGCGGTCTTCGGTTCCTGGCTCTCTGCGAGCATCCCGCGTGCCGCTCGTCGCATTTATAGCATCGGCCGCGCCCATCGCGCAGAGCGCCAGGCAAGTGAGACCGAGGCGCAGCGCCGCCAGGGCGCACGACTGCTGCACGACACCGTGCTCGCGACTCTCACCCTTTTGGCCCACTCTGGCGTCGGAGTCGCCGCTTCCGCGCTGCAGCAACAGGCGAGCGAGGATGCCCGATTACTGCGCCAGCTGCGACTCGGGGCGACACCGGTGCCGCAGTCGTCCGGTGTCTACAATCTCGAACCGGTCGAAGAGACCGCGCTCGGCACCACCCTCGAGTCGGTCAAGCAGCGTTTCGGGCGCATGGGACTCGAGGTCAGCTGGCACGGTACCGGCCAGGTGCTTCTGCCGAGCGAAGTGCTCGACGCCTTCCTGCTTGCCCTCGCTGAATGTCTCGAGAACGTGCGTCGCCACGCCGGAGTCACCGACGCCCATGTGACGATCACCGATGACGAATCCACGGTGCGGGCAATGGTGACGGATGCGGGCGTCGGTTTCAATATCTCGGATATCGACGAAGCCCGGCTCGGTTTCAAGGACTCCGTCGTCGCAAGACTCAAGGATGTCGGCGGTAACGCCAGGTTGTTCTCCTCCCCCGGAGCCGGTACCACCGTTGTTCTAGAGGTCCCCAAATGACCGATTTCGCCCGGCCCGAAGAAAACACGCTCGGCGTCATTCTCGGCAAGCGCAACCGCGCGGGCGTCCCGGCCGGCTCGACCGCCGGCCGGGCAATGCGCCAGGCCAGCGCCCGAGGCGCCAGTCTCGGCACTGGATATCTCGGCATCGGCGCGAGCGTTCTCGCGGCGCTCCAGGGCGTATACGGTCTCGGCATGTTCGTGAGTCACGCGGGCGACTATCCCGACATCGTGCCGGCACTAGCGGCCTGGGTTGTCTATGCGCTCGCACTCAGCGGTGTCGCCGCCACCATCTCCACGCGGGGCGAGCAGATGCCCGATTGGCTGTTCGGTACATTCCTGCTCGCCCTGGCCGGCGTGGTTGCCCTGGATCTCATCGCAATCTGGCCGCTGCACGATGTCGGACGGTATTCGACAGCCGCGGCATCCGCCGGTTTCGGGCTGCTCGCCGCACTCACTCTGCGACGAAGGCGAGAACTTTTCGCCGCAGTATCCGCTCTCGGTATCGTTCTGGTGGTAGCCGTGCTGCTCAACACCAAGTTGACCCCGGCTAACATCCCGGCGCAGATCCTGGTTGTCACCATCGCGGTGATGCCGGTGCTGTTCGGGCTCTCCATCGTGCGACGATTCCGTCGAATCGTGCAGCTCGAACTCGACCGCGTGCTCGTGCAGAGCACTGTCTCCGCGCCTCGCTTCGCGGTCGGGATGCTCGCCTCCGAGGAACTCGCGAGGCTCGACCTCGCCGCCGAGGAACTGCTCGAATCCGTGGCGACCGGACGCACCAAACTGCCCCTCTCCCCCAAGACGGCGTCAACCGCGGCATCCCTCGCCACCGAGCTGCGCCTGCACCTCATCGAGGGGCGTCGTGAAACCTGGCTATACCATGCGATCACCGAGTCGGAACAGTTGGGCAGGTCGGTCACCCTGGCCGACCGCGGAAGCCTCGCCGGACTCCTCGGTCCGCAACAGCGGGACGGGCTTCTCGCGGCGGTATGGCTGCTCGTGAGCGACCAGAGCAAAGCAAGCCCCACCGCCCAGCTCAGCATCGGTCCGGTCACCGCGATCCCGAACCCCGGATCGAAGACGATCACCGTGCCGCTGGTGATCATGACCACCGCAGTGCCGCGCAATCGAGTGGATCCTGCCATATGGGATGCGATTGGCAAAGTCGGTCGATTCCTTGACTCCACCCAGAATTCGAGCCTGCGTGTCGAGATCGAGTGCGTGGTAACGAACCCCGCCGACCAATAGCATCGAACCAGACTCGTCCACAGAATGGAAAGCCCCCGTGCCAGACAGCTCATTGACCAATACCGACGATCGTATTCGCCTTGCTCTCGTCGACGACCACAAGATGTTGCTCGGTGCGCTCACCGAATGGATCCGAAATGCGGCATCAGACATTAACATGGTCGCGGCCGTCTCCACCTGGCCTGACCTGCTCACGCATCGCGAGTTCCCGGTCGACGTCGTACTGCTCGACCTGGACCTCAAAGACAACATCCCGATCTCGCTCAAGATCTCAACGCTGAAGACCACAGGCGTGAAGACGGTGCTCATGAGCACCTATTCCGAGCCGAACGTGGTGCGCGAGGCATTGGCGGCGGGGGCCCTCGGCTATCTCGTCAAGAGTGAAGATGCCGAGATGATCGCCGAGGCCATCCGTGCCGCCGCGAAGGGCGATTCCTTCGTCTCTGCAGAACTCGACCTCGCGCTCAACGCAGCCGACGTCGGCGGCGCTCCCAAGCTGAGCGCGCAAGAACGACGCGTCATGGCCCTGTACGGCGGTGGCGAGCCGGTCAAGGCCGTCGCCTTCCAGCTCGGAATCTCGGAAGAGACCGCAAAGAGCTACCTCAAGCGCATCCGTGAGAAGTACCGGGTGGCCGGCATCGACGTCGGCACCAAGGTTGCGCTCCGCAGGCGTGCGATCCAGGACGGCATCCTCATTTCCACGGACGCGCCAAACAGCTTCTAGCGCCAAAATCAGCGCCGGCCTATTCCGCCCCGAGCGGTACGGCCGGGGTGCGGTGTGAGCCGTCGAGTGATCCTCCGCGCTGTCTTTGCAGCAGCACGCTCCAGGTGATGAGCGCGACACCGGGCACGCAGAGCATGAGACCGACCCACACCGGTGAGACATACCCGAGACCGGCGGCGATTGTGAGGCCACCAAGATACGCGCCGAGACTGTTGCCGATGTTGAGAGCCGAGTGGTTGGCGGCCGCGGCAAGAGTCTGGCTGTCACCCGCGACATCCATGAGCCTCGTCTGGATGGCCGGTGAGATTCCCGAGGCGGCGACTCCGACCAGGAAGACGAATACGAAGAGCCCAGGCACGGTGTGGGCGGTGAGGGCGAGCCCGGCGAGCGACACGACGAAAAGGGCAAAGAACGAGTACATCGCTCGTACCACGTGCGTGTCTGCAGCCCAGCCGCCGACGATGTTACCGAGAGTCATGCCGAGGCCAACAACCACGAGGACGATCGGCACGAATAGGGCGGGAAGCCCGGCGACATCGGTCGAGATCGGCGAGATGAAGGTATAGACGCAGAAGAATCCGCCGAAGCCGATCGCGCCGGTAAGCAGGGTGAGCCAGACCTGCGACCGTCCGAATGCGCGGAGCTCTCGTTTCATCGTGGCGGAGGGATCTCCCGGCTGGTGCGGCACCAGCAGAGCGAGCGCTATAAAGGTGAGGCCGAAAATAACCGCGACGGCGAAATAGGCAACACGCCAACCCGACTGTTGGCCGAGGAAGGTGATGGCCGGCACCCCGATGACGTTGGCGATCGTGAGGCCCGACAGCACGTAGGCGACACCCGCACCCCGCTTGCCTGGGCCCATCAGCGACGCAGCGACAAGGGAGGCGATGCCGAAGTACGCGCCGTGTGGCAGTCCGGCGAGAAAACGGGCCGCAAGCACGAGGCCGAAGGTGGGAAGCACGGCAGACAGTACGGTGCCAACCGTGAACGCGGCGGCCAGTACGAGAAGCAGCTTCTTGCGAGGGAACCGGGCGGCGAAGGCGGCAATCGTGGGCGCGCCGACAACCACGCCGAGTGCATACGCCGAGGCGAGCCATCCAGCCTGGGCATTCGCGACCTCCGGCGAGCGAGCGTAGAGCTCCGGTAGAAGGTCGTGGGCGATGTTGGGCAGCAGGCCGAGCACGACGAACTCGGTCGAGCCGATTCCGAATCCGCCAAGAGCCAGAGCGAGTAGCGCGAGACGCGTTCGGGCGGGAGAGAGGGCTTTCACAGGATGAGGCGACCATTTCGAGATTCGAGGGAGCGCGAAGACTCACCGTCGAGCATCGTCGGGCACGTCGACGACGGACCCGGCTTCTACTGTAGGCCGATGGTGGCGCTCATCGCGTCGCGTTGATCGTCTTCTCGAGGCGCTCGACTGTGCCCATGATTTTCTCCGGTATGACCGAGGGGGATGTGCGCCTTGAGCTCGCACGACACCCGCGTTGCGAGAGCTGTGGGAGCTCTCGAAACGCGGTTGCGACGGTGCAAGATACCCGCATGCCGACAGTGGCGCCGACGCGGAGAAGTGGCCAGATCCGGTCAGCCGGTGGATGGACGCCGACTGGATCTGCGCACCTGCAGGGTGGTTGTGAATCTCTCGTGCACCGCGTCGGTGCGTCCGCTTATCCGCTCGAGAAGAAGCTCGACGGCGCGCGCCCCCATCCGCTCACCCTGCTGGTCGACGGAGGTCAACGAGAGGACGGGATGCGACGCGATCGGCACGTTGTCATAGCCGACGATCGAGATATCCACACCGAGGTCCTGAATGGCATGGAGAGCCCCGATGGCGAGCTCGTCATGCCCGGCGAAGATCGCTGTCGGATGTTCTTCGGTCTGCAACAGGTGACGGATGACATCGTTGGAGTACAACTCCCCCTCCTCGGATCTGATGACCCGCGTGAACTCCGAGCGTCCGGTTTCCTCCGTGACCCTGAGGTAGGTCTCCAGTCGACTGCCGTGCGGGGTGTGACGCGTCGGTGAGGTCGCAAGGCCGTCGCGAGTCAGGTGCAGTACTCGGTCGTGGCCGAGGTCGAACAGGTGATTCAGCGCATCACGAGCACCTTTCTCGTCATCGCCCGCAACACTGTCGCAGTTGTCGGAACGCTCGTGCCGACCGAACAAGACGACCGGTGTCCTTCGTGGCACATTCTCGAGCCGGGCCTGGCTCACCAGCGGAGAGACGGCGATGACGCCATCCACCTGCTGGTCGACCAATGCATCGACGTCGAAGACAAGATTCCCGGCCAAATCCCCTCCGTGCTCAACGTGCAAGAAATGACCGCACGGGCCCTGCTCGTCGACACCGCCGCCCTGGAACTCGCCCAGAACTCGGGTGACGTGCTCGGGGCTAACGGCATCCTCATGGACGCCTCCTACACCGACATGCGCCCGGCCCTCGCCGCCTGGCGCGAGTCCCGCGGCCTTCCCGGGGATCCGATGTCCGCCTACGCGGCATCCGGCTACCGGGCTCGGATCGCGGCTGAACGCGTCGGCGGAGTGCAAGCCGGCAGGGCCGCCTAACCCCGTGCTCGCTCGCGCGGCAAGAGTTACACCCCCGGCCGCCCACGGCGGACACACGACCCCGCGGCGGGAGTTACGCCCCCCGCCACGACGTCAGTTCCCCTCCGCGAGAGCGCGTATCCCCCGCCACGACCAATTCGCCACAAACACCGCATGACCAACCCGTTCAGATTTCGGCCGCACACGGCCTCACCCGACAACCAGGCTGAGCTCGCTCACCGAACTGAGCTGCGCGCCCGGCGTGCACAGCCCGCTGGACGGCAGGTCGCGAGCGGCATCACCGACGACCTGAGCTAGTTACCGATGTCCTCGGCGAGCGCCTTTTCCACGCGTTCGACCTTGGCAGTCAACTGCCCGCTATATCCCGGGCGAATGTCCGCCTTTAGCACGAGAGACACCCGCGATCCGTACCTACCGACGGCCTCAGTGGCACGCCGGATGACGTCGAAGACTTCCGTCCACTCGCCCTCGATCGTCGTAAACATCGAGTCCGTATGATTCGGAAGGCCGGACTCGCGAACGATCCTCACGGCTTCTGCCACCGCTATGTGAACGGACCCGCTCTCGTCCGCTCCGCTTGGGGCTACCGAAAACGCTACGAGCATGGGATCTCCTCAGGTCGTGCGCAATACCGGGCTGCCAGCAGGTCTGGTCAGCTCGCCAATTCGTCTTCACCCAGCCTGTCATAATCGACGGGCCTGTCACGATCTTCGTTGAGTGCACGCTCCACACCGAATGGCCAGACGGCAGGAAGCCAACCCTCGGAGATCCGATCATCGGGTGGGAACGTCGAGTAGCGAGCACGCGAGGCGCGCCACAGAGTCGCTACGGCCCAGCCGAGCAACACGAAGTAGAGCAGATTGCGCACCGATAGCACGATGAGCATTCCCGGATTGAGCCCAAGCACATAGCCGTACAGGTAGGGGTAGATCAGCTGGGTGAGGCCTGCAACCACAAGCACGATGATCGCCGGTGTGCGAAACGGTCGGCCGCGTCCGACCGAGTTGGTCGCGAGCCCGAGAATTATCGGCACTGCTAACCACGTGACGTACTGCGGCGACCCGACCTTGTTGAACGCAATGACGGCCACGACGTAGGCGAGTGAAAGCGGTGGGAGCAGATCCTGGACGGGCACCCGGTTGCGCACTGCGAGAAGGGCGAGCAGGGTTAGAGCGATGACCACGAGGATCATGAGCGGGTTCATCAGCATGCTGGCGACCTCGACGCCCGGCCCGCGCACCTGCCAGGTGAGGAAGCTCCGGTCGTAGTAGACGAAGGTGTTCGCCACCCCGGCGAACTCCTGCCAGAGCCAGAGAGTGCTGACCGGCGCTTCGACCTGCAGCCCGCGCACGGACTGCTGCGTCACGAAGCTGAAAATATTGGCACCGGCGCCGAAGGATAGCGCGACCGCGATGATCGCGATGCTGGTAACAACAGCGCCGACGACGACCTGCGTCCGCGCCCTAACTGAGATGAGGATCGCAGCCAGCAGGGCTGCTGGCCAGACTTTGATCCACGTGGCGACGGTCAGGATGACGGCGGCGGCGCGCGGACGGGTGGCTACCAGCAGCACCCCGACGATAGCCAGTGGAAGCGTAATCGAGTCGATGCGACCGAGCGCAATCGGTCCGAGGAGCAGCAGGAACGCTACCCACCACCACGCCACCCCGGTGTTGCGTCGAGTGCGGCCCCACCCGGTGAGCACACCGAAGGCCACGATATCCAGCACCAGCACCAGGCTGAGCCAGGTGTTAGGAAACAGTTCGGGACCAAAAACACGCGCAAGCAACATTGGAACGAGTGCGACGATGGGGTAGACCCACGAACCATCGATTCCCACCCAGTAGTTCGACACGAGCGCCTGGTCGGTCCAGAACCGGTAGACGATCGTCACGTCACCGAAGGGAAGGCCTGGCCCGTAGAGGTTCAGCACCCCGAGCCAGAGGTGGGCGAGGATGAACGCCGCCCACAGCAGGAGGGGACTGCTCAGCACCGGACTACCCCAAAACGGACGGTGAGGGTCAGACGGGGTCATGCTGGCAAGGTTATCCGGTAACAATTCGTAGTCGGCGCCTCCGACCTGTTCACCGATGAGCCATGATCGAGGAATGACCCGAAACACCGCCGCCCGAAACACTGCTGCCCGAATTGCTGCCGCCCTCGGCGTCGCAGTGCTCGTCACCGCTCTCGCCGCTTGCGCCCCGACACCGGCACCGTCGTCATCGAGCGGATCTTCGGGCTACCTCGCCTCGGGGAAGCTCACCGTCGGCACCGGTCAGCCCGCCTTCTTCCCGTGGGTCATCGACAACAAACCGCAATCGGGCAAGGGTTTTGAATCCGCGGTCGCTTACGCGGTGGCCGCCAAGCTCGGCTTCGCCAAGAAGGATGTCGTCTGGGTGCGTTCCACCTTCGACCAGGCTATTGCCCCGGGCAACAAGGACTTCGACTTCAATGTGCAGCAGTTCTCCATCACAAATGAGCGGAAGGCCAACGTCGACTTCTCATCGCCGTATTACGAGACCACCCAGACGGTCATCACGATCGCGGGCTCGAAGGCCGACAGCGCGAAGTCGATCTCTGACCTCAGAGGGCTTCTCGTCGGAGCCCAGACCGGAACCACGAGCTTCGACGCGATTGAGAAGCAGATCAAGCCGAACTCCGGAGCCCAAGCCTTCAATTCCAACGATGACGCGAAGCTCGCACTGCAGAGCGGCACGATCGACGCGCTCGTCGTCGACCTCCCCACCGCGTTCTATCTCACCGGCGCGGAGTTGAAGGGCGGCAAGATCATCGGACAGCTGCCCAAGCAGACCGGAACCGGCGACCAACTCGGCCTGGTGCTGGCCAAGGATAGCCCGCTCACAAAGAAGGTCACCGCCGCGGTGGATGCTCTGCGCTCCGACGGCACACTCGACACACTGGCGGCCACCTGGCTCGCCAATTCGGCAGATGCCCCCGTGCTCAAGTAGTTTGCAGGAATGACGACTGCCCTGCACGAACCGAGCGTTGTCGAACTGCACCGTCGGGATTTTCGACGACGCCAGACCTCACGATCGGTGCTCATCGCGATTCTGAGCACCCTGGTGTTCGCCGCCGTCGCGTGGTTTGCCATAGTGAACACACCGGGCTGGGCACGTGTGCAGCACTCGTTCTTCGATCCAGCGGTGCTCGCCACGGCGTGGCCGCGCGTTATCAGCGGGCTCTGGCTCAACATCCGGGTGCTGTTTTTCGCAGCCATTGGGGTGCTAGTGCTCAGCATCCTCCTCGCCAGTCTTCGCACCCTTCGCGGCCCGATCTTCTTCCCGGTACGCGCGCTCGTTGCCGGATACACCGACCTGTTTCGCGGGCTCCCGCTCATCATCGTGCTCTATCTGGTCGGGTTCGGCATTCCGGGGTTACGACTCGACATCCCACGATTCCCCGCCGAGTTCTGGGGCACCATCGCGCTCATCCTCACCTACTCGGCCTACGTCTCTGAGGTGTTCCGCGCCGGTATCGAGTCGGTGCATCCCTCACAGCGTCTCGCCGCCAGATCACTCGGCCTCAGCCACGGCCAGACTATGCGCCTCGTCGTACTGCCCCAGGCGATCCGCAAGGTGACCCCGGCGCTCATGAACGACTTCGTCGCCATGCAGAAAGATGTGGGATTGATCTCGGTGCTCGGAGCGATCGACGCCGTTCGCGCGGCCCAGATCGAGACAGCCTCGTCGTTCAACTTCACGCCGTACGTGCTGGCGGGCCTGCTTTTCGTACTGCTCGCCCTGCCGATGATCCGGCTGACCGACTGGTACACCGCTCGCATGCGAGCTCGCGAACAGGCGGGATCGATCGTATGACCGAGCCTCGCGAGGAGGTGTTGCACCTCGACAACGTGTGGAAATCGTTCGGCGCAACAGAGGTGCTGCGCGGTGTCAGCCTCACGGTGGCAAGCCACCAGGTCGTCGCGCTCATTGGCGCGAGTGGATCCGGTAAATCGACTCTCCTGCGCACCATTAATCTGCTTGAGCGGGTGGATGACGGCCAGGTGTTCCTGCGCGGCACCGACATCAGTCGGCCGCAGACCCGCCCCGACGTCGTGCGCGCCCGCATCGGGATGGTCTTCCAGCAGTTCAACCTTTTCCCGCACCTCTCCGTGCTCGACAACGTGACGCTTGCCAGCCGCAAAGTTCTCGGTGTCGGCCGCGTCGCTGCCGAGCGGAAAGCCAAGGAGCTTCTCGACCAGGTCGGGCTTGCGGATCGAGCGGGCGCCTATCCGGACCGCCTCTCTGGCGGCCAGCAGCAACGCGTCGCCATTGTGCGTGCCATCGCAACGGACCCCGAGCTTCTGTTACTGGACGAGATCACAAGTGCGCTCGACCCGGAGCTCGTCGGCGAGGTGCTCGAACTCGTGCGCACGCTGGCCGCTGGCGGCACCACCATCGTGATGGCGACACATGAAATGGCGTTCGCTCGGGACGTCGCGCACCACGTCGTGTTTCTCGACTCCGGGGTCATCGCCGAACAGGGTCCGCCGGCCCGGCTGTTCGGCGCACCGACGGAGCCTCGCACCCGCGACTTCCTCGCTCGGTTCACCGGGCTCTCCTAGCCTCCCGCGCGAGGCTCCACGCCCTCACTATCGAGGTGGTGCGACGACGACGTGAATTCACCGTAAGACTGGGGAATTTCGCTGAGCGCCGACGCCGTCCTCAGGCACAACGCGGGGCGGAAACTGTTCATTGGCACGCCCTGGGCATCGGTATCGCGGTCCATCCCGATCCAAGAACGATCGTCTGAGGGACGGCGTTATTCACTGGCACCTACGCCGCGCCCGACGATAGTCTCCGTTGGCAAATGTGGGACCCTCATCGTAAGCTCGGACTCTCGAACATACGTTCGAATATAATCGAGGGGGTGACACGGATGCCCGGCAAGATCGATGCGACTGTAGATGTCATCCTGGCTAAAAACGGGGACCCGGCCGCGTTCATCTGGGATCGGTTCGAGCACACGGTGATCGGGCAACCGCAGGCCATCTTCACCCGCCACCCCTGGTGGGAGACCTCCGCGATCCCCACCCTGATCGACACCGAGTTGTGGCGCCTGGACGCGTCCCGCGGGGGTGCGGAGCAGCACCGCTACGATCTGCGGCGGGATGCGGATGGGTCGTGGGTGTTGGCGGTGGACTGGGGGTGAGCTTCCCACACCTGCATGTCAGCAGCGCCTACTCCACCCATTACGGGGTCACCATGCCCGAAACCCTCGCCGACCAGGTACAAGCCCAGGGTGACGACTTTTTGGCGGTCACCGATCGGGACGGCCTGTACGGGGCGATTAAACACTTCCGCGCCTGCACTGCCGCCGGCATCCGCGCAGGATTGGGGGCTGAGCTTGCTGTCCACGATGACGAGCACCGCCCCCTTGGCCGAGTGGTGGTGCTGGCTCACGGCGGAATAGCAGGACGAGGGTATGCGGCGCTCTGCCGGGCCGTATCTCACGCCCACACTCACGCCCACACGCACCCCCGCACCCCCTCAATCAGTCGCAGCCGTCTGGCATCCCTTGCCGCTCTTCGCACCCTGACCGTGCTGCTTGGGCCTGCCTCCGATATCGGGCAGGCCCTGACCATGTCCGACAGTGCCACCGCCCGCACCCGGCTGACCGCATGGTCGCAGGTCATGCCGGAAGGATCGATCACCCTGGAAGTGGTCTGCCATTTGACCCCGTCAGGGCCAGGCAGTGTGGGGCCGGCAACCCGGATGCTGGGCTTGGCCGAGTGGGCGGTGCTCCCGGCGGTTCTGACCAATGCGGTGCGGTACGGAACCCCCGGCGAGGCGGTCACCGCAGACCTCGCCGACTCCACCCGCGCGTTGACGCCACTGGCCGAGCTTGACACACCGCAATCGAACGGGCAGGCGTGGCTGAAACCGGACACCCTGATGAGCCAGGTGGGGCGGATGGTGGTCGACGTCGGCTCCCATCCCACCGGCACCCTCCCCCGACTCCTGGCGGACACTGCCGCCCTGGCGGATCGGTGCACCCTCGATCCGGTGACCGACATCGGGTTGGGTCGTCCCCGGATGCCGGAGGCGGCGATCATCGGGATCACCGGGGATCCGCACACCGAACTGTGGGCGCGCGCCCGCCATGGTGTCGACGAAAGGTACACCAACTCCCCTCTCCTGGCTGAGGCGCACGCCGCGTTGGCGCATGAGATGGCGACCGTTCACCAGCTCGGGTTCGCCAGTTACTTCCTCACCGTCGCCAAAGCATGCGATCTGATGCGGAACATGGGGGTTCGGGTTCAAGCCCGCGGATCCGGTGTCGGCTCGGTGCTGAACTACGCTCTGCACACCTCCGTCGTTGAACCGATCAGCAACAACTTGATCTGGGAACGGTTCCTCTCCCCCGAACGGCAAACCCTGCCCGATATTGACATCGATGTGGAAGCCCACCGCCGGCACGACATCTACCGGGAAATATTTCGTGCCTTCGGGGCAGAACGGGTATCCCTGATGTCGATGACCAACACGTACCGGTCCCGCGGTGCCGTCCGCGATGCCGGCCGCGCCCTTGGTATCCCCGACACCGACATCAGTGCGATCGCGAAACAGTTATGGCGATTCAACGCCCGCGACTTCCGCACCGCACTGAACGAGAAACCAGAGCTGGCCGAAATTGCGGAAGAGGTACAACGCTCCCAGCAACTGGACATGCTCGTGGGGCTGACCGAACGGTTGGACCGCCTCCCCCGCCACATCTCCGTCCACCCCTGCGGGGTGATCCTCTCCGACGTATCGCTGCTGGAGCGCACCCCGGTGCAGGCCTCCGGGATGGGATTGCCCATGTCCCAGTTCGATAAACACGACATGGACCCCCTCGGGCTGATCAAACTCGACGTACTCGGGGTGCGGATGATGTCCTCCATCAGCCACGCCGTCGAGGAACACCGGCGGCTCACCGGGGAAACAATCGACCTGGACCGCATCCCCCTGGATGACCCGGCCACCTTCGACATGCTCTGCAGCACCAGAACGCTGGGGGTATTCCAGCTCGAATCCCCCGGACAAATGGAATTGATCGGCAAACTGCAACCCCGCAGCTTCAACGACATCACCGTCGAAATTTCCCTCTTCCGCCCAGGACCGATGGAAGCGAACATGCCGTTACATTATTTGCAGGCCAGGCACGGAGAAACTAACCCCGACTATATCGATGCCCGGTTCCGCCCCTTCCTGACCGAAACGAACGGGGTCGTGGTCTACCACGAGCAGGTGATGCGGATGATCGATGCCCTCACCGGCGATGGTCTCGGCCACGCCGACGTATTACGCCGACACCTCGGCAAACCCGACCATTTAGCGGCACTGGGTGACTACATCATCGGCAAAGCACTCACCCGCGGGTTCCCCCGAGAGGTGGCCGAACGGGCATGGAAAGTGCTGTCCGGATTTGGCAACTTCGGCTTCGCCAAAGCCCACGGCGCCGCGTTCGCAATCACTACCTACCGCTCCGCATGGCTGAAACAACACCATCCGGCCGTATTTTTTTCCGGCCTCCTCACCCACGACCCCGGCATGTGGCCGAAAGATTTGATCATCGCCGAAGCGCGAAACCTCGGTGTCACCATGCTGCCAATGGACGTGCAGCACAGCGGACTTCAGTACCGGGTAGAGATCCTCGACCACGGCCGGCAGGCCATCCGCCTCGCCCTGGGGGAACTTCCCGGCAGCAGCGCTGCCGAACGGCAACGGATCGCCGAACACCAACCGTTTACCTCCTTGCAGGACTTCCGCGACCGGGTCCGACCCAAACGCCGCACCTTCGAAGCGTTAGCCCGAATCGGAGCGCTGGATGCATTCATCGACTACAACCGGGATCTGCGCGGTGCGCTCCTCGCCCACATCCACGCCCTCACCGGTACGGTGCAAACCGTCACCGGCACCCAACTCGCGTTCGACCTGGACCTCCCCACCCCCAGGTACACCAACACCGTCTCGCTTGAGCTGCGTGGGCGCACCCAAACCAATCTGGAACTCACCGCAATGGGACTGACCGTTACCCACCACCAAATGGAACAATTCCACGACCTGTTCCGAAAGATCGGCGTCACCCCAGCATCGAAACTGCTCGATCTGCCCAGCGGAAGCGAAGTGCTGGTCGCCGGGGTGCGCCGCGCCACCCACACCCCGCCGATGCGCGGCGGAACCGGCCGAGTCGTGTTCTGCTCCCTCGATGACGGCACCGGACCCGTCACCCAAGTGGTGTTCTTCACCGACACCCAAGCAAGGATCGGGGCTGCCGCTTTCCACACCCACTACATGCTCGTCCGCGGCACCACCCGCCGAACCGGAGCCCGCGGCATCAGCATCACCGGGCAAGAAGTCTGGGACCTCCACGACGTCGCCCACACCATCAACCAACGCACACACGCAGAAAAACTCGCATCCGACACCACCACGACATCGCTGGACATCGGCCATGTGTACGAATTGTTCGAAAAACGCGCCTGAACTGAAGCATCCACTCGAGAGTGCTCACGCCGCGGCTCCCGAATTACCGTTTGATGCACAGTCCCCGATTTCTTGACGTGCCCCCAGCTTGATTGCCCGAGCCGGTGTGAGGGGCAGTCCCTTCAGCTTCGGCGCGAGACCGCGGCACGCAGCCGAGACGGAGGAGTAATTCAGGAGACAATCGAGGACCATCCGGACCGACCGGTCACGAACCTCCTGCGGGTGTTTCTTGGGCATAAACGCATCCTTTCACCAGAAAGAAAGCGGCATGGAACCCGGGACGCTTCACCCTGCCCGCCGGACGGCGCAATGCGGCATCCGGCCCATCAAAACTCGTATGTGGATCTGACGGCAGCGACAAGCCTGCACGTCAGGCCAGCACATCAGGCCTGCACATCTCCGCGCCATCCGCCATCGGCGGTTCCCTTCGCTTCGATGAACTCCTTAAAGTTCGCCAGGTCTTTCTTGATGGCATGATTATCGACGCCGAGAGCGGCCCCGACTTTCTCCATCAGCCCGGCGGCTTCCCAGTCGAGTTGCACCGTCACGCGCGTTTCGTTCTCCGCTAATTTATGGAACGTGACCACTCCCCCGTGGTCGACCTGGCCGCCGGTACTGTTCCAGGCGACGCGTTCGTCCGGATGCTGCTCGGTTATCTGAGCCTCGAACTCACGCTCGACACCGCCGATTTTGACCTTCCACTCGGTGAGGGTGTCGTTCACCTGCGTGATGGATTCGACGAAGCTCAAAAACTTCGGAAATTCCTCGAATTTTGTCCATTGGTTATAAGCGACTGTGACGGGAACGTTAACGTCAATGGTCTCGATAACGTTGGGCATGATGATCTCCAAGTGCTAATTCAACGGATGGGCCAGTTGCTGACTCCCTTTTCACCCTACCGAGAGCTGACCCAAGGTCAACCCGGATGAGAAAAAGCTGGCAGGTAGCCTAAAGCTACCCATGCTCGAAACCTCAGCAGTGCGAACGAGCACTCGACGGCCAGGTCAGGCGGCACCAAAAATTCGGGGTCCCGCGCTCATTCCGTCAGCAAACTGAGGTGCCTGGGAAAGTCACAACTTATCCAAAAGTCTTCACGAACGATCATTGGCATACATCGGGCGACCTAGCCGTCAGTCGCTGGCCAAAAATTCGACACGGTGACTCACATCTAAGGTTCTCGGCGATTAAAACACGGGTTGACGAAGCGCTGGCATTGGCACAAATAAACGCGCGATGACCTGAACGTCTGAGGATATGAATGCTCTCCGTGCCGAAGGATGGCTGCCTCGTCTTGGTCACCACCCTCCCACCCACCTCGATCGGTTTCGAGGCTGGCGTGTTCGCCATCGGCATCCTGGGCCGCCTGATCGTCCTCCGACACCGCCACACGACAAGCCAAACCTGAATCAAACGATCCAGGTGGGTCCCGCTTAGATTGCCCTCATGGGTCCGACTCAGGTTGACACACTCAGGCGATTAGCCTCTTTCCTGGCACGGCGTCGGGGAGTACGGTAAGTTCAAACTGATAGACGACGGAGAGTGGACCGATGAACATCTTGTTTGTAATTGTGGCCATTATTGCGATTGTGCTCTTGATCACCGGAGGCTTCGTGCAGTCTCTCAACTTCCTGCTCTGGGTCGGTGTGGTGCTGTTGATTCTCGCCGTGATCGCATTCCTGATTCGAATGAT
>NZ_JAXCHU010000014.1:0-74414 GCF_035984695.1 Glaciihabitans sp. GrIS 2.15
CGCCCGTTTGTATCGATCTGACAATGACGCAGCGGCAAGCTGTGACGAAGAAGAAAGCACTCGCGCATCGGGCCACTGATCGGGCGGGTAAGGGCCGGATCCTGACCGAGTTAGTGGAGCTGACCGGGTGGCATCGTGACTACGCCCGCACGGCGTTGCGGGCGGCGTTGACATTGAAAATGGTGAAGTCGCGGGCAGGTGCAACAGCGACACATTCAGATGAATGCCGAGTTCGCACAGGTCCACCCCACCGCCCAGTCCCGACAGATCCTCGCCCTGGCGAAGAAACTGGCGGGCCTGAAACCAACCATCAACCGTGCTTGGGACGCCTAGCCCAGGTGGGGGTTCTCATACGAGACAACGAAGAACCCTGCCGGAGGTAATGACGTGAGGCAACAGGGTCGGGTTCAGGGATCTAACTCCGACAATTTCTGAGTTGGCTAGAGCGACACTCGTCCCGCGCGAATGTGTATTTCAGGGACCCCACAAGCGTGACCCCGCCGACCGGCCCACCACCTTCGGGGCGCAGGGCATCTCATCCTCGCCTGCCTGAAGCTCGCGCCCGATCCGGCACCCTTTGGTAGATCGCTGCACCGCACTGCGTCTCGAGGCCGAGCCAACCACATTCGCATCGTCAAAAAGGTGGGCCATTCACAAGGATCGTAAGCCTCGTGCTTCCAGGGCAACTCGAGGTAGAAGCGGACTGACATCTTCATCAGCCAGCCTGTGCCGTTGATGACATTTTCAGATCACGGGCGCTGCCCCACGTAGAGGCCGTCAGCGTAGGCGAGCAGGATCACCTTCCCAGACGTTCAAGCGCCTCCACGCACCGCCTGCCTGGCCACGTTCTGCATACGCCGACCCTCCAGTTCGGCAGGTCGGCGCAAGGCACAACTCAGCATCAGCCAAGCGAAGAGTCCTGGGCATGAGTCATGCTGGCGACACGACCTACCAGAGCAGACCATTCGCCGTTAGACGCTCGCAAGCGTCGCAATCTCGATTTCTCCGAAGTCCTGATCGGAGTTTAGGACAACGGCACGTTGGAGCGTCGATCTGACCGGGCGAGAAGCGGTAAAAGAGGATCCGGGTCGATGCGCCTCTGTCGACGCAGGAGCGCACGGGTTTTTTCCGCGCGAGCCCCGCCCCCCGCTGTCGGGGAGGCTCACGGGTAGGGCAGCGTAAACTGGCGGCGTTGCCCACCGGGGTGACAGGGCAGGCGGGAGTGGGTTAACCGTGTCATTCCCCACCCGCGCTGCAGATGCGAACATCGATGCCGTGCAGCGGGCAGCCTACTGGCCGATGCCGATCGCCCGGGCCGTGCCCGCCGCCGGCCTCGCCCTTGTCATAACCTTCTCCGCTGATCACTCCGCCCGCTTCGGACTCCTCTCCTTCGGTGTCTTCGGCATCGTTGCGGGCCTCGCTCTCGGGGCGGTCACGCAGTTCAGACTGGCCGGTGCGCGTGTGCGTCCCTACTTCCTGACGCAGGCCGCGGTCACCCTGGTCGCGGGACTTGGCGCACTTCTGGTGAGTAGCGGCCACACGAGCAGCAGCGAAGTGGAGTTCCTGTTTCTTATCCTCACGACCTTTGCGGCCGTCACCGGGTTCCTCGAGCTGTATAGCGGAATGCGCAGCAGGCGTCGGTTCGTGGCATCCAGCGACTGGATCGGAGTGGGCGCTCTCACGGTCGTCGCGGCTCTCGCGTTCGTGCTCATACCGCCGGACTATCGCCAAAATTTCAGCGGCCCCGATCACGTGAAGCGGGTCCTGGACGCCTCCGTCGTCGCGGTCGGCGTGCTCGGCGCGTGGGCGGCGATCACCACCGTCTTTCTCGTTATCGCGGGGCTGTCGGCCAAGTGGGGAACCCAGGCGATCGCGGCATCCTCCCCACCAGAACCAGGAACGACTTCCCACCCGGCAGAGAGCGAGAACCGAGCGTGAACGCTCCGAACAGCAACCGTCCGAGCCGTCGCGATCGCCTCCGACCCTTTGAGTACGTCGTCATTTCGGCTGTGATCGCGGTGTTCATCGGATTCGTCGTTGTGCTGAGCACTCGCCAGGTAACTCTCGCACTGGTCTTCGCGGGCATCACGTTTATCGTCTCGTTGGTCGTGATCGCGATGCTCGCGCTGGCCGTGAAGCCGGATGCCGCCGAAAAGATCGACCTGACCGAGCAGGATCATCAATCGGACAGCGGACACTAAGTCTGTCGCCGAAAAACCCTGCCGCCGAATACCCGGCTTACCGCGGCGCGGCGTAGTCCACAAGGTCGCTGGCGAGCCCGGCATACTCGTCCGGGGTGAGCGCCACAAGCCGGGCTTTCGCGTCGTCCCCGATATCCAGCGCCCGCACGAAGGCGACCAGCTCCGCCTGGCCGACCCGCCTGCCTCGGGTGAGTTCTTTGAGCATGGCGTAAGGGTCGGTAATCGAGCTGCGGCCGGCGGTCACCTCAGCGCGGATCACGGTCTGGATCGCCTCGCCGAGGATCTCCCAGTTTGCGTCGAGGTCTTCGGCGAGCCGAGCGCTGTTCACCGCGATCTCCCCGAGCCCGCGCTGGATGTTATCGAGGGCGAGCACGGAGTGGCCGAGTGCGACACCGACATTGCGCTGCGTGGTGGAGTCGGTGAGATCGCGCTGTAGGCGGGAGGTGACGAGAGTCGCGGCGAGTGAATCGAGAAGCGCACTGGAGAGCTCAAGGTTCGCCTCGGCGTTCTCGAACCGAATCGGGTTGATCTTGTGCGGCATCGTGGATGACCCGGTGGTGCCGGCCTGCTGGATCTGGGTGAAGTAGCCCATCGAGATGTAGGTCCAGATGTCGGTGCACAGGTTGTGCAATACCCGGTTGGCGTGACTGATGCGCTGGTACAGCTCCGCCTGCCAGTCATGCGGCTCAATCTGGGTGGTGAGCGGATTCCAGTCCAGGCCGAGGGAGCTCACAAACTCGCGCGAGATGCCCGGCCAGTCTCGGCTCGGGTCGGCGGCGACGTGGGCGGCAAAGGTGCCGGTGGCGCCGCTGAACTTTCCCAGGTATTCCACCGCCTCGACCTGGGCGAGGATGCGACGCAGCCGCCCGACGAAGACGGCGAACTCCTTGCCGACCGTGGTGGGCGTCGCGGGCTGGCCATGGGTGTGCGCGAGCATCGCATCCGCCCGATGATCCACCGCACGGGAGTAGAGCGCATCGATCACGGTGGAGATCTTCGGCAGCCAGACCTCGTGAACGGCCGCGCGGATCGTGAGGGCGTAGGAAAGGTTGTTGATGTCTTCGCTCGTGCAGGCGAAGTGGGTGAGTTCCGCGACATCCGTCAGCCCGAGGGCGACAAGGCGGGTGCGCACGTAGTATTCGACCGCTTTCACGTCGTGTCGGGTTGTCGCCTCAAGAGCGGCGAGTTCATCGATGTCGGCCTGCCCGAAGTCGGCGACGAGAGCGCGGAGGGCCCGCGCCTGTTCGGCGTCAAGGCGATGCGAGCCGAACATCTCGTGATCCGTGAGGTAGAGCAACCACTCGACCTCCACATGGATTCGTGCGCGGTTGAGGCCGGCCTCGGAAAGGTGCTCGCCGAGGCCGACGACGGCGCCACGGTACCGGCCGTCGAGCGGGCTGAGTGGTTGGTCTGGCAGGGGATTCATGAGGGTACCCGTCGGATTCCTGGTTCGATTTGGCGGAACAACGCCGCGCTGGCCTTTTCGATCATGCCGAGCACTCTGTCGAACATGGCGGTGTCGGAGTAATAGGGGTCAGGCACGTCCACCTGGGCGGCCTGCTCACTGTCGAAGCTCAGCAGCATCTGCACCTTGCCGCGATCCTGCTCGGTGTTAGCCCAGGCACGGAGGATTCGCTCTTGGCTGCGGTCGAAGACCACGACGAGGTCGAGATTGTCGAACAATTCCGGGTCGAACTGTTTTGCCCGGTGACGTGACCCGTCGTACCCGCGGGCGCTGAGAGCCGAGGTCGTGCGCGCATCCGAGGATTCGCCCACGTGCCAGTCGCCGGTACCGGCGGAGATCACTGTGATCGCACCCTCGTAACCGGCCTTCTTCACCAGCTCGCGGAAAACGGTCTCGGCCATGGGCGAGCGGCAGATGTTGCCGGTGCAGACGAAACAGATGCGAAAGAGCGCCGACTCGTCGAGGGTGCGGTCGAAACTCATGGGACCATTCTCCCGCACATTCCGCGTCGCGCACATCTCACAGACGGCTGAGCGCGGGTACTCCTCCCCATGCCCTACGGGCCGTGACTTCTGCGCAGCATCCGCATTCGCGGCGGTGGGCATTAACTCGGCACCGGAGCATTGGGGCAGAAGAAGGGGCGCACATGGACATCGGCGCGGTAAGCGGCAGCGGGGTGGACCTCGTGCTGCGGCAACAGCTCCTGGCACTCGACCGGGTCGCGGGTCGACTCACCCACGCTCGGGCGGTGCTGCCAGCCGCTGACGGACGCGGCGTATGGAGCGGGGATGCGCGGCGCATGTACGTTTACGCACTGCAGCAACTCTCCTCGCAGGTGCAGGCGGCATGCACGTATGTCGACGAAGCGAGTCGCGATACCCGGCATGCCCTCGCTTCGCTGGTCGGTGGCTCGCATGGCGGATGACATCGTCATCAGTGGCGGAGGATCCATCGCGGTCGCCACCTCCGAGCTCTTCGACGACGCGCGACGGCTCGGTGAATTGCGCGCACTGCTCTCGGAATGTCATCGGCAACTGGTTTCGATCGACCGGCTGGTTGGGGTATTCCCACTGGACTCCCTTGCCTCATCCTCGACCGCCCTCGCCGCGGAACGGGCGATGGATGACGCGGAGGCGGCCCTGGCGCGAGCGGGCCCGTCCGCCGAGCGCCTCCACGTCGCACTCATCGCCTCGGCCGATGCCTACGGCGTCGGCGAGCGCGTGGCCGAGCGATTGGCGCAGGAGGTGGCGGCCCGCTTCGGCGCGATGCTCGGAATGTTTCTGCCGGCGATCGCACTCGCAATGCTTCCCGCAGCACTGGGCATTGGAACGGGCGTCGCCCTCGGAATCGCACTCCTGCCGGCGGAGAAACGGTCTGCCCTGTTCCGGGCGCTACCGGCCTGGCTGCGAAGCAACAGCGCGATGCTCACCGACCCGAAGGTAGTCCAGCTCGTGCGGCTCACCGTGATGAGCGCGGACGACTTCGGCGGCGGCCTGCTCCGCCTCCCGCCCGGGCTGGTGCACGGCCTCGGGGACGAAGGCCTCGGAGTCGTTGGCCTCGCAACTTCGTCGAGCGTAGTGGTTGGGATCGCCAGTGTGCGAGGCGCGCTCGCCGAGTCGGCGGTGTCCGTGACGCAATCCGGTCCTCCGGTTTCGGTCCTCCGCGCTGAGAACTACAGCGACCGTGCCGCCCGTGTGCCGCAGGGCACGGCCCAGGTGCGCATCGACCGCTACACCCAAGCGGATGGGCCCGACCGGTTCGAGGTCTATATCGGAGGCACCCGAGACTTCTCGGTGGAACCCGGAGCCGAGCCCTGGGACATGACGAGCAATCTGAATGCTGTCGCCGGCCGCGAGGCAGGGTCGTACCGAGCGGTCACCGCCGCGATGGCCGGCGCGGGAATCACTTCATCCTCACCGGTACTGTTCACGGGGTATTCGCAAGGCGGGCTCGTCGCGGCCGAGCTTGCCGCTTCGGGCGACTTCGATACCCGCGGCCTGTTCACACTCGGTGCTCCGGCCGCACAGGTGGACGTGCCGACCAGTATCCCCTGGGTAGCTCTCGAGCACACCGACGACATCGTGCCTGCGGTTGGTGGTACCTGGGCCTCAGCCGATCCGGTGTTGGTGCGGCGGGAACTGTTCAACGGCCGACCGGTCTCGACGGACGTGATGTTCCCCGCGCACCAGCTCGCCGGGTACCGGGAGACCGCGGCTCTCGTCGACGCTTCACACGAGACTCGGGTGGTCTCCGCGCTCGCAGCGTTCGATTCGTTCGGTAACGACACAACGCGCGTCGACTCCACGCTCTATCACGGGGCGCGCACCCCTGCTGGCCCGACTAGCGCCGATCCCGCCCGACGATTGGGCGGATGAGGATGCCGATGAGCCAGCTGAGAAGGGCGAGCACCAGCGCACCGAGCACGCCCCACCAGAATCCGTCGACGACGAGGCCGAAGCCGAGCAGCCCGGAGATCCAGCTCACGAGCAGCAGAAGCAGGCCGTTGACCACAAGGGCGAGGAGTCCGAGCGTGAGGATGTAGAGGGGAAACGCGACGATGCGGATAAAGTTGCCGATCACGCCGTTGACGATGCCGAAGATGAGTGCCACCAGCAGGTAGGTGAGCACCACCGCGAGAGTGTCCTGTGGAGGGAATGCCACAACCGTGACACCGGGCACGATGAGGGTAGTCAGCCACAATGCGACGGTGTTGACCAGGAGGCGAACCAGGAATCTCATGCGTCAACTATGCCGCCAGAGCGGGGAGCCACGCAATCGGCCCGCGTTTTAGTGTTGCTGATTCTCACTGCCCGTAGGCTTGCAGCGTGATAGAGCCGCTTTCCTCCACCGTGCGACTTCGACCTGAGATCGTGGCGCTCGCCGCCTATGCGCAGGGCAAGCCCGCCGACAGCGACGCTTTCAAGCTCTCGTCCAACGAGAACCCGTTCGACCCGATTCCCGAGGTCGTCAGAGCGATCGCGGCCAGTTCCGGGGTGAACCGCTATCCCGACGCCGCCGGAGTCGAGCTCCGCGCTCGACTCGCTTGGCGCTTCGGCGTGCGGACGGAAGAGGTGCACCTGGGTGCCGGATCGGTGTCGATTCTTGCCCAACTCATCTCCGCGGCCACGGGTCCGGGCGATGAGGTCGTCTATTCCTGGCGCTCGTTCGAGGCCTATCCGGGTCTTGTCGCCGTCGCCGGCGCCACCAGCGTGCCGGTGCCGAACACCGCGGATGATCGCCACGACCTGTCGGCGATGCTCGCGGCCATCTCCGAGCGCACCAGGATCGTGATCGTCTGCAGCCCGAACAATCCCACCGGATCTATCGTGACGGCCTCCGAATTTGCCGACTTCATGGCGGCGGTACCCACACACATCCTTGTCATCCTCGACGAGGCGTACGTCGAGTTCGTCACCGATGACTCGGCAGTAAACGGCCGCGAGCTCAGCGGACGCTATCCGAATCTCGTCGTCGCGCGCACCTTCTCCAAGGCCTACGGTCTGGCCGGACTGCGGATCGGATATGCGGTCGGGCCGGAATACATTCTCGATGCCGCGCGCACGACATCCATCCCGCTTTCGGTGACCGAGGCCGCCCAGCGCGCGGCCATCGTGTCGCTCGATCACGAAACGGTCGTGCTTGAGCGTGTGCACCGGCTCGCCATGCTGCGCGACGAGGTCTGGCGCTCGCTTGTCGACCAGGGCTGGTCGGTGCCGCGGCCGCAGGGAAACTTTGTCTGGTTGGCCACCGGGGCCTCGACGGCGGCAGCGGCGGAGCTGTTCGCGGCGGCGGGAATCGTGGTGCGACCGTTTACGGCCGAGGGCATCCGGATTTCGATCGGCGAATCTCAGTCTGTGGATAAACTCCTAAAGGCGGCGGCCGAGGTTGTGCGCACCCTACCAACGCCGCGGTTCGCACCCGCGTTAGATTAGAACGTCGTTGCGAAAACCCGGCTGTCGCCCGGAGACAGGCGCACCGCGCGATGCGATCTCGCCGCATTCCCATCACGACAGCCACCCCGATCGATAACAGGACTGTGAGGCCACCGTGGCAGGATCCGCACAGATGGTGCAGCTTCTTTCGATCGAGGGCACCCTCCAGACGGATGACACGGCGGCCGAGTATCTTCCCTACATCGAGGCCCTCTCCGACGACCTGTTGCGCCAGCTCTACCGGGATATGGTGATCACTCGCCGGTTCGATCTCGAGGCCACGAATCTTCAACGCCAGGGGCAGCTCGCCCTGTGGCCACCGAGCCACGGGCAGGAGGCCGCCCAGGTCGGATCCGCTCGCGCTGCGCGCGCGCAGGACCATCTTTTCCCGTCGTATCGCGAACACTCGATCGGCATGATCCGTGGGGTCGATGTCGTCGATATTGTGCGGCTGATGCGCGGCGTGACGAACGGTGGCTGGGATCCCGCAGAGTGCGGCAACTTCCACCTGTACACGCTTGTGCTCGGCTCGCAGGCGCTGCACGCCACCGGCTACGCCATGGGGATCACTCTCGACGGCGAGACGGGTAACGGTGACCCCGAGACCGATCGCGCGGTGATGGTCTATTTCGGGGACGGTGCGACCAGCCAGGGGGACGTGAGCGAGGCGCTCGTTTTCGCGGCGAGCTTCAACGCCCCCGAGGTGTTCTTCCTGCAGAACAACCAGTGGGCGATCTCGGTGCCGGTGCGGGTGCAATCCCGAACCCCGCTTTACCTGCGCGCGGGCGGGTTCGGCATGCCCGGTGTCCAGATCGATGGCAACGATGTGCTTGCGAGCTATGCGGTCACTCGCAAGAATCTCGACGAGGCTCGTTCGGGCCAGGGTCCGCGCCTCATCGAGGCCCTCACCTACCGCATCGGTGCGCACACCACGAGCGATGACCCGACGAAATACCGCCTGGATGCCGAGACCGCGTCCTGGGTGGCGAAGGATCCGATCACCCGCTATGCGAGCTACCTCCGCGGCCGTGGCGAGGGTGACGATTTTTTCACGGCCAGTGCAACGGAGGCCGAGGACTTCTCGGCCGACCTGCGCCGTCGCACTCTCGAGCTTGTGGCACCGTCGACCGACCTCATTTTCGACCATGTCTATTCCGAGCAGCACCCGGTGATGGATGCCCAGAAGAAATGGTTGGCCGACTACGAAGCCAGCCTGGGAGGCACAGCCTGATGACTGACGAGCTTCCCCTCGCGAAGGCACTCAACGCCGGGCTCCGCAAAGCACTTGCCGACGACCCCAAAGTACTGCTCATGGGCGAGGACATCGGTCCGCTCGGTGGCGTCTTCCGGGTGACCGAAGGGCTTCAGGCCGAATTCGGCGAGCGGCGTGTTTTCGACACCCCGCTCGCCGAGTCCGGCATCATCGGCACGGCGATCGGGCTGGCTTTTCGGGGGTACCGCCCCGTCTGCGAGATCCAATTCGACGGATTCATCTTCCCCGGGTTCGATCAGATCACCTCCCAGCTGGCCAAGATGACCAGTCGCCACGAGGGTCGCGTGAGAATGCCCGTTGTCATCCGTGTTCCCTATGGCGGACACATCGGCGCGGTCGAGCACCATCAGGAGAGTCCCGAGGCCTACTTCGCCCACACTCCGGGCCTCCGGGTCGTGAGCCCGAGCACCCCCAACGACGCCTACTGGATGATCCAGGAGGCCATTGCCTCCAATGACCCGGTGATGTTTTTCGAGCCGAAGAGCCGGTACTGGAATAAGGGCCCTGTCGATTTCAGCGCCAGCCCGTCGCCCCTTCATTCGAGCAGGGTCGTGCGCACCGGCACTGAGGTCACCCTGGTCGGGCACGGTGCAATGGTCACTGTGCTGATGCAGGCGGCCGAGTTGGCCCAGCACGAGGGCACGAGCGTCGAGGTCATTGATCTGCGTTCGCTTTCGCCGATCGACTATGCGCCAATCATCGCCTCGGTGCAGAAGACCGGGCGACTTGTCGTGGCATCCGAGGCGCCGGGATCGGTAAGCATCTCGGCAGAGATCGCCGCAACTGTCACCGAGAGCGCGTTTTACTCGCTTGAAGCACCGGTGCTGCGGGTGTCGAGCTTCGATACGCCCTTCCCGCCCGCGAAACTCGAGACTGTCTACCTTCCGGATGCCGACCGCATCCTCGAGGCCGTCGACCGCGCCCTCGCCTATTAGGTACTGCATCACCTGCATTCGAAAAGGACCATCGTGACCAGCTCAGAATTCACTCTCCCGGATGTCGGCGAGGGCCTCACCGAGGCCGAGATCGTGGCATGGAAGGTCAGGCCAGGTGACGAGGTCACGATCAACCAGGTTCTCGTCGAGATCGAGACCGCGAAGTCGCTGGTGGAGCTCCCCTCACCGTTCGCCGGTACCGTCACTGCGATCCTGGTGGCCGAGGGCCAGACAGTGGATGTGGGAACACCGATCATCTCCGTCTCATCGGGCGCGGATGACGCGGTGCCGGCGCCCACCGGCACCGATATCGCCGCAGAGACGGCGGGTAGCGCTCCCCCGCAATCGAGCGACACCGGCGGCGCGGTGCTTGTCGGCTACGGCATCACGGGCCACGTGGCTTCCCGGCGCGCACGTCCCGCGACCGGAAACCCCTCCGCGGGCAACTCCAGTTCCACCCATATTGCTTCCGGTATCGCGGCATCCGCCCCCGAAGCGGCTCCTCGGCCGAGCTCGGTGCCGGCGGCATCCGCCTCAACCATCATCGCTAAGCCCCCAATCCGCAAGCTCGCCAAAGACCTCGCGGTGAACCTTTCCGAGGTGACCCCCACCGGCCTCGCCGGCGAGATCACGCGTGAAGATGTGGTGCGCCAGGCCTCGCAGGGCACACTGTTCCGCAATATCGAGACCCCGGCCTGGGGCAGCGATCGCGAGGAGCGCATCCCGGTGAAGGGGGTGCGAAAGGCTATTGCGACAGCGATGGTGTCGAGTGCATTCACCGCCCCGCACGTGAGTCTCTTCGTTGACGTCGACGCCACCCGCACCATGGAGTTCGTCAGACGGCTCAAGGACTCCACCGACTTCGCCGGGGTGAAGGTGTCGCCGCTGCTGATCGTGGCGAAGGCGATGATCTGGGCTGTGCGCCGCAACCCGACGGTGAACGCGCAGTGGACGGACAGCGAGATCATCGTCAAGCACTATGTGAACTTCGGCATCGCGGCCGCCACTCCTCGCGGACTGATCGTGCCGAACATCAAAGAGGCACAGGAGCTCTCGCTGCGCGAACTCGCGAGTGCGATCGGGCAGCTCACCATCACCGCTCGTGATGGCAAGACGAGCCCCTCCGAGCAGGCCGGCGGCACCATCACGGTCACTAATATCGGGGTCTTCGGTATGGACACCGGCACCCCCATCCTCAACCCCGGCGAGGTGGCAATCCTCGCCATGGGCACGATCAAGCAGAAGCCGTGGGTCGTGGATGGCGAAGTGCGTCCGCGCTTCGTCACGACACTCGGCGCGAGCTTCGACCACCGGGTTGTGGACGGGGATGTCGCCAGCCGCTTCCTTGCCGACGTCGCGAGCATCATCGAAGAGCCGGCGCTGCTGCTCGACTAGGCAGCATCCGTATCGGCCGAGCTACTCGCCGCACTGCCACTCGGCCCGCGCTCCCCCGCCTCTGCGCGCCGCGCGCTCCCCCGCGCCTGCGCGCCCTTGGGTGACACGCGCGCCCGAAAGTGCGGGCGCGCGTGTCACCCAAGGGCGCGCAGGCGCAAGGTGCAGGCGCAAGGGTGCAGGCGCAAGGGCGCAGGCCAAGCGCAACCAATCGCTGGGCGCGCAACGGGGTACGCCCGCGGGCGCCCACGCCATATACTATTGATAACGAATCTCATTACCTCGACCAACTTTCTTGAGAAGACCCTTCATCGTGCGCAAAAAAATACTGCTTCTGTCCGGCGGCCTCGTGCTGAGCCTCGCCCTCGGTGGCTGCTCGGCCTCTCCCCCGAAAGGTGACGGCCTCATCCACGTCGTCGCTTCGACGAACGTGTACGGCGATATCGCCAGGCAGATCGGTGGAGACCGCGTCACGGTCACGTCGATCATCTCCGACCCTTCGCAGGACCCGCACTCCTACGAAGCCGATGCACAGGTGCAGCTCTCACTGTCGAAAGCCGACGTCGTGATCCAGAACGGCGGGGGCTACGACAGTTTCGTGGATTCACTGCTGAAGGGCGCAAACAATCCAAAGGTCGTGCTCCTCAACGCCAGCACCATCTCGGGCTACGACCAGAAGCCGGCCTCCGGCGAGTTTAACGAACACCTCTGGTACGACTTTCCGACAGTGAAAAAGGTGGTGAGCAAGCTCGTCTCGACCTTCACCACCGAGGAACCCTCCCGCGCTGGCACCTTCGCGGCCAACGCCTCACGGTTCACCGGGGCCCTCGGCCTGCTGCAGGCCGCCGAAGCGACCCTGAGGTCCAGCTCTGCCGGTGAGGGAGTCGCGATCACCGAACCGGTGCCCCTCTACATGCTCGACGCCGTCGGGCTTGTGAACAAGACCCCTGGCAAATTCAGCGAGGCGATCGAGGCCGGCACGGATGTGTCGCCTGTCATTCTGAGGCAGACTCTCGCCCTGTTCAGCGACCGTGCGGTGAAGCTTCTCGCCTATAACGACCAGACGAGCTCCCCCGAGACGAAGCGAGTGCTCGCCGCGGCACAGAAGGCCGGAGTGGCCGTCGTGCCGGTGCGCGAAACCCTGCCGGCAGGCAAGGACTACCTTGAATGGATGACCGACACTCTCGCCTCGATCACCGCAGCACTGAAGTGACAGATCCGGTATTGAGCCTCCGCGGCGCCACGCTATCGTTCGGCGACCGTCGGCTCTGGCAAAACCTCAATCTCGACGTGCAGCCGGGGGAGTTTCTCGCCGTGCTCGGACCCAACGGCACGGGCAAGACGAGCCTGCTCAAAACCATCCTCGGCCAGCAGAAACTCAGTTCGGGGACTATCAAATTCCTCGGTGAGCCCGTGACCCACGGCAGTCGGCGCATCGGGTATATTCCCCAGCAGAAGCTACTGGAGCAGGGGACTCCGCTGCGCGCGCGCGACCTCGTGGCCTTCGGCGTAAACGGTCACCGCTGGGGGCTGCCATTCAACTCGCGCGCGGTCCGGCGCCAAGTGGACGGCATCCTCGAGTCGGTCGGTGCGTCAGAGTACGCGAATGTCCCCGTGGCCACCCTCTCGGGTGGAGAGCAGCAACGGGTGCGGGTTGGCCAGGCGATCGCGGGCACCCCAAGCCTCCTGCTCTGCGACGAGCCGCTCATCTCCCTCGACCTGCATCACCAGCGCCAGGTGAGCGAGCTCATCGACGAACAACGCCGGGCCATCAACACTGCCGTGATCTTCGTCACGCATGATGTCAATCCCATCCTTCCGATGGTGGATCGGGTGCTCTATCTCGCGGGCGGCCGTTTCCGGGTGGGAACCCCGGATGAGGTGCTGCGCAGCGAGGTGCTGTCGTACATGTACGACACCCCGGTGGAGGTCATCCGCAGTCGTGGGCGGATCGTGGTGCTCGGCGCACCGGAAGGCTATGGCGTGCACGATCACCTCGAGCATCATGTGGAGGCACCCACACCATGAACACCGACCTCTGGCACCAGATCTTCGGATTCGACAACTATGGCGAACTGCTCGCGCTGGTGAAGAACTCGATCATCGCCGGCGCCCTGCTCGGTGTGGTCGGCGGACTCATCGGGCCATTCGTGATGACACGGGACCTCGCCTTCGGGGTGCACGGAATCAGCGAGTTGAGTTTTGCCGGGGCATCCGCGGCGTTGCTGTTCGGGGTGAACGTCGTCGCCGGCTCGATCGCCGGGTCGCTGCTCGCCGCTCTGATCATCGGTATCCTCGGGGCGAAGGCGCGCGAACGCAACTCGATCATCGCCGTGTTGATGCCGTTCGGACTCGGGCTCGGCATCCTGTTTCTCGCCCTGTACAGAGGAAGAAGCGCCAACAAGTTCGGGCTGCTCACCGGCCAGATCGTATCGGTCGACAACCCGCAACTGCTCATGCTCGTGATCATTTCGGCTGTGGTGATCGCCGGACTTTTCGTGATCTGGCGCCCGCTGAGCTTCGCGAGCGTCGACGCGGATGTCGCACGGGCGAGAGGGCTGCCGGTCACCGCACTCTCGATCGCTTTCATGATCCTGCTCGGGCTCGCGACGGCCGTGTCAATCCAGATCGTCGGAGCACTCCTCGTTCTCTCGCTGCTGGTGACGCCGGCCGCCGCGGCCATGCGGATCACGGCCTCGCCGGTGTTCACCCCTCTGCTCAGCGTTGCCTTCGCCGTCACGTCGGTGGTCGGCGGAATTCTGCTCGCGCTCGGCGGCGGCCTTCCGATTAGCCCCTACGTGACAACGATCTCGTTCCTCATCTACATTGTCTGCCGAGTGGTCGGTGGTCGCCGAACTCGTCAAGGCAACAACGGTCGCCTGGTTGCGGTGGCGGCCGGGCGGATCAGCCGATGACGGCCCCACGCAAGCGCAACACCTGGCAGCGTGAGGCAGTGCGCACTGCGCTCGCAGACGACGACGGATTCGTCAGCGCCCAGCGGCTACACGCCACGCTGCGGATGTCCGGTTCGCCGATCGGCCTCGCTACCGTCTACCGCGCGCTCGCCGACCTCGCGGTCGAGGGGGAGGCCGATTCGCTCCAGTCGCTCGATGGCGAGAGCCTCTATCGCGCCTGTACTCCGGGGCAACACCACCATCACCTCATCTGCCGCAACTGCGGACTCACCGTGGAGATCGAAGCGGATGCCGTGGAGCGCTGGGCGCAATCGGTCGCCATCGAGCACGGATTCACCCAGCCGAACCATGTTGTAGACGTGTTTGGGCTGTGCGCAGAATGCTCTGTGACGAACTGGCCGGAACCCCGTCCGCCTGTTTGATCGAGCTCGCAGCGGCCGTCACCGACTGCTCCCTGGCGCGGCCTCGCCTTGCGAAGTGCCCGCGGCATCCGTAATGTTAGATGTTGCTGTCCGCATCTACGCGTTGCAGCCTGTACGCAAACCCTCCGTGTTCGTTTGGCGGGTGGTGCGTGCCGACAAGAAATCTTGGGTGGGGACACTTCGTCCCTACGGTAATTGGAGGAAAACCATGGCCGCAGTGTGCCAGGTGACCGGAGCCATTCCCGGCTTCGGACACAATATTTCGCACTCGCACCGCCGGACGAAGCGTCGCTTTGACCCGAATGTGCAAAAGAAGACGTACTACGTTCCCTCGCTCAGGCGCAGTGTCACGCTGACGCTCAGCGCCAAGGGCATCAAGGTCATTGACGCTCGCGGCATTGAATCAGTCGTCAAGGACATCCTGGGCCGTGGGGTGAAGATCTAATGGCGAAGCAGCACGACGTCCGTCCGATCATCAAGCTCCGATCCACCGCCGGCACCGGTTACACCTACGTGACCAAAAAGAACCGCCGCAACGACCCCGACCGCCTCGTGCTCAAGAAGTACGACCCGGTAGTCCGCAAGCACGTCGAATTCCGCGAGGAGCGCTAACAATGGCGAAGAAAAGCAAGATCGCTGCCAACGAGCAGCGCAAAATCGTGGTCGCGCGCTACGCGACCAAGCGACTCGAGCTGAAGAAGGCCCTCGTCGACCCCACCTCCTCCGACGCCGAGCGTGAAGCCGCTCGACTCGGCCTGCAGAAGCTTCCGCGCAACGCATCTCCGGTGCGCGTTCGCGGTCGTGACGCCATCGATGGTCGCCCGCGTGGATTCCTCAGCCAGTTTGGTGTTTCCCGCGTACGTTTCCGCGATATGGCGCACCGGGGCGAATTGCCCGGTATTACGAAGTCAAGCTGGTAAATTACAGGCGGTTGCAGGGTTTACGCCCCGTGGCCACATCCTGATCCAATCAACTGAACTGCTCGGCGGCGCAACTAATCGCCGGGGCAGGAAAGTTCGTTCTGAAAAGCACAACGTCCGAGGAGGACTTCAATGGCTGACAAGTCACTAAACCGTACCGAGCTCGTCGCGGCAGTTGCCGCTGAGTCTGGCCAGAGCCAGGCTGCAGTGAATGGCGTCCTCGACGCCCTGTTCGGAACCCTCGCCACTTCGGTCGGCGAAGGCACCAAGGTCACGATCCCGGGCTGGCTCGCCATCGAGCGCACCCACCGTGCCGCTCGTGCCGGTCGCAACCCGTCCACGGGTGAGGCCATCCAGATCAAGGCAGGCTACGGCGTTAAGGTCAGCGCCGGCAGCAAGCTGAAGGCCGCTGCAAAGTAGTCTTTTCTTCTCGTCTTGAAGGGGATGTCGGCCTCACGGTCGGCATCCCCTTCGGTCATCCTGCCCTTCTGCTGCTCGCAAGCGGCGATCGGGGCGGGGGTCCAGATTGCTGACCTAGGCTGGATAACGTGCCACGGATCGTGAAAATCGCCGGTCCAGCGCTGCTCTTGGTCATTGCCTTCGCATCCCTGCTTGCCGCGCTGGCGTTCGGCCATGCCGCGGACGCCCCCCGGCTCATCGATCCGGGCGCTCTCGTGCGCTACGGTGTGCCGATCGCGACCATGCTGTTCAATCTCGGCGTGGCCGTCACTCTCGGTTCGCTCGTGCTTCTGTGTTTCGCCGTGAGCGCCGACAAGCCGGAATTTGCCCGAACTCTCGACATCGCCGCCGGCGCGGCGGGCTTCTGGGCAATCGCCTCGGCGGTCACCGGCTTTCTCACCTTCATGAACTTCTACACAAAACCGGTCACACTCGACGCACACTTCGGGTCGGTACTCGGCGACTTCCTCACCAACCAGGAGATCGGGCAAGCCTGGCTCGCGAGCACCCTCGTCGCCGCAGTAGTGACGGTGCTGTGCTTCGCCGTGCGTAACCGCACGATTTTGGTGTTCGTCACCCTTCTGGCCGCAGTCGGGCTGGTGCCCCAGGCATTGCAGGGACACTCGGCGGATGCCGCCGGGCACGACGCAGCGGTCACCTCCCTCGGTCTCCACGTGGTGTTCGCGGCAATCTGGCTCGGGGGGCTCGTCACTATCGTGTTCATCCGCAAGACGCTCGAGGGCGGACGGATCGGGCCGATCATCTCCCGCTACTCCACGCTAGCCCTCATCTGTTTTGTCGTGGTTGCGGCCTCCGGCTATGTGAACGCGGCCCTGCGCGTCGGCACGATCACGCAGCTGCTCACGCCATACGGCATCCTCGTGCTCGTCAAGATCTTCGCCCTGCTCACACTCGGACTGTTCGGTCTCGGCGAGCGACGCTTCCTCATCGCAAAGATGCAGTCGTCGGCCCACAGCGGCAATCGCTTCTTCTGGTGGCTCATCGCGGCGGAACTCGGCTTCATGGGCCTCGCCTCTGGTGTGGCCGCGGCTCTGGCGAGGACCGCCACTCCGGTGTCACAGGATGCGACCCTCACCTCGCCGGCCTGGATTCTCACGCAGGCCCCCCTGCCACCCGAGCTCACTTTCTCGCGTTACTTCACCGCGTGGAACTTCGACATCCTCTGGGTGTTGCTCATCGCGTTCCTCGCTTTCTTCTATATCGCCGGCGTGGTGCGGTTGCACCGCCGTGGCGACACGTGGCCGGTACATCGACTCGTGCTCTGGCTCGCCGGCCTCGCCCTGCTGTTCTGGGTAACCAATGGCGGGATCAACCTCTACGAGAAGTACCTCTTTAGCGCCCACATGCTCGGGCATATGCTGCTCGGCATGATGATCCCGGTGCTGCTCGCACCCGCGGCTCCGATCACCCTTGCGCTGCGCACCATCGCGAAGCGATCGGACGGCAGTCGCGGCCCGCGCGAGTGGATCATGCTCTTCGTGCATTCACGGGCCTCCGCCATCCTCTCCAATCCGATCGTGGCGGCCATGCTCTTCGTGGTGTCGCTGTGGGTGTTTTACTACACGCCCCTGTTCAGCTGGGCGACCACGGACCACATCGGCCACACCGTGATGATCGTGCATTTCCTCATCACCGGCTACCTGTTCGTGCAGGCACTGATTGGCGTCGATCCGCTGCCCTACCGCGCGCCATACCCCATGCGATTGCTCGTGCTGCTGGGGACGATGGCCTTCCACGCCTTCTTCGGGCTCTCGCTGATCACCGGCACCGGGCTGCTGCTTGCCAACTGGTACGGGGCGATGGGGCGGGCCTGGGGCGTCAGCGCGATCGCCGACCAGCAGATCGGCGGCGGCATCGCCTGGAGTGTCGGAGAGATCCCTACGATCATCCTCGCCATCACGGTGGCGATCATGTGGTCGAAGAGCGATGCGAGGGATGCCAAGCGGCTCGATCGTAAGGCCGAACGCGACGGTGACGCCGAACTGGTGGAATATAACCGGATGCTGGCAGACCGGGCTGCCCGGCGCTAGCCGCACTGCGTCGCCTCGGCGAGGGGCGTCGAGCGTTGCACCCGCGTCTCTGCTCCCATGAGTGACACGCGCGCCCGAAAATCCGGGCGCGCGTGTCACTCACGGCCGCGCCGGCTACGGCCCGCGCCCTCTCGGACCGCACAGGCGAGAGAGGAGAGAGTGACACGCGACCAGCGGACACTACTCTGCCGTGATCACCGGACTGCCGTTGTCGGCGAAGGTGATGAGGTATCGCACGCTGAAAGGCACGTCGGCGTCGAAGGTGGAGAGGCTTCCGTCAAAGATCGATTTCACCTTCACCGTGAGATGGGCGACGGCTCCCGTCTCGGGAACCTGCCAGCGTCCCGCCGTGCTGCCCGGCACGATGGTGACGATCGGATAGCTCACGATCGACCAGGTCGGAACACTCTGTAGGCGGTCCGTGATCTGCTCCCCCATCGGACAGCCGGTAGGCAACAGCACCTTTTGGATTGTGCAGGCGGCCAGGAACTTGTCGAGTTCCTTCTGCACCTCACGAACGAATGCCGGGTTGGCCTGGATATCGACGGTGGCCTGCGCGACGGTGGCCGGCTCGTCGATCAACGCCGTCACCTTCGCGGCTGCGAGGTAGGCGGAAGAGTGGCTCAGCACCACCCGGCCCGGGGTGAGCACACGATAGGTGTGCATCCGCCCCGAAGCGATGGTGGGCAGCGTGACGCCATTGGCAACCACCCCGGTTCCGTTCTGAACGGTGACACCGAGGAGGCTCTGAGGCGAGTCGACGAATCGCCACGCGGAGAAGACCCCGAGGCGCGCACCGGTGTGTTCCACGACGAAAGAGGAGGTGCCCGCGCTGCCGCCAATGGTGTAACCATATAAGACGGTGTGACGCCCGCCGCGGTCGTCAGCATCGCGAATGAGGTGGATGTCCGTGAGGGAGGCGAGTGCGGCTGGCGCCAGGAGCTCGTCCGTTCCGTCCGCGCTGACCGTGACGCCGGGCATCCGCCGGGCATCCGCCACGTCCTGCCTGGCGACGGCGTGGAGGTAGGAGGAGACGAATCCTGAAGCGCTGTAGACGGTGACATTGAGTGTCGTCACCGTGCCGAGGAAAGCCAGCAGCAGCATCCCCAGCAGTACGAGCCAGCGGGCTACTATTCGGGGCGGCATCTCCACATCCTAAGCGGCACCCGCGGGCCAGGGTTCTCTACAGGAGGCCACCGTGCGCGGCGTGATCCGCTTCGCTGGCGGTAGATTGGAGTGCTGTCCGGATGCCGGGAGGAAGGGGTTTCGTGGCCGAATTCGCACTCTCCGCCGAGCAGGCCGCCGTCTTCGAACTCATCGAGAACACCCGCGAGAACATCTTCGTCACCGGTCGCGCTGGCACGGGAAAATCCACACTGCTGAACCACCTGTCGTGGAACACCTCCAAGCAGGTGGTGATCGCCGCGCCAACGGGCGTCGCAGCACTCAACGTGGGCGGGCAGACCATCCACTCACTCTTCCGGCTGCCGATCGGGGTGATCGCCGACCAGGCGATCGATCAGGTCCCCGAGCTACGCAAGCTGCTGAACACCATCGACACCCTGGTTATCGACGAGGTCTCGATGGTCAACGCCGACTTGGTGGATGCCATCGACCGCAGCCTGCGCCAGGCGCGCCAGAAGCCATTCACCGCCTTCGGGGGCGTGCAGGTGGTCTTGTTCGGCGACCCCTACCAGCTCGCCCCGGTACCGGGTGATGCCGACGAACGGGCATACTTCGCTGACCAGTACAGGTCGATGTGGTTCTTCGACGCCAAGGTGTGGCAGGAGACCGAGCTACGCATCTTCGAGCTGACTACCATCCACCGCCAGCATGAGGCCGAATTCAAGTTCATGCTCAATGCCGTACGCCATGGCATGGTCACCGCCGAAATTGCGGGTCGCCTCAACGAGACCGGGGCACGCTCGGCCCCGACGGATGGCACGATCACGCTCGCGACGCGCAACGACACTGTCAACCGCATCAACGCCGCCGCCCTCGCCCGCTTGCCCGGTGCCGTGAAGACGGCCAAAGCAGACGTCACGGGAGAGTTCGGCGGCCGCTCCTATCCGGCCGACGAGTCGTTGCAACTCAAAGTCGGCGCGAGAGTGATGTTTTTACGCAACGACTCCGTTGGTGAGGGCGGCCAGCGCTGGGTGAACGGCACGGTGGGCACGGTGACGAAGATCGCCTCAACCGTATTCGTGGACGTCGATGGCGAAGTGCATGAGGTGCAGCCGGCCATCTGGGAGAAGTTCAAATACACCTACTCGTCGTCCACTAAGACGCTGAAGAAAGATATTGTGGCCGAATTCACCCAGTTCCCCCTCCGGCTGGCGTGGGCGGTCACCATCCACAAGTCCCAGGGCAAGACATACGATCGCGCGATTGTGGACCTCGGATCTGGCACCTTCAGCGCAGGACAGACCTACGTGGCGCTCAGCCGGCTCACCGAGCTCGAGGGGCTCTACCTCTCACGGCCACTGCGGCCGAGCGACATCCGTGTTGACCCGGACGTGCAACGGTTCATGAGCGGGGCAACGGCGGTGCCCGGCATCGAGGCGTGAACGGGCCCTAGCGTGGCTGCGCCGTAGCTTGGCTGCGACTGAGCCTCGCAACGCGGCGGCCTTGGCACTGAAAAGGTCAGGGAGAATTGACCCTTCGGTCTCACAGCCGAACTGCCGCTGCATGAGCGATTGGTCGACGCGTGCACTCGTCGGGAGAGAGGCCAGATCGAGGCGGATGGCGGACGGCCGCGCGAGTTGCGGGCTGACGAACGGCGCAGCTACCGGATCCTCCACCATCCGCTCCCCCGCGGCTTCGACAGGCGAGTAGGTGAAGGGCCGTGGGTAACAAGCGCGACGTCGGTCTCGCGGGTGCCCGCGTCCGTAATGGGGTCGGACCGGAAGCCTGTGCCCTCGCTGTCAGCGGGGGCGGACCAGGAGCGTGCGGGCAACTCTCGCCTGAAGGGCATGACAAAGGACATGACGACTCCTGAGCTCGGGTGAGGTGACTCGAAGTGTATTCAGATGGACTGATGCTGCGTCTAATGGCCCATCCCGGGCAAATTCATGGTCATCATTCCGCCCATGGTGCCGCCGTGTTCGATGGCGACCGCACCGGCCTGAGTGGCGGCGAGCGCCGGAGTTGTGAGAGCGCCAACGAGTACGCCGGCAACGATCACAGCGGATAGATATTTCACGGCGGTGGCCGGCTTGGCAGCCGGAGTCGACGGCTCGGTTTCGGTCTCGGTCTGCCGACGCAGGATGACGCTCAGTACGCCCGCGATGAAGAGTTCGAAAATGGCCGCAATCCCCATTGGCACAAAGCGCAGCGAGGAGGCGACCTGCGGTGCGGCGAGAAGGGTGACCGTGACCGTGAGAAGGCTCCAAAGCAGGAGCGGTGTGACGGCACCGGCGTGAGCCAGCCGAGGCGAGACTAGACGGTCTTTCACGAGGATGAGCACGCCCCAGGTGAGTTCGGCGATACCGAACAGCGCCAGGGGGATGCCGATCGCCAGGGGAGAGCTGATCACGAGTGCCAAGTGGATGATTCCAGCACCAATGGCTGCGAACGAGAGCCAGGCGCGGACAATAACAGTCATGTGAGCTCTCCCGTGCGATTCTGTCGGCAGATCGTTACGCGGTGGCGTGGGCGCGGACGACCTTATCGGCGCCGAGACCGACGCCGAGCAGGATCACGGCGCTGCCGAAGTGGAGCACGTTATCCGCGCTGTTGATCGCCAGGATGTTGGCGGCCGAGTTCAGGATGAACAGGCCGACGATGCCGAGCAGCAAGTAGGCCGCGCCGACGACGGAGTTGACCGTCTTTGAGGCGCGCACGTTGGACAGTCCGGCGATGAGCAGGGCTGCACCGATGAGAAGGTGGGCCACATTATGGAACACGTTGACCTCGAAGATGCCGAGCAGCAGGCCGCCCTTGGTGTCGAAGAATCCAACACCGGAGGTAGCCGTGAAGCCGAGCAGGCCGACGAGAAGGTAGACCGCACCGAAGACAGTTGCCAGCAGGCGGTTGGGCGACTTGGACATGATATTTCTCCTCTACAGCGCGACGGGTGTCTCGCTTGACTAGGTGTTCGACACCATCGACCTCACGGTTTGGTAGCGGATGCTCATCGTGCGTTCAGCGCGCCTGCAGAAGGCGTGCACCGACTACTCAGTAGGGATGGGATGTGTCGCCGCTCCCGTTCGTGCGTCACTATGGGAGCATGCCGATCATCCCCGACAGCAAAAACTGGACCTGGGTGCTGGAGCGACCCTGTGCCGAATGCGGCTTCGACGCCGCGACCATAACCGAACACGAGGTCGCTGGCATTGTGCGTGCGAACGCCGCGGCCTGGCCGGCGGTGCTGGAGCGTGCGGATGTGGCGGTACGCCCCGATGGCAGCACTTGGTCCGGGCTCGAATACGCCGCGCACGTGCGCGATGTATTCCGCCTCTACCGCTCACGCCTGCTCCTGATGCTCGCCAAAGACGACCCGATGTATCCCAACTGGGACCAGGACGAGACCGCGGTGGTGGAGCGCTACAACGAACAGGATCCCGCCACGGTTGCGACCGAGATCGTCGAGGCTGGCTCCGCGCTCGCCGATGCCTTCGACGCAGTGCCGGCAGATTCGTGGCACCGCCCCGGCCGCCGCAGCGACGGCGCCAGATTCACTGTCGCGAGCTTCGCGGTGTATCTCGCGCACGATCCCACGCATCACCTCTGGGACGTGCGCGCGCGCCCCTGAGCGACACTCGCGCCTGAATATGCGGGCACGAGTGTCACTCACGGGCGCAGAGGGCGCGCCGGGCGCAGCAGGAGACTACTTGCTCGTGCCCTGCGACACCGAACCCTGCAGTTGGCGCTGGAAGACCAGGTAGACGATGAACACCGGCACGATCGTCATGACGGCTCCGGCGAAGAGCTGCCCGAAGTTGACCGAGTATCCGGCCTGGGAGGCGAACGACGCCATGCCCTGGGTGAGCACGTAGTTCTTCGGGTCGGTATTCAGTGCCACCGGCAGCAGGAACTGGTTCCACAGGCCGACAAAGTTGAGGATGGCCACGGTCGCAAGCCCGGGGCGGGACATCGGCAGCATCACCTGAAAGAACGTACGCCATTCGCCCGCGCCATCCAGGGCCGCCGCCTCGGCGATCGAGAGGGGAAGCGCTTTGAAGAACGAGAAAAGAAAGAACACGGTGAACGGCAACGCGAACGCCGCATAGGTAAGGATGAGGCCGGGCAGCGTGTTGAGCAGTCCGATGTTGCGCAGCACGAAGAACAGCGGCACTATCGCGAGGAAGATCGGGAAGGTGAGCCCGGCGAGCATCAGGTAGTAGATGGCTCGGTTTCCTGGAAACTGGAACCGGGCGAGCACATAGGCGCACATCGCCCCGAACAGCATCGTGACGGCCAGGGCACCGAACACCACAATGATCGAGTTCAGCAGGAAGCTGCCGATGCCGGCGGTGGTCCAGGCGCCGACGTAGTTGTCGAAGTTCCATTTCGACGGTAGCGAAAAAGGCGACGAGAAGATTTCGGAGCTCGTCTTGAACGAGGACATGACCGTCCAGAGCAGCGGAAGCACCACGATGAGGGACCAGATGGTGAGGATGGTGTGCGAGATTCCGCCGACGACTCGGTCACTCGTCGTTGGCGTCGACTTGCGAGTGATGACGCGGGCCGGGACATCCGCCTTGATCGTGGTCATTCTGCCACCTCGTTCGTTCCGCCGGTAAGCCGGTTCACCACAAATACGAGACCGGCAAAAGCCAGCGTGACGAGTGCCAGCACGACACCCATGGCGCAGGCGAGTCCAAACTGGCCCTTGGTGAACGCCGTAGTGAAGAGCTGCTGCGCCATGACAAGGGTCGAGTTGTTGGGCCCGCCGCCCGCGTTGAGCACCGACATGTAGACAAAGGCGTCCAGCGCGAGGATGCCCATGTAGATGTAGGCGGTCTGGATGTTGTCTCGGATGAGTGGGATCGTGATCGTCACCGCGGTGCGGAACCGGCCAGCCCCATCGATACGCGCCGCCTCGAAGATCTCGGCCGGGATCCCCTTGATCGCGGCGACGAACAGCACCATATAAAACCCGACGAGCCCCCAGACGATCACGAAGATCGTCGCAATCATGGCGGTGCGCTGCTCGCCCAGCCAGGCGAAGGACTGGTACTGGTCGAACCCGAGACCGGTCAGGATCCCGTTCAGCAGGCCGGCGCTCGGGTCGTAGACCCGTCCCCAGATGATGCCGATCACGATGGCGGGGATCACATAGGGAAAGAACGACACGACCCGATAGACGCTCGAGTTGCGGAGACCGCGAACCGGGCCGTGACTCGGGCCACCCACGGTCACGAGCGAGGCGAGGATCAGGCTCAGTACCACCGTGATGATCGGAAGCACGATCACCAGGATGAGGCTGTTACCCATCGCCTTCAGGAAGATGTCGTCGGAGAAGAGCTTGGCGTAGTTCACGAGGCCGATGAAGTTCATTCCTGGCGTGAAACCAGACCAGTCGGTGAGCGAGTAGTAGAAGGCCTGGATGAACGGCCACACCACGAACAGCACGTAACCGAGTACGGGCACGACCAGAAACACGACCATGAAGCTGATCTTGTCGAAAGTCAGGTCACGCCGGCTCCAGCGCCGGCCGGCAGGGACTCTGCCGGCCGGCGCTGGAGTGGGGGGAACGACAGCGGTCATGTGACCGTGACCTTTTTCACCGAGCTGTCGTTGCGCACCTTGTCGGTGATGGACTGCAGGCTCGAGGTCAGTGTCGCGACCGAGGAGTCGCCCTGTAGGAACGTGTTCCACACCACAAGCTGGTCGGTGTTGAGTCCGTAGAGGTCCACAAAGTTCCACGAGAACACGTCGCTGCCTGCGCCTTCCAGAAGCTTCACCTGCGAGACGAGGGCCGTCGAGCCGAAGCCATCCGCCGGAATGGTTCCCTTCACAATGGTGGACGAGAACGTCGTCTTCGCAAAGTTCACCGCCGCGTCGTTGGAGAGCATCGTGCGCAGGAACTCTTTGCCACCGGCGACGTTCTTACCCTGGGATGGCACGATGTAGCCTTCGCCCGCGGTGGAGTGCAACGATTTTTGCGGGAACTTGGATGACGTCGTCACCGTCAGTTCGGGAGCACCGGTCATCTTGAATCCTGACTTGGTCTGCGTCTTCATCTCGTTCTCGATCCAACCGCCGGAGGGGTACAGCAGAAACTTCTCCTCGTTGCTCCACTGCGCCTGGGCTGCGGTGAACTGGGTTCCCGCACCACCCGGCTGCATGTAGCCGGCATCGATGATCTTCTTGAGGCCGGCGAAGACATCCTGGAGGGGCTTCAGCGACCAGCATCCGTCCTTCAGGTTCTCGAGCGCGAGGCGCACATCGTCGCCCCCCTCCTTGATCGCCGAGGCGATAGCCATCGTCTGGTAGTAGGTGGCCGCTTCCTTGCCCCAGCCGAACAGGTACTTGCCCTTGGCCTTGGCCTTGGCGCCGAGGGCGAGTGCCTCCTCGTAGGTGGTGGGAACACTCCAGCTGTTGCTCTCGAACAGCGCGGCGGAATACCACATGGCGTAGACGGTGAGCACGTAGTTGAGCTGCACGAATTTGCCGTCGAAGGTGCCCGGCTTGATCACGCCGGCGTACAGCGTGTCCTTGATGACCTTGCCCTCGAGGTTCTTCGCCTCGATCACCGAGGTGAGATCTTCGAGCTGGGCGCGAATGGTGTTGATGCCGATGAGATTCGCGCCACTGTTATCGATGACGTCCGGCGGGTTACCCCCGACGAATCGAGGTTGGAGGGTCTGCGCAATGTTGGTGGCTGCCGTGACCTTGACGGTGGATCCCGCCTGCTGCTTCTCAACGATCTTTCCGGCGAAGTCGGCGTAGTCGATTCCGTAGCCGCCCTTGAAGATGACCGCGTCGACCGTTGACTTGTCAACCATGCCGAACGGGTTCTTCGCCGAGACGGTGCCGCCCGGCGTCGTCGTGCCTCCTCCTCCGGCGGCGCAGGAGGCGAGCATTCCTGTGGCGGGAATGAAGACGGCCGCGGCAACGGCGCCGCGCAGGAACTGGCGACGCTGGAAGGGCTTCTCTGTGAGTGTCATTCTGTACTGCCTTTCATTTTTCGTGGGACGGGGATTCTTGAGGCTCCGGAATCAGACGTTGCGAGTGATGTTGTAGCGCAGTTCGAGGGCCCTGTTGTGCTCATCGCCGCCGGGAATATTCGCAGAGATGTACAGGGGAGGCGTCTCGCCCGTCGCCGCGATCCGCCGGGCGGTACCGATGGTCAGCAACTGCGCGATGTACGCGGCGGTGATGGATGACACCGCACCGACCGGGATTCCACCGGGCAGTTCGATCGTGGCGTCGCCGAACGGCGCGAGGTTGTCGATCACCACATCCGCCACGTCGCGCAGGCGCTTGCCGCTGGAGTGCTTGGGGTCGACTCGCATGGTGTGGTCGAGGCTCGTGACCGCGACCACGGCGTGTCCGTGCTGCTTTGCCACGAGAGCCAGCCCCACGATGGACCCGTTGACCCCCGAGTTGGAGGCGATGACGAAAACGTCGTCGGGGCCGGCCTCCGCGATTGCATAGAGCTCGTCGGCGATATCGGGATTGCGTTCGAGCGACGAACCGCCGAGGGCGCTGATGTCGAGGCTGCCGCGCAGCACCACATCCCGAAGGGCGATTTTCTTCGTGGGGATGAGTCCACCAGCGCGTCCGGCGATCTCCATCGCAAAGGCCTCGGAGTGTCCGGTACCAAAGGCCTGGATCACCCCTCCGCGCTCGATGGCCGAGACGAAGAGCGCTATGGCGTCGTCGAAACCTCCGGCTTCCGCGCTCGCGGCGAGCGCGTCGATTCTGGACTGGACTTCGCTTGTGAAGCGGCTGTCCAGGTTGGCCTGGGTGACAGTGTCTGACACGATTGCTCCTGTTTCATTCCTTCGTTGGCTCGGTGTCACGCGCGGGGCGCGGCGAGAGCGGGGTGCGCCGTGGTCTTCGGTGCGTAGCGACGGCGAGCGCGGAGGCGGCGAGGTTGTTGGTCGACCGCGAGAAGTTCTCCTGAGCGGTGAGCAGGTAGAGCAGGTCGAGCACGAGAAGTTGGCCGTGCTTGGCCGAGAGGTCATCGGGCTGGAGGAACTGCTCGTAGACCGAGGTTACGATCGTGAGGTCGGCATTCTCGGCGAGTGGTGAGGTCGGATTATTGCTGATGGCGACGGTGAGCGCTCCCGCGCGCCCTGCCTCCCGCAGCATCTGGATGGTCTCTTCGGTTCGTCCGGAATTCGAGATTCCGATGGCGACCGACTCGACATTTTGGATGGCGGCGCTCGTCAGCCCGGCATGCACTTCTGACCACACATGCGCGTTGATCCCGATGCGATAGAGCCTCGCCTGCATCTCTTCGGCGAGAAAGGCGCTGCCACCGACGCCATAGATGTCGACGTGGCTGCTCGTCGCCAGGCGCTTAGCGATCTTTTGCATCAGTGGGAGGTCGATTGCCGCGGCGGTCTCACGCAGGGTTCGCGCGTGGGCGTTGATGAGAGTACTGAGCACATCGGCGGCGGGATCGTGCGGTCCGAAGGCGCGGCCGATATCGGTCTTCCACGATTCTCGGGCAGTGCTGCGGCCGAAGTCGGTGGCGATGCTCACTCGGAACGGTACGTACCCCTGGTAGCCGATCAGACGGCAAAAGCGGGTGACAGTGGCCGCGGAAGCGCCTGCTTTGGCTGCAAGCTGGCCGATGGAGAGCTTGAGCGGCGCCTGCGGATATTCGAGGAGATAGTCGGCAATCTTCGCCATGGCCCCCGACATCTCCGGCCGCCGCGAGAGGATGCGGTTGGCCACGCCAGTGGCGTGCTCGCCGGTGACGGCGACGGGCGGAAGAGAAGCGATGGTAATTTCAATCTCCTTTTGCACACTGTGACGAAAATTATTCTTACAGTACAGTGTGCTCAGATCCCAAACATTTCGAAGAAGTAACAATGCGAAGAATTTTGGCAATTGACGCCGGCGGCACCTCCTCACGGGCGGTGCTGTTCGACGTCAACGGAGAATGCCGGGGATTCGGGCGCGCCGGGGGAGGAAACCCGACGGCTGTCGGAATCGCCGCCGCCGTCGATGCCCTCGGGCTCGCGGTCGAGCGGGCTCTGGGTGGCACAGCCTCGGGAAGTGCGGCAGATTCGTTCGTCGTCGTTGCCCTGGCTGGCACTGCGACGGCGCCATTTCTCGCACTGCTGGACGCGCGCTTGGCACATCTCGGCCTCCACGGGCGCAGCGTGATCGAACCGGACCTGCTCGGAACTTTCTGCTCCGGTACCTCGGATCACCACGGCTACGCAGTCATTGCCGGTACGGGCGCGATCGCTGCCCGAGTGGTTGACGGGCACATCCACACGGTGAAGGGCGGGTCAGGGTGGCTGCTCGGCGACACCGGCTCGGGATTTTGGATCGGGCAGCAGATCGCACGCGCCGTTGTCGCATCACTCGACGGGCTCGGCCCGTCGACCGCACTCACTCCGCTCCTGCTCACGGCGACCGGCATCGAGGGCACTGGCGTCCGAAGTCGAGGGCGGTCGGAGGAACTTTCGCAACTGATGCGGGAGCTCTACGCGCTCCGCCCGGTCGAACTTGCGCGATTCGCCCCCCTGGCCTTCGAGGCGGTCGAGCACGGAGATATCGCGAGCGAGACGAGGCCGGATGTGGTGGCTCGCGACATTCTCGAGGTCGCCGCGTCAGCAATCGCCCGATTGCTCGCCGCCGCTGTCGAATCGGATGTCAAGCCGGAAGTCGACGGTTGCGTCGTCCTCGGAGGCAGCGTGCTAGCAGCGGGCCTCGCACGAGCCCCCGATATCTTCACCCACCGGTTGCGGGCTGCCGCGGGCGGGTTTGAGCTGGTCACGGTGGAAGACGGCGTTGTGGGAGCGGCCGTGCTCGCTCTTCGACACCTGGGGCGAGAAGTGGATGTCGAATTCCATCGGCGGCTCGTTCGTGAGGTTGACCGGGTGCGCACCCCGGCGACACAGGTATGACCGGCATTGCGATCATCGGCCGCGGGGCGATGGCACACGCCCACGCGCGGGCGTGGAGCGAGCTCGGGCTCGGCGATAGCATCCGTTATGTCAGCGCACTGACGGATGGCCCACCGCTGCCGCACGCTCCGCGCGCGCGATTCGAGCCGGACCTCGGTGTGATTCTGGCCGACCCGCAGGTGCACATCGTCTCGGTCTGCACTCCGACGCCGACCCATGTCGACATCGCGATCCGCGCACTGCGGGCGGGTAAGAGCGTGTTACTCGAAAAGCCAATCGCCCTCACCATTGCCGCAGCGGTCGCCCTTCGCGATGAGGCGGCGCGCAGTGCCGGGGTGCTTATGGTGGCTCACGTGGTGCGGTTCTTCGACGGTTACCGCGTTATCCGCGAATTGGTAGAGGGCGGGATGCTCGGAGCGGTGCTCTCCATCCGGGCTGGCCGGTTCAGCACGGCACCGCGCCCGTCGCCCTGGTGGCATGACGAGTCAAAGTCCGGCGGAATCGTCGTCGATTTCAGCATCCACGACTTCGACCAGCTCAACCTCTTCCTCGGCAGACCCCTCGCGGTGACCGCGCGCCGCACGCGGTCGGATGGCCCGGTCGAGGCAATCGTGGACTATGAGGGAGGCGGGGTGGGACACGTCATCGGCTTTATGGGGATGCCGCCCGGATTCACTTTCGCCTCCACCCTTGACCTGGTCGGCTCGGCGGGGCTTGCGACCTATGGCTATTCGGGGGCTCTCGACTCGGGGGTGCGATCGGTGGCGCCGGATACCGTGCGGCTGCAGACCGCCAAGGGCGTGACCGCGCGGATGATCGCCGCCCACAATCCGTACCGTAACCAGGCCGAATATTTCCTCGAGTGCGTGAGAGCCGCATCCGTTCCACAATTCTGCTCAGTGGACGCGGCGGTGCTGGCACTCGCGGTGGCGCTCGCGGCACGGGAATCGTTGCAGACCGGATCGCGGGTCGACCTGGCTGTGTGACGCCGAGTACGGCCTGTCGAAGCCGGTCAGCTGAGCAGGTGGTCCTCGAGAAACGATGACGTCCGGGCGAAGGCGAGGGCGGCAGCGTTGACATCCACTCGGTCAGTGATGCTCGCGTTGGCGAAGGAGTGCACAGTGGCGAGGTAGGTCCAGTCGGTGATCGGAGTGCCGTGGTCCTTCAGCCGGTCGATGAACGACTCGGGATCTTCGCCCTCGTCCCACTCGTCGATTTCGGCCAGGTGCAGCAGCACCGGGGCCGGGATGATGCCGTGCTGGGCAGGTCCGAGAGTCGCGTAGTAGGCGACGACTGCATCCGCTGATCCACTCTGCGCGTGCAGAAGGGCGAGCCAGCCGCCGAGCGAGAAGCCGACGACTCCTACTCGTGTCGAGCCTTCCGCGCGGGCGACCCGGATGATGTCGTCGAGTTCTGCCAGCGCTCCAGCGACCTCAAGTTGGGCCATGAGAACTTCTGCGGTGGCCATCTCGATGGTTGCGACACCCGCGTAGAAATCAGGCACGATCACACGGTATCCCTGGCTTGCCAGCGCCTCCCCGTAACTCGCGAGCCAGGGAAGGCGGCCGTACCAGTCGTGCACCACTATCACGAGCGGCCCGCCCGGGTCGCCGAAGGAGAGGGGGATTCCCGGCGACGGGATGGGGACGAGCTGTGACATACCGGCCCTTAGAGAGAATGACGGGTGGTCTCGATGCAGGTCACTCTAGCCGAGGCGGATGCCCCGAGGCGCTTCGCAGGCCGGATCAGGCCGAGCGCGCCGCCAGCTCCGCCTGCAGCGGCCAGTCTTGGTCGTCCAGTATCACCTGGGCGCAGACGCCGGTGTGAACGTTGACCACGATCGGTGCTCGGAGGTTCAGGCGCGTGCCGGTCTCGGCCGGGTTCGCGACCACGAGTACCATCGCGTCCTCCGCGGAGTGCAGATCGATAGCCAGGCAGTGGTCGTCGGAGATCTCGGGGGAGTAGTCAGGCAGATAGATTGCGGCGTCGAGCACGAAGAGCCGGATCGCGCTGTTGTCGACCGCGCGGAGCGAGTACAGGCCGTCGGCCCCCGACACCTCGTTCAGGGTGAATTGGGTGAGCGGCGCGAGCCCGGCGGGGGGCGACACGAAGGCAAGGGAAGCGGTCATCGGAGGAAGTCCATCAGGGTGGGCTGCAACGTGCGCGCGGTTACGGCGAGAGCTGCCTGGTAGGTGACTTCCTGCTGCTTGAGCTTGATCACGATCTCTCCCACGTCCATGTCTTCGATTCCCGCGCGCTGGGCCTCGAGGTTCCCGGTCTTCGACACGATGGCATCCTTTGCTGCACTGATCTGGTTTTGACGGGCGCCGGCGGCGGTCTGGGTGTTGAGCAGCGCGGTCATCCGGCTGTCGATCGCGGCGAGGCTCGGGCCTACATTCACGCCAGAGCGCAGGTCGGCGACGATGGTGTCGATGAGGGCGAACGCCGAGCTCGACCCGGTGCCGTAGGCGGCTGCGCCATCGGCATCCACCTGAACTGTGGCGTTGGTATCGATACGACGCGAGACGGATGCCCCGGTGCCGGTGTAGCTGAGGTCTGGGCGGAACGCGACACCGGCATCGGAACTGCCGGCGAAGACGGTGCGGCCGAGGTAGGTGGTGTTCGCTGTGCCGAGCAGATCGGAACGCAAGCCTTCGAGAGCCGTGGCGATCGCCTCTTTGGCGGTGGGCGAGAGCGCACCGTCGTTGGCACCCTGCACGGTGAGATCGCGCACCTGGTGCATGATGTCGGTGGAGGCGCTGAGAGTTGCGTCAACGGTGGAGAGCCACCCGATGCCATCTTCGATATTGCGCCCGAACTGGGCGGTCTGGCTCTGGGCGGCGCGGACGCGCATCGAGTCCGCGGTGCCGGTCGGGTCGTCCGAGGGCTTGGTGATCCTTTTCAGGCTCGTCGCGCTGTCCTGCAGCTTGGCCAGCAGCGCGGCTGCGGACTGTAGGTTGAACTGCGAGTTCGCCATCCTGGTCTGGCTAGTCACTCGATCGACCATGGTCTACCTCCCCACTATTCCGGTGCGATTAATGAGAGTGTCGAGCATCTCGTCGACCGCGGTCATCACCCGGGCGGCGCCCTGGTAGGCCTTCTGGAACGTCAGCATATTGACGTTTTCCTCGTCGAGGTCGACCGAGGAGTTGGCGAGCTGTGAAGCGGTCGCGGCGGCGGTCACCGAGTCGGCGAGGGTGGCCTGCTGTAGTGCGGTCTTCGACGCCGTGCCGATCTTCGTGACGAAAGCCGACCAGACGGAGTCGGGAGAGTTTGCGGCCGAGCCGAGCTCCGAGATCGCATCGGCATTGCCGCCGTTTCTGCCTCCCGCGCCCGGGGTACCGCTTGCGATCTGGGACGCGCTGGTGGGCACGACAGACAGGCCGAGGGCGGCTGGGCCACTGGTCGAGATCGCGAAGAAGTCGAGGCCGGTGGTGCCGGAGGGGGTTGCGCCGGCTTGGTGGGCGGTGTTGACCGTGTTGGCGAGGGAGGTGGCGAAGCTGTTGTAGCCCGCCGCGGCCTCCGCGATCGCGCCACCGGTGCCGGTACCGTTGGCCGCCGCGAGCATCGAGATCGAGCCGGCGATCTCACCGGATTCGACCGCGACGGACTGCCCGGGGCGATTGGTCCACTCCAGGGCGACGGGCGAGCCGCTCACCCCGGCGAGAGAGTTGGTGCCGGTGACGGTGACCGAGCGAAAAACGTCGCCGGAGACCAGCGCATTTCCGCCCACGAGCACCTCGGCGGTGCCGTCGGGAAGAGTGCGAACGGTGCCGCCCGTGAGAGCGGCAATAGACGAGGTGAGTGCCGAGCGCTGGTCGAGCATCTCGTTCACGGATCCGCCCGTGGCGAGGGTCTCGCGGATCTGACCGTTGAGAGCAGCGACCCGGGTGCCGGCATCATTGAGCTCAGCCGCCATGCCGTCGAGCTTGGTGCGCACATCGCTCCAGGCGGAGTCGACAGCCGAATAGCCGGTGGCTATCTGGCCCGCGAGCTGGCTGGCCTTCTGCAGGAGCACGCCAGCCGGAGCCTCTTCACCTGCTCGATTCGAGACATCACCCCAGGCGGACCAGAACTTCTGTAGCTGGTCGGAGATGCCGTTCTTGCCCGGCTCGTTGAGAGAAGCCTCGACGGTGTTCAGGGCATTGGAGCGCACGGCGAGGTTGCCGGATGTCGCGGCCGAGCTGCGAACGCGCCCGTCGAGAATCACGTCACCGAGTCGGGCGATTCCGTCGACGGTAACCCCCTGGCCGACCTGTGCCCGGATGAGTACAAGCGGACCGATCTGGGGGAGGGATCCAGCCGCGGCTGTGCTCACCCGCTGGCGGGTATACCCCTTTGTCCCGGAATTGGCGATGTTCTGCCCGACGACGTCGAGTCCTTGACGAGCGGCGTTGAGGCCGGTCAGAGCCGTATTCAAACCGCTAAATGTGCTCATCGGGTCACAGCTTCAGATCGAAGATCTGGGCCGAGGGAGTGGCATTGCCGGATTCACCGTTAGCGTCGTAGGTGCCGCTCTCGGTGCCTCCGTCGGCCTGTGCCTCCTGGATGAAACGCAGGGCCGTTCGCAGGTAGTGCTCGTTGAGGTCGCGGAGGTCGCGGATCTGCTCCGTGTACTCGGTGAGGGCATTCAGGTGTGCGCTGAAGATATCGGCCCAGGGGCCATCCGGCGCGGTGTCGACGAGTTCGCGCAGGGTCGCGTTCTGGGGCGCGCCCCACTCTTCGGCGACGACGGCTGCTTCGACCGATCGCGCAAGTCCCGCGGCGCGCAGGCGCTCCATCACCTGTTCGACCTCTCGAGTGGCGTATTGCAGCCAGCGAGACTTACCGGTGGTGAGCAGAAACTGCTCCTCCTCGAGTTTGAATGCCAGCAGGTCGAGGAGCTCTCGCTCTCGCCACAGGCAGGCGGAGAGTTCGTTCGCGCTCATGCGGGCCCCCATCCGGTCATCCACCAGTGCGGACGGCTCTCGTGCTCGTTCTACCGACTGCATTTTCTCCACCTCGCTTGACGAGATGGACTATCGGCAAGGCTAGCCCTGAGGTAAGAGGCGACGCGGGCAAAACGCGGAGTTGGGTATTCGACGTGTCCTCAACATGGGGGACCAGTGAAGCCGATCGGGGTACGTTCGCCCCCATAATGGGGCCAAAAGTCGAGCAAATACCACTAAAACGGGGGGCAGGGCGGGGTACTTTCCGCCGATAGAGTCGCCTCAGATCGACGGGTGCTCGGATCCTTGAATTCGTTTCACACCCACTTCAGTAGCCACCCGAAACACCACCCGATGTACTCGCTCCACCTGCACGACCCTTACCCGAAAACAGTCCGTTTTTTAGCAGGCGCACTCTTCATCCGATACACGAAGGCGTCGACCGCAACGCGATCACTGGGATCGCATCCGGGGGCAAGGTACGTGAACAAGACAGAACGCAACGCGCTCGTTGTGCAAAATCTTCCACTGGTGGGCTACCTCGTCTCCGAGGTCTGGGCGAAGGCTACCCACCTCTCCCGTGACGACCTGGCGTCGGCCGGCGCGGTGGCGCTCATCACTTCGGCGGATGCCTTCGACCCGACCCTCGGCATCCCGTTCGGGGCATTCGCCCGTCGCCGTATCGTCGGCTCTTTCGCCGACGAGATGCGTTCGAGCGACTGGGCGAGCCGCGGCGCACGTCATCGAATCAAGGAGACTCTTGCGGTAAAGGAGACCCTCACCGCTGCCCTTGGTCGCACCCCTTCCGTCGACGAAATCGCATCCTCGCTTGGAGTCGACCGCAGCGAGGTGACCGCCGGCCTCACCGACGCGGCCCGCACCGTCACCACGCTTGACGACACCACCGTAGAGTTCCTCATCGCGGACACCGCCCTTCCCGAGGAATCACTTCTTTCGTCAGAGCGTCTCGACTACCTGGCTGCTGCTGTCGAGGCGCTTCCCGAGAAGATGCGCATCATCGTGCGCCAGGTCTACTTCGAAGATCGCTCTGTCAAGGAGATCGCCGACGAGATGGGCATCACCCACTCTGCCGTCTCGCAGCAGCGCGCCGAGGCCATCCGCCTTCTGCGCGACGGACTCGAGACGCACTATTCTGACGCGTACTATTCGGACGAATCGCCCGTCGGCGGCGGAACCGGATACCAGCCCGTGTCCCGCATTGCACCCGCCGCCCGCAGCGCCTATCTTGCGCGCGTCGCCAGCTACGCGATGGCCGAACTCTCCCACCTCTCTCGGTCAGAGGCCTCCAGCGCGGCGGCGTCGTAACGAAATAAAAAAAAGGAATTCAGCCCGGCTTCTAACGCGATTATGCGAACGGCCGATAGCTGAAGATGTCGGACCATGGATGGGCCGATTCGAATAACCCAACATCACGGAGGAATACATCATGGGTATGCAGGTCAACACCAACATTTCGGCACTCAACTCGTACCGGAACCTCAGCAACACGCAGAACGATCTCGCAAAGTCGCTGGAGAAGCTCTCCAGCGGTCTTCGCATCAACCACGCCGCGGATGACGCAGCTGGCCTCGCAATCTCCCAGGGTCTGCAGTCGCAGGTCGGTGGCCTCACGGTCGCCAGCCGCAACGCCCAGGACGGCATCAGCGTTATCCAGACCGCTGAAGGTTCGCTCTCCGAGGTTCAGACCATCCTGCAGCGCGTTCGTGACCTCGCTGTTCAGGCCGGTAACGACTCGAACAACGGCGCTTCGCGCAGTGCGATCTCCACGGAGGTCAAGGCGCTCGGAGCGGAACTCACTCGCATTGGTCAGAACGCCAACTTCAATGGAACCAAGCTTCTTCAGGGCAATGGAGCTACAGCCGGTGGCGCCGCGGCAGACCCCGCACTGTCGTTGACGTTTCAGATTGGCGCTGGAGGCACCACCTCCGACCAGATCAATGTCTCGACAACCAATGTTCTCGCTATAGGGGCTGCGGTCACTGCACTCACGGTCGAGGCGACCACGGGTAAAGGAGACGACGGCTTCTCAAGCGCAGCGAAAGTGACAGGCGCTTCGGGAACAATCGCGACCCTTGACACGCAGATCACCTCGGTATCGACGGCTCGCGCCGACCTGGGTGCGAGCCAGAACCGGTTCGAGAGCGTCATCCGCAACCTCGCCGTCTCCACCGAGAACCTGACGGCGGCGAAGTCGCGTATCACCGACACCGACATGGCGGCCGAGATGGTCAAGTACACGCGCTCCAACATCCTGTCCCAGGCCGGCACCGCGATGCTCGCGCAGGCCAACCAGGGCAACCAGGGCGTTCTTCAGCTCCTCCGCTAGAAACGGATAGCTCGACCGGCGTGTAACAACCAACGCCCGGCGGCTTGTCGCGAGGGGAACTGGACCTCTCACCGTGATAGCCGCCGGGCGTTTACCGCACCATTTGCACAGTCTTCGACCAACGCCAGATGAAGGGACGGATGGACATGGGAATCTCCCTCGACGGGCTCTCCAGCGGGCTCGACACCACCTCCCTCATCACCCAGCTCATGACGGCGGAAGCCGCTCCCCAGAATCTGCTCAAGACCCAGGTCACGACCAGCAACACGATGATTTCCGCCCTTCAGGGCCTCAATACGCGCATGGCGACGCTCGCAGATTCCGCGACCGCCGCCGCGAAGGTGGGAAACCTCGATCTCTACTCCGCGACCAGCTCGTCCCCCGCCCTCACCGTCGCCGTCGCGACAGGAGCTAGCGCGGGGGAACTCCAGGTCGTCGTCAGTGCTCTCGCCCAGTCCCAGGTGGGCGTCTCCGCTGCCATGGCCGCGTGGCCCTCACCCTCCACCATAACGATCGTCGGCCACTCGGGCACGCCGCTCGAGATCACGCCGGCCTCGAACTCCCTCGATGATGTCGCCTCGGCCATCAACTCCTCGACCGCCGGCGTCACCGCCACAAAGGTGGCCTCGGGCGTGGACGGCAGTGGCACCAAGCTCTACCGCCTGCAGTTCTCCAGTAAAACCAGCGGCGCGGCCTCCTCTTTCACCATCTACCAGGGCTCCGCCGCGGATGTCGCGGGCGGCACGGCGACGAACGTGCTCACCGCCCCCGGCAGCGCAACGATCAAAATCGCGCAGGACGCGAGTGTCACCCTGTGGAAGGGCACCTCGGCGGAGCAGGTGATCACCTCTTCGAGCAACACCTTCACTGACCTGCTGCCCGGGATCTCCATCACGGCCTCCGCCGTCGTCGCCGGTCCGGTGAACATAGCCGTCACCCGCGACGACACCAAGATCGCCGCCGTCGCAAAAGGACTCGTCGACTCGATCAGCAGCGCCTTCGTGCTCATCGCGGCTCAGACCGCGGTCTCCACGACCACGGATGCCAGCGGCAAGTCCACGACCTCGGCTGGCATCTTCGCGGGCGACAGCAACATCCGCGACATCCGCCAGAAGACGCTCGATGCCGCCAGCGCGCCGATCAACGGCCACTCTCCGTCCGAGTACGGCATCGTGTTGACCCGCACCGGCACGATCACCTTCGACCCCGACAAGTTCGCCGCAGCGCTCGTCGCGGACCCGACCACGGTCATGGCAGCCGTCCAAACGATTGCCACCCGGATCGCCACGGTCGCGACTGCCGCCTCCGACAAGTACGACGGAGCCCTCACAAATCAGATACGGGGCGACCAAAGCCAGGTGAAGAACCTCGGTGACCAGATTTCGGCCTGGGACGTGCGACTTGCCAGCCGCAAGAGCACACTCCAACGCACCTATTCGGCGATGGAAGTGTTGCTCAGCAACATGAAGGCCCAGTCGGCGGCTCTCACCTCGCAGCTCTCCTCGCTCTCGACCTCAACCACGACGAGATAGGCATCATGACGATGACACTCAGCGCCCAGCGCTCGCAATACACGAACGATGCGATCCTGTCGGCTTCGCCGGTACGGCTGCTCACCATGCTTTATGACCGACTGCTGCTCGATCTTGACCGCGCATCACTCGCGCATGGCGAGCAGAACTGGGCGCTCGCTTCTTCCCACCTGCTGCACGCCCAGGCGATCGTGGCCGAGCTCACCTCGTCGTTGAAGGTGGAGCTGTGGGACGGCGGCGAGGGGCTCCTCGCTCTCTACAACTACTGCAGAAACCTGCTGGTGCTTGCGAATGTGCGCCGGGACGGGGCTTCGATCCGGGAAAGTATCGAACTGCTCTCCCCGCTGCGTGACGCCTGGCATGAAGCCGCGAGCCAGCTCGCTGTTCCGGAGAAGCCTTCGCGCGGCGAGTCCCGGGAACTCGGCGTTGCCTGACTTCAGCTCGCGCGTGACCGATCCCGCGCATCGCGCGCGGCACGATGGCTGGATCGACGTCCTCGCCACGATGGAGCACGACCTCACTGCATCCGGCGGCACGCTCGCCCACGCTGCCCATGCGGACTGGACCCTTCCCCGGGACCTCGGCGACCTGCCTGGCGAGCTCCGCTCCCGTGCCGAGCGCCTGCTCGGCACGCAACAGCACGCGATCACCGCGCTCGAACAGCGGATGCTGCTGACCGGCCGCCACCTCGCCGCCCTCGACAGTATCCCCGCCCGGGTCGCCTCCTCGGGATCCGCCGCGTATCTCGACGTCACGGGCTGAGCGGGTAGGTCGGAGACCCCCCTTTCGGGACCAGGGCCTAACGCAACGACCTCCTCGTCCGATAGCTGGGGATGAGGGCATGGATTGCTCGACACAAGGCCACGGATCGGCCGTCAGGACATTGACGACGAAACGGAACGCTGTGCTCGAATCCGTAACCTCTGCGGCGCTCGGCAGTGCGCTGGATGGCTTGGCGTTGCGCCAACGCACTATCGCGGACAACATTGCAAACGTCAACACGCCTCGCTACCACGCCAAGCGCGTCGTCTTCGAGGCGGCACTCGCCAGGTCTGTGGCGAATGGCAACGGCCACGTAGTCGCGGAGATCAAACGCTCACTCGAGCCCACCCTGATCGATGGTAACAACGTCAATCTCGACACCGAGACGCTCTCGAACGTCGACACCGTGCTTCGGTATCAGTTCGCCACCCAGGCCGCCGGCAATGAGTTCTCGGCCATGCGCGCTGCCCTCCGGAGTAACTGATGACCTTCGACGCGATCGGCATCGCCGGCACCGGCCTCACCCTGCACCGAAAGTGGCTCGATGCCATCTCCGACAACCTCGCCAACATCAACACCGTCAGGCCGACGAGTGGACCGGCCTTCCAAGCCAGGTATGTCGTCGCACAGGAGGGTGCCGGCAATTCCGGCGCCTTTGTGCAGGGCATCGCGTACGGCAATGCCGATGGGCGCCTCGTCTACGAACCGGCCAACCCTCTCGCTGACAAGGACGGCTACGTGAAATACCCCGACATCGACCTCGCCTCACAGATGGGCCAGCTCATCATGGCGCAGCGCGGATACCAGGCCAATGCCGCCGTCGTCGACCGTGCCAAGGAGACCTACCAGGCCGCCCTGCAGATCGGTCGTGCCTGATGGATATCTCTTCGATCGGTTCCGTCTCCGGCGTCTCCGGCGTCTCCGGCACGAGCGCCCTCTCCTCCACGAGCGGCACCAACGCTGCGAGTGCCACGAGCTTCGCCAGCGAACTCGGCGGTGCCGTTGACACCCTGCAGCAGCTGCAGTCGACCTCCCACACTCTCGCCATCCAGGCTGTCACGGGCAACCTCTCCGACATCCACAACGCCACGATCGCGTCGACCCGCGCCCAGGTGACCCTCGAACTCGTGGCCGCCGTACGCAACAAGGGCGTGGACGCGTTCAACGAGATCATGCGGATGCAAGCCTGATGCCCGCTCCGATCAGTTCGGTGCTCCGCCGACTCACCCACACCATCCGCGAGTTCACCATCGCACAGCGCACCATGGCGATCATCGGGTTTGCCGTGCTCGCGCTCGGCATCGCTGCGCTGTCGTTCTGGGTCACTCGCCCCCAGCTGAGTCCGCTCTTCTCGGGCCTCAGCGGCACCGACGCGAACACCCTGGTCGAGCAGCTGCGCGCCGACGGCGTGCAGTACCAGATCACCGGCGGTGGCGGCACGATTATGGTTCCGGAAGAGAGCGTCTACGCCGAACGTCTCAAGGCCGCAGCGGCCGGCCTTCCCTCCTCATCGACGGGCGGCTACTCCCTGCTCGACAAGATGGGCGTCACGGCATCCGAATTCCAACAGAATGTGACCTACAAGCGAGCGATCGAGGGCGAGCTCGCAAACACGATCAAGGCGATGAAGGGCGTCAAGACGGCATCCGTACAGCTCGCCATCCCCAAGGACACCGTGTTCGTCTCGGAGAAGACCGATCCAACGGCCTCCGTCTTCATCGCGACTAATAATGGCGTGACCCTCAACGACGAGCAGGTGCAGGCGATCGTTCATCTCACCTCCTCGTCCATTGACGGCATGAAGACCAGCGATGTCTCGGTCGTCGATGCCCAGGGCCTCGTGCTTTCCGCCGCGGGAGTGGACGTCGCAGGTAGCGGGTCAAAACGGGCTTCCGACTACGAGGAGCGCGTACGCAGCTCGGTGCAGTCCATGCTCGACAAGGTGGTGGGACCGGGCAACGCCACCGTGGTGGTGGCCGCTGACGTGAGCCAGAACTCGGGCCAGCGCACCGCCGAGACCTTCACGACTCCCGATGGTTCCCCGGCTCTCAGTGAGTCTGCGCAGAACGACGGTACGGGGCGGACCAGCGGCTCGAACGGCTCCGCAGGCATCCTGGGGCCCGACAACATCGCGGTGCCGAGTGGCACGTCCGCCGCGAACCCGACCGCGGGAACGAGCACCGGCGCCACCGGGGCCACCTCAGTCACCAAGAACAACGCGATCAATAAGGTTACCGAGCAGACCACCATCCCCGCCGGTTCCATCACGCGCCAGACCGTCTCCGTCGCGGTAAACAAGGCGGTGTCCGGGGTAAACAAGGCCAACCTCATTTCGCTCGTGAATGCGGCCGCCGGTATCGACACGACCCGCGGTGACTCTGTGGCCATCGAGATAGTCTCCTTCAACCGGGCCGGAGCCGCGGATGCCGCGAAAGCGATAGCAGCCTCGGAAGCGGCGGCCAACGCCGACCGCACGGCCGGCCTTATCCGCACCGCCCTCACCGCGCTCGCCGTCGCCCTCCCGATCATCATCGCGATGTTCCTCGTCTTCCGCCGCTTCCGCAGCCGAAGCCAGGAAGACCGCGAGTTGCAGGAGATGACCGAACTCGCCGAGTTGCGCGCCATGATGAGCGACCAGACCAGGCCGATCGCACTGACCGGCACCGAGCCGCCGGCCGCGCTCACCTACACGCAGGTGCCACTCATTGAGCCGGGCGACACCGATCGCAAGCGCGCGGAGATCGACGCGCTCGCTGGCACCGACCCCGAGCGCACCGCCGAGATCCTGCGCGGTCTCATGGACGATCGGCAGCCGGCATGAGCGACGTTGCCCTGACGCTCTCGGGCACCCAGAAAGTGGCCGTGGTGCTCATGGGCATGGACCAGGTGCGCGCGGCCGCGGTCATGAAGCAATTCACCGAGGCCGAAGCCGAGGAGATCGCCGCCGAGATCATCCGGTTGCGCCGAGTCGACACGATCGTGTCCGATCGCACCATCCTCGAATTTCACGAGCTGGCCACGAAGGGCGGACGTAAGTCCCACGGCGGGCGCGAGTTCGCGGCCGGACTGCTTGAGGCTTCCTTTGGGGCCGAGAGGGCCGCCGGCGTGATGAGCCGGGTGGCGTCGTCGATGGCCGGCAAGGCCTTCGAGTTTCTCGACACCGCCGAGACCGGCCAGCTTCTCACCCTGCTCGACGGCGAACTGCCGCAGACCATCGCCCTTGTGCTCGCGCATCTCCGGCCCGACCACGCCTCCCCGGTGTTCACCGCCCTCGAGGAAAACCTCCGTACCGAGGTGGCAAAGGCAATTGCGACGATGGGCACCGCAACCCCCGAAGCAGTGCGCGTCGTCGCCGACACCCTGAAGGGTCGCGTGAGCAGTGTTGTCACGGCTCGCGACACCGTGGAGATCGTCGGCGGCGTGCAGGCCGTCGTCGACATCATCAACCGCGCGGATGTCTCCACCGAACGCGCCGTGCTTGACGGACTCGACGGGCTCGACCCGATTCTCGCCGAAGAGGTGCGCTCGCGCATGCTCACCTTCGCCGACCTGGTGAAGTTCGACCGCAAGGACGTGCAGCAGGTGCTCCGTGGTATCGACTCGAGCATTCTCGCAGTGGCGATGAAAGGCTCGGACGAGGCACTGGTCGAAGTGGTCAGGGCCAACATCTCCGAACGCAACCGCGAGATCCTCGAAGACGAGATCGCCTCGCTCGGCCCGGTGAGGATGACCCAGGTCGAAGAAGCCCGCGCCGAGGTTGTGCGCGCGATCCGCACCCTCGAGGCGGAAGGCATCATCACCCTTCAGCGCGGAGAAGAGGAAGAATATGTCGCGTGACTTCTTCCCCCTGACCTTCCCCTCGCTTCCGAGCAGTGCCAAGCAGGATCAGGCCGACGCCGACAACCGCGCCGTCGGACACGCTGCGGGCTACGCGAGCGGCCTGCGAGCAGCGGGCGCCGAGCTCGCCGGCCAGAAAGCTGCTCTCGACGCGGAACACCGCGCCGCACTCCTGCATGACGCTGCGCGGACGGATCGCGCGATCGCCGTGCTCACGTCGGCCGCCGCGGCGCTCGACAGTCGCCTGCTTCCGGTAGTGACCGATGCGCAGGATGCGATCGCGGCATCCGCCCTCGATCTCGCGGAAGCGATTATCGGAGAGACGCTAGCCGACGGTGAACGGTCCGCGAAGGCGGCGCTCACCCGCGCGCTTGCCGCGGTCGACCCGGCGACGATCACGACCGTCCGCCTCAATCCGCTCGATCTCGGCGTACTCGACGAGACCATACGCGCTGCTGCCGGTGTCTCTTTCACCGCGGATGCTTCGATCGCCCGGGGCGACGCGATCGCCGAGCTCCCGCTCGGCTACCTCGACGCTCGAATCGGGACCGCCGTTGCGCGTGCCCGCGCGGCGATTCTGGGGGATGCCTCGTGACCACGACCTGGCGACCGCATGCCGAGCGCTTCCGTACCGCCCTGGCGGCCGGCCGGCCGGAACGGGTAGGTGTCGTCTCCTCCATCGTCGGTCTCGGACTCGAGATCAGCGGACTGGACTGCGCCATCGGGGACCTCGTGCGCGTCGGTGACAGCGTCGCCGACGGCGGTACCGGTTTTCTCGATGCCGAGGTGATCGCAACTACGCCGTCGGGAATCCGCTGTATGCCGCTCAGCCGTCTTACCGGGGTGAACGCCGGCGCTCCGGCACGTTCGCGTGGTCTTCCGGTGCTGGTACCCACCGGCGATGGCCTATTCGGCCGGGTGATTGACGGCCTCGGTCGCCCGATCGACGGTAAGGGGCCGCTCGACATCACACGCTTGGTCTCGATCGACAACGACAGCCCGTCGGCGATGCACCGTGCGCGCATCGATACGCCGCTGCAGACCGGCGTGCGCGTGCTCGACACCCTCACGACCATTGGCACGGGCCAACGCCTTGGGCTCTTCGCCGGATCCGGGGTCGGCAAGTCGTCGCTGCTCTCCATGATCGCGCGGGGGACGGATGCCCAGGTCTCGGTGATCGCGCTGGTCGGCGAGCGCGGACGGGAAGTGCGGGAGTTTCTCGAAGACGACCTCGGCGCGGAGGGACTCGCCCGCTCGATTGTGGTCGTCTCGACCTCCGACGAGCCAGCGATGATGCGCCTTCGCGCCGCCTTCATGGCTACCCGCATCGCCGAATCCTTCCGTGACCAGGGATCGGATGTCATGCTGATGATGGACTCCCTCACCCGGGTGGCGATGGCCCAGCGCGAGATCGGACTCTCGGTCGGTGAACCTCCGGCTACCCGCGGTTACCCGCCGTCGACGTTCTCGCTTCTCGCCCAGTTGCTCGAGCGGGCCGGAACAGGCGAAATCGGATCGGTCACCGGCATCTACACGGTGCTCGTTGATGGTGACGATCACAACGAGCCGATCGCTGATGCGGCACGCTCATTTCTTGATGGACACGTCGTGCTCGATCGCAAGCTCGCGGTCTCCGGGCACTTCCCCTCCATCGACGTACTCGGCTCGATCTCCCGCGTCGCCTCCCGGGTGATTTCGCCCGAGCAGGTACACACAGCCCAGGTGTTCCGCAAGACTCTTGCCGCTCGCCGAGCAGCCCAGGATCTTCTCGATGTCGGCGCGTACCAGCGTGGCGCGAACCCGCTCGTCGACGCCGCGGTCGATCACGAGTCGTCGATCAACGCGTTCCTGCAGCAGAGGATCAGCCAGCAGTCGACGTCCGCTGACGCGTGGGCGCAGCTCACCTCCCTCGTCCGGATACTGGAAGGCAACTGATGGCCCGCTCATTCCCGCTCGCCGGACTCCTGCGGCTCCGACAGGTGCAACAGGACCAGGCGGCGATCGACCTCTCCGCCGCCAACGCCCGCGTCGTCGAAGGCACGGCGCGCCAGCGTCGAGCCCGATCCGCCCTCGGCGCCACCTCGAGTGAAGCCACCAGCGCGTCCGTGCTCTATGCGGTCGCGGCATCCCGCGCCGCCACGCGCAGCATGCTCGCCGAACTGCAGGCGCTTGACTGCGATCACCGCGTCTCCCTCGATGCAGCGAACACCGCTTTCACGGCGGCTCGCGCCCGATCGATCGGGCTCGAAAAGCTCGAGATACGATTCGACGACGCTGTGGCGAACGGCGTTCTCGTGGCCGAGCAGGCCACGCTCGACGAGATCTCGTCGACGAGCTGGCACCGCGCGCGAGAGGTGGACGCGGGATGACTCTCGTCGCGCTCCCCCCGGCTCACTCGCCCGCCGGCCAGGCGAACAGCCCGGCCTCGGTCGCCGGCCAGGCGAACAGCTCGGCCGCGGCAACCGGCTTCGGTGCGGTGATGACCGACGCGAATGCCGCACTGGTCGCCGCAGCCTCCTCTGCCGCAACCGCCGGAACAGCCGCGCCTGCCATTCCCGTTGTGCCTGGCGCGCTCACTGCTACCGCCGTGCTCGCAGGTCTCGTGGCATCCGTCGCCACCGCCGGTACATCTGCGTCCCCCGTAACGGGCGCCGCGCAGGAAACCGCCGATTCGGCGACCGACCCGATGGCGCCCCTCGCGACAGAACAGCCGGTGCAGGTCCCCCTTCCCGGGGTGGCGCTGCCGATCGCGTTGCCTCTGCCCTTGCCGACTCTGGTGTCGGCGCTGGTGTCGACTGTCGCACTTTCCGCCGCCGCGCCACCCACCGTGGGTTCCGTGACGGATGCGTCGAGCAATATGCCGTCGGCACCCACCGCCGCCCCGACTGTTGTCATCTCGGGTGCCCTCGCGGCCGCTGCCGCTGTGTCTGGCGCTGCTGCTGTGTCTGGCGCTGCTGCTGCCGCTGTGTCAGCCGCTGTGTCTGGCGCAGCCGCTGCCGCTGCGTCGAGTGCGCTTCCCGCCCGGACCACCAGCCCCGCAGCGGCTGTGTCGACAGACACCCTGTCAGCGGCGGCGCCGGCCGCCGCGTCGATCTCCGGCTCTGTGGTTCCGCTCGCGGCCACGCCAACTCCCACCGTGTTTCCTCTCCTGACTGCCGTATCGCCCGTGGTCGTATCCCCCGCCGCATCCACCCTCCCCGCCGCATCCACCCTCCCCGCCGCCCGGACCAAGCCGATCGCGGTGACGACGGATGCGGTGGCACCGCTACCGATCGCTACACCTCCTGCCCGGCTCGAGGCGGTTGCCGCACCGATTGCCACTTCCGCGCCGCCGCAAAACCAGAACACGCCCTTCGCCGGCCAGCTCGCCCGTCCGATCTTCACTCTCGCTGCAGCCGGACCCGGATCGCACACGATGACCATCAGTGTGACGCCCGACACCCTTGGACCCGTGACGGTGCGCGCGCATGTGGGCCCGGAGGGCATCCGCGTCGAGCTCTTCGCACCGACGGATCTGGGCCGCGACGCGATCCGCGCCATCCTGCCCGACCTGCGTAAGGATCTTGCCGGGGCCGGAGTCGGGGCCAACCTCGACCTGTCGTCCCAAAACCAGCCGAGCGATGCTGGCGACCGACGCGGCGACGCGGCAACCCGCCCCGAGCGCGACTACGTCGTTCCTGCCGGGATCGTCGCGGACGATGACGTCACTCCCGCGCCGAGCCGTATCCTCACCGCTTCATCCATCGACGTACTGGCATAGAAAGGCACCTTCATGGCAATCGACGGAATCACCGGAACGGTCCAGAAAGCCGCAGCCGACCCGGCATCCGGAATCTACAGCGGGTCGACCACCCGCGTACCCAAGCAGACCATGGACTCAGAAGTGTTCATGAAACTGCTCGTCACGCAGCTGCGCACCCAGGATCCGAGCGCGCCCATGGACACCAACCAGATGATCTCCCAGACCACCCAGCTGTCGATGATGGAAAAGATGACCGAGCTCAGCACCACCAGCACGGAGGACTTCTCGCTTCAGATGCGTATCGCGGCTGCCGCGATCGTCGGCAAGCAGGTCAGCTACTCGGATGCTGCGGGCGTGAGTCACACCGGTACGGCGGCCAGTGTCTCCTTTGTCGGCAGCGTTCCCCAGGTCAAGGTCGGTGGCGTCGACGTGGTCCTCGACAGTATTTCCGGAATCACCAGCACGTCTTGATCAACGCAGTCGCCTGATCCACCACATCCAACCGAAAGGCAGCACCTCATGCTTCGTTCACTGTATTCCGGGATCTCCGGACTCCGCTCGCACCAGACCATGCTCGATGTCACCGGTAACAACATCGCTAACGTGAACACCACGGCGTTCAAATCGTCGGCCACCCAGTTTCAGGACACCCTCTCCCAGCTCACGCTGGGCGCGGGCGGACCGCAGGAGCAGATCGGTGGCACCAACCCCGCGCAGGTCGGCCTCGGCGTGCGAGTCGCCGGCATCTCCACCAACTTTTCGCAGGGATCCGCCCAGTCGACCGGGCGCGCGACCGACATCATGATCTCGGGTGACGGATTCTTCGTCACCAAGACCGGCACCCAGACGCTCTATACCCGCGCCGGATCATTCGACTTCGACGGCGCCGGTCGCCTGGTGAGTCCGGACGGCGCCATCGTTCAGGGCTACACCGCCGTCAACGGGGTCGTCTCCGACGGCGGTCCCACCAGCGATCTCACGCTTCCCCTCGGAGTCGTCGCGCCAGCCGCCACGACCACGTCGGCCACCGTCTCGGGCAACCTCCCGTCCGACGCCGCAGCCGGCCCGCCTCTCGTGCGCGACGTGCAGGTTTATGACAACACCGGTGCCGCTCGCACCATCTCGCTCAGCTACACCAAGACGGCGGCGGGCTGGGATGTCGTAGGCACTGACCCCAACGGATCCTCCGGCGCCGCCTCCCTCACCTTTTCCGGCGGTGTGCAGACCTCCGCGGGCACTATGACGATCGGCGGCATCACCGTCGACATGTCGAAGCTCACCGGATTCGCCGGCCTCACGACGGTTGCGGTGTCGAACCAGAATGGCCGCGCCGCCGGCACGCTCAAGTCCTACACGCTCTCGAAAGACGGCACGCTTGTCGGATCGTTCAGCAACGGAGCATCGCAGGCGATCGGCCGTGTCGTACTCGCGACCTTCTCCAATCCCGGTGGCCTGGAGAAGGCCGGATCTTCCGGCTACAAGAGCACCTTCAACTCCGGCAACGCCACGATCGGCACTCCCGGATCGGGCAGCCTCGGCTCACTGCAGTCCGGCGCTCTCGAGATGTCGAACGTCGATCTCTCGCAGGAGTTCACCAACCTGATCGTCGCCCAGCGTGGTTTCCAGGCCAACGCCCGCATCATCACCACCTCCGACGAAGTGCTGCAGGAGCTCACCAACCTCAAGCGCTAATCGCTCCTCCGCGGAAGGTCCCCGGCCCGGTCGGTCGGGGGCCATCCGCGGTGTGGGTTGTGCGTTGTGAGCATCGGGTTGCGCGCTGTGTGTCGTGCGCTGTGTGTTCCGCGCCGTCCGCGCCGTCCGCCATCCGCGCCATCCGCGCCGTCCGCCATGCGCCATGCGCCATGCGCCGTCCGCCATGCGCCATGCGCCGTCCGCCATGCGTTCCGCGTTGTACTCGCTCCCGATCGAGGACGCCCCCGCCACCCCCCGCGAAGGAGGGATTTTCGCGCGATCTGCGTCGCAGGGAGGGACTTTTTTGCCCGTTCCGCAGTTTCCCCTCCTTTTTTGCGGTGCGGGAGTTGTGGCGAACCCTGAGACGTGGCGGCGGCCGATTCGGTGGCTCGAGCGCCGTGTTGAACGCCTGCGCCGCCGCATCCGGGCGTCCTCCGGTGCTGCCGGATCGACGTTTTTCCGGTGGTGCCGGATCGGCGATGGAGGGATTTTCGCGCGATCTGCGTCGTAGGGAGGGACTTTTTTGCCCGTTCCGCAGTTTCCCCTCCTTTTCTGCGGTGCGGGAGTTGTGGCGAACCCTGAGACGCGGCGGCGGCGGATTCGGTGGCTCGAGAGCCGTGCTGAACGCCTGCGCCGCCGCATCCGGGCGTCCTCCGGTGCGGCCGGATCGACGTTTTTCCGGTGGTGCCGGATCGGCGATGGAGGGATTTTCGCGCGATCAGCGTCGTAGGGAGGGACTTTTTTGCCCGTTCCGCAGTTTCCCCTCCTTTTCTGCGGTGCGGGAGTTGTGGCGAACACTGAGACGCGGCGGCGGCGCCATGAATCCAGCCCGGCGGCGGCGGCGCCACAAACCCAGCCCGGCGGTGCCACGAACCCAGCCCGGCGGTGCCCGGCCGAGACCGGCGAAGCCAACCCCACCTTCGCCGGGACGACTCCAGCGGACGACTCTGGCGCGCGACTCGCCGACACCGCTGCATCCACTAACCGGATGCCCCATCGTGCCGATAGTGGGAAATAACGGACCAGGATGGACCGGCTTCACCACCAGCAGGGATGCGCTCATGATCGTAGTTACGCGGCTCAACGACAGCCATTTTGCGATAAACCCCGATCTCATCGAGCGCATCACCGCCAATCCCGACACGACCCTGATCATGGTCGACGGTGCCAAGTACATCGTCACCGAGTCCATGTGCGAGGTGATCGACCGTATCTCGCGATATCGCGCGACAGTCATCGCGCTCACCCACGAGCTGTCGTCGAACGGGCACCAACAGAGGGCGCTCGAGCTGGTCGAGAACGTCACTCATCCTGACGCCGAGCACCCCATGCCGCTTCGTCCGAGGAAGATCTGATGGACCTCGCAACAATCATCGGAATCCTCACGGCGTTCGGTGCCCTCTTCGCGATGCTCACCCTCGAAGGCTCGAACGTGAGCTCTATCCTGCTGCCGGCCCCGATGGTGCTGGTATTCGGGGCAACGATCGCGGTCGGAATAGCCGGCGGCACGATCAAGGACCTCTTGCTCTCGGTGAAGGCCCTGCCGCGGGCATTCGCCGGAAAGACCGAGAAGCCGCAGGTGGTTATCGATCGCCTGGTCGAGATCGCCGAGAAGGCGCGGAAAGAGGGCTTGCTGTCGCTCGAGCAGGAGGCCGAAACAGTGAACGATCCTTTCCTGCGCGGTGCCCTGCAGAGCATCGCCGACGGAGCGGATGGCGAGGACCTGCGCGTGCAGCTCGAAGACGAGATCGCCACGAAGACCCGCTCCGACCGCACGGCATCCAAATTCTTCCTCAGCCTCGGTGGCTACGCGCCGACTGTCGGCATTATCGGCACTGTCGTTTCGCTCACCCACGTGCTCGAGAACCTATCGACGCCGGGAAAGCTCGGTCCTCTCATCGCGGCCGCTTTCGTCGCCACCCTGTGGGGGCTGCTGTCGGCGAATTTCCTCTGGCTGCCGATCGGCACGCGACTGCGTCGTCTCGCCGATCTCGAGGGTGAGCGGATGACCCTGATCATGGAGGGCGCGCTCGCCGTGCAGGAGGGCAGCCAGCCTCGACTGCTCGCCGAGCGACTGCGATCGATGGTGCCCGCTGAGCAACTGGGCAAGCCGGCCACCGCAGCGAAAGCGGCGTGACCGGCGTGAGCAGGGGCCGCAAGAAGCACACGGAAGAGCACGAGGAACACGGTCCAGATGAACGCTGGATGGCCTCGTATATGGACATGGTCACGGTGTTGATGTGCATGTTCATCGTCCTGTTCGCGATGTCGACCGTCGATGCAAAGAAGTTCGACCTGCTCCGCAACTCCCTCGCGACCGGGTTCGGCCAGACCGACATCGGCAGGCTCGACACGGCGAAGGGCACTGTTCTGGATCCGACGAAGGCCACCAAGAGTGGCGAGAGCTTCGGGGCTGGGCCGCAGACGGCCCAGGCCACCGCCGCTGCCGCCGCCGCAAAGGCCGCGGCCGCGGCCGCGGTCAAGGAAGTCGACTCGATCAAGAACCTCGAGGCCAAAGTGAGCGCGAGCCTCGCGATTCAGGGCCTTCAGGGCACGGTGCAGTACACGATCGACCAGCGCGGCCTCACCATCCGGCTCGTCGACCAGCAGGCGTTCTTCGCACCGAACAGTACGGTGCTCACCGGTACCGCGCCGCGAGTGCTCGACACTATTGCTCCGATCCTCTCGGCGACCGGAGAGGATATCGCCGTCGAGGGCCACGCCGACAGTCGCGCGACGCTTCCCCCCTTCCCCACCAACTGGGAGCTGTCATCCGGCCGCGCAGTTGCCGTACTCCGGCGGATGGTGGAAAGCGGTGGGGTCACCGAATCCAAGATCGGAGCGGTCGGCTACGGCTCCTCGCGTCCGCTGTCGCTCGGAACCGCCGCCGCCGACTTCGCTCAGAATCGAAGGGTCGATATTATCGCCCTGTCCAACGCGTCCGAGTCGGTGAGGGCACTCATCCCGGATGTGGTCTCCGGGAAGATCCCCGGAAGTGAAACACCCGCCGCACCCGCCGCCGTCACCGCAGCGACAGCAACCACCTGGATCCCTGTCGTCTCCAGTTCCGTTCCACTGATCCTCTTACCGGCGGTCAACCCCGGCCGATAGTGCCCTGTGTGACGGTCCAGGAACATTCTTCACTCGGCGCGCCCGCACGATCGGGCCCGGCGGTGGAGCCCTATGACTTCCGTCGGCCGACCACTCTCGCCCGTGAGCACTCCCGGGTGCTGGAGCTTGCGCTCGAGACCTTCGCACGCCAGTGGGCAACGCAGCTCACCGCCAAGGTACGGGTGATCTCGCAGGTCACTTGCGAACAGATCATCATGGAGACCTATGACGAGTACGCCTCCGCGCTTCCCGCGACCACCGCGATGATCCTGTGCAACCTGCACGGGATTGATGCCAGGGCGGTCATCCAGTTTCCGGCGTCGGCAGCGCTCACCTGGGTGTCGTACATGCTCGGAAGCAATACCGCTCAGGTGGTCGATGAACGCAAGTTCACCCAGGTGGAGCAGGCGCTGATACGCCGCCTCTTCGATGATGCGCTCGAGGATCTCCGTTACTCCCTCGGGTCTTTGCTCGAGGCTGCGATTTCCATCGACACCATCCATTACAACTCGCAGTTCGCCCAGGCCGCAGCAACCTCCGATCTGATGATCGTGGCGAGCTTCGGCATCCGGGTCGGCGATAGCTCGACCACGGCGACCCTCGCTATCCCGGCCGAGGCTCTTCTGCCGCAGCTTGGCCAGCCGAGCGTTGCCGTGGCGACCGGGGACGCCCGGGAGAAGGTCGCTTTGCAGCTCGGTTGGGTCCCGGTCGAAGTTGCGCTGAGCCTCAGCCCGGTGCTCGTGAACCCGAGCCGTGTGCTGAGCCTGGCGGTGGGTGACCTGCTCATCATTCCGCACCCGCAGCACCGCCCGCTCAACCTCAACGTCGAGGGAGAGACCCTCGCGCGCGCTGCCGTCGGCGCCAATGGCTCCCGTCTTGCCTGCGTCGTGACCGCCGCCCCAGAGAACGAGACCCACCCGAAGAGAAGGCTGAACCAGTGAAGAAGTCCACCATCATCGACCCACGCTCTGCCGCAGCCGAGGCGCTCGCGCGGCTGTTGCCGAGCACCTCCCTCCTCGAGGCCGTCGCATTCGAGGGTGTGCCGACCGCCCCCTTCGACAGCGCGGTGGTCGCCTCGTTCGTCGGGGAGATCTCGGCCGACCTGGCGATCGTCTTCCTCGATCCGATCGAGACGGCGGATGCCGCAGTCGCGGATTCCCAGCGGGTTTCGATCGTCGACCTGCTGCGGCCCGCTCTCGATGCCGCCGCGGGCGTGCTCGGATCTGGTGTGCTCGGGGACGCCCGCGTGGACGACGCCACGGCGCTGTTCTCCGACGCGGCCACCGAGGTCTTCGCCCTCTCCAGCGGGGGCAGCGCGGCCGGCTGGTTCGCCATCCGCTTGCGGGAGAGCCAGACAGGCGCCACCCCGATCTCCCAGGAGTCGCTCGTGAACAACCTCAGCCGCATCAATAACGTCGAGATGGCGCTCACCGTGGAGATCGGTCGCACCCGCATGGCGGTGCGCGATGTACTCGGTCTCGAGCCCGGCGCGGTGATCGAGCTCGATCGCTCAGCCGGCGCTCCCGCCGACGTGCTGCTCAATGGGCGGCTGATCGCCCACGGCGAGATCGTGGTCGTCGACCAGGAGTACGCGGTGCGCATCACCCAGATCCTCGACGTTGCCGAGGGCCTCAGCTAACAATGGACACCCTCTTCGTTGCGTTGCGCGTACTGCTCTCCCTCGCTGCTGTGGTGGGGCTGCTGTGGTTTCTGCAGCGACGCATTTCGAAGGGGACCCAGTCAACGCGAGCGACCAAGCTCGTGAACGTCGTGACCCGCCAGTCACTGGCGCAGAAAGCATCCGTCGTCGTGATCGACATGGAGGGCAAGCGATTTTTGCTCGGCGTAACCGAGCACTCGGTGACCGTTTTGGACGCCACCGAACTGCCGGTGATCGATACCGCGGCGGCCTTCGAATCTGCCCTCGCCGAGGTGGAGGCCACCCCGACCCCGCGCAAGTCGGTCGCGACCCCCATCCCCTTCCCGCAGCAGTTCGACCCTCGCACCGGCCTACCGCGCAAGCTCGGCGCGCTCGACGGCTCGATCCTGTCGCTCTCCACCTGGAAGCGTGCGGCCGTCGCCCTGCGGTCCTCCCGGTGAGAGGGCAGGTCGCGATGGGCGTGCGTGCACCGCTCAGCGTCCGGTTCTGGAACGGGCCGGCCGCCCGCATCGTCGTGATGGCGCTTCTCGTGCTCGTCGTCGCTGTAGCGCTCATCCTCATGACCGGCACCGCCAGCCACGCTTCGGTGCCGACCGTGGATGCCCCGACGCCGCCCGTCGCCCCAACCACCCCCGGCGGTCTTTCCGTCAACATCAACGGCCCCGACGGCACCCCGTCCTCTGCCATCGTCACGCTGGTCGGCATCACGCTGCTCTCGGTGGCCCCGGCGCTGCTGCTCATGATGACGTCATTCACCAAGATCTTCGTCGTGCTCGCGATGGCCCGTAACGCCCTTGCGCTGCCGTCCATCCCGCCGAACCAGGTGCTTGCGGGACTCGCACTCTTCCTCAGCCTCTTCATTATGGCGCCGGTGATCACCGACATCAACACGCACGCGTTGCAGCCATACCTGAACGGCCACATCGACTTCACGCAGGCGATCGACCTCGCCACCAAGCCGCTACGTACCTTCATGCTCGCGCATACCCGAGAAGAGGACCTCGCCCTGATGACCAGGGCAGCCGGCCTTCCCAACCCGAAGAATCCGTCGTCGGTCACCCTGCCGACCCTCATTCCGGCCTTCATGATCTCCGAGCTTCGTGCCGCGTTCATCATCGGATTTGTCATCTTCGTACCTTTTCTCGTGATCGACCTCGTCGTCTCGGCCGCGCTCATGTCGATGGGGATGATGATGCTGCCGCCGGTCATGATCTCGCTGCCGTTCAAGATCCTCCTGTTCGTGCTCGTCGACGGTTGGGGGCTCATCATCACAACGCTGATCAGCAGTTATCGGGGAAGTTCATGAACCAGAACGCCGTCATGGATATCGCGCTGCAGGGCCTGCTGATCGCCGCGAAGCTCTCCGCGCCCATCCTGGTCACCGCCCTCGTCGTCGGTTTCGCCATCTCCCTGCTGCAGTCGATCACCCAGATCCAGGAGGTGACGCTCTCCTTCGTGCCGAAGGCGATCGCCGTCTGTTTTGCCCTCATCGTGTCGGGCCAGTGGATGATCTCCGAGCTGGTCGCTTTCACGCACGGCCTGTTCGAGAAGATCCCGACCCTTCTGAGCGGGGGGTGACGTGGCATTCACCCTCAACTTCCCGTGGATCGAGGCGGTGATGCTCGCGTCCGTGCGCATGACCACTTTTCTGGTGATCGCCCCGCCGTTCTCCACCAACGCTTTCCCGCTGCGCATCAAGGCAATGCTCGGCATCGGGCTCGCGCTCGCCGTCTCGCCCCGGGTTGCGCGCGGGTATGTGTCACCCGACACGGCCGGTTTCGTGGTCGGACTGCTGGCAGAACTCGTCACCGGCGCCCTTCTCGGGTTCCTGGTCATGATCGTCTTCTCGGCAATCCAGTCGGCCGGCAACCTGGTCGACCTGTTCGGCGGATTCCAGCTCGCCCAGGGCTTCGACCCGCAGATGATGATCAACGGGGCCCAGTTCGCCCGGCTCTACCAGATGACCGCCCTCGCACTGCTCTTCGCGTCAGGGGGCTACCAGCTGATTGTCGGCGGTCTCGCGCGCAGTTTTGACGCTCTTCCCGTGGCCGGCCAGATCGACCTCGCCGCGCCCATCCACGCCATCACCCTCGCCGTCGGCCAGATGCTGTTGTCGGCCGTGCAGATCGCCGGCCCGCTGATCGTCGTGCTCTTTCTGGCGGATGCCGGCCTCGGCCTCCTCACCAGGGTCGCCCCGGCGCTCAACGCCTTCGCCCTCGGCTTTCCGCTGAAGATCTTCATCACCCTGGCGCTCGGCGTCTTCGTCTTCGCCGCCCTTCCGCAGATCGTCGCGGCGATCACTGGACAGGCCGTCTCCGTCTTTACGGGGGTGAAGTAGCGATGCCCGAAGCAGATTCCGGCGAAAAGACAGAGCTCGCCACCGAGAAACGCATGAAAGAGGTGCGCGCAAAGGGGCAGCTCGCCAAGTCTCAGGACCTCACCGCCTGGGTCGCCATCGGCGTAGCCGCGGTGATGATCCCGGCGACCGTGTCTGCGGGAGCCGAGGCAACATCCGCTCCGTTGTACCAACTGCGCACAGTGATGGACCACCCCGACCCGACGCACGCGATGCAGGCGCTCGTCGACGGGCTCGGCTCGGTCGGCGGCATCATCCTGCCGCTGCTCTCCGTGGTGACGATCGCGGTGCTCGTGACGGCCGCCGCGCAGGGGGGCATCCATTTCAAGAAGTTCAGCGGCAAGTTCGACCAGTTCAACCCGGTGGAGGGCCTCAAGCGCACCTTCGGGATGCAGGCGGCCTGGCAGGGGGTGAAGGCGCTGTCCAAGACGGTCGTTGTCGGTGTCGTGCTCCTCGCCGTGATCCAGGGGCTCATGCCCGTGCTGATGAGTGGGGGCGGGCTGCCGGCCTCCGCGCTCATCCAGGCCGCGACCGACGGTACCGCCTCCCTCGTGCGCTCCGCGGTGATCGCCGGGCTCATCCTGGCCGCCGCCGACGTTTTCGTGATCATGCGACGTAACCGCAAGCGCACCCGCATGACCAAGAAAGAAGTCAAAGACGAGAACAAGTCGTCAGAGGGCGACCCCATGATCAGGGGGCAGCGCCGCTCTCGCCAGCTCGCCATGAGTCGCAATCGTATGATGGCTGCCATCGCGGATGCCGACGTGGTGCTGGTCAACCCCACGCACTTCGCCATCGCCCTCAGGTACGAGCCGGGCAAATCGGCTCCCCGCGTGGTCGCCAAAGGCGCTGGCGAGATTGCGTTGCGCATTCGCGAGCAGGCCGAGACGGACCGTGTGCCAATCGTCAAGGACATCCTGCTCACCCGTGCCCTGCATGCGGCCTGCGACCTGGGGGAGGAGATCCCGGTCGACCTGTACAACGCGGTCGCCCGCGTGCTCGCCTTCGTGCTCGCACTGCGCACACGCGGGTCGTCGAAGGGCGTGCATGAGATGAATCAACTAGTCGCCGCTGGAGGGCACTCACGATGAATAAGAACCTCGCGAAGCTCGCGGTGCCGCTCGGAGTTGTCGGCATCATCCTGCTGCTCGTCGTACCGATCCCGGCCTTCGTGCTTGACCTGCTGATCATCGTCAACATCATGCTCGCGCTGGTGACCCTTCTCACCACGATGTTTGTCAAGAAGCCGCTCGATTTCTCGGTATTTCCCTCGCTGCTGCTCGTGGCGACGCTGTTCCGCCTCGGCCTCAATGTTGCCTCGACGCGTCTCGTGCTCGGTAACGGCTACGCGGGAGAGGTGATCGGTGCGTTCGGTCAGGTCGCGGTCGGCGGCTCGATCATCATCGGTGCGGTGATCTTCCTCATCCTCGTCGTCATCCAGTTCGTGGTGGTCACTAAGGGTGCCGAGCGAGTCGCCGAGGTCGGTGCGCGTTTCACCCTCGATGCCATGCCCGGCAAGCAGATGGCCATCGACGCCGACCTCAACGCCGGCCTGATCACCGATGTGCAGGCCCGCGAGCGCCGTGCCGAGGTCTCTGCCGAAGCCGACTTCTATGGCGCGATGGATGGTGCCTCCAAGTTCGTCAAGGGCGACGCGATCGCCGGAATCATCATCATCATCATCAACATCGTCGGCGGAATTGCCATCGGCGTGATCCAGAGCGGCCTATCTATCGGCGACGCGGTGAACAAGTACACGCTGCTCACCATCGGTGACGGACTCGTCACGCAGATCCCGGCGCTCCTGATGGCCGTCTCCACCGGCATGATCGTCACGCGGTCGAATGCCGAGTCCGACATGGGATCCACCGCGGGGGCGCAGCTCAGCCAGTCCAGGTACGCGCTCATCATCGCGGGTGTCGCGGCGATCCTGATGGCCTTCATCCCCGGCATGCCGATCATCCTGTTCCTCATCGTCGGCCTCTCGCTCATCCTCATCGCCCAGCGCATCAAGGCCCGTGAAGCCGTGAAGAAGCTCGAGATCGAGACCGCGGCGATCGCGGACCCCGCAAGTGGCTCAACCACCGAAAACCTCATCGAGCAGATGCGCGTGCACGCCCTCGAGATCCTTCTCGCCCCCGACCTGGTTGACCTGGTCTCGGATGCCTCGGACGACCTGCTCTCCCGCGTGCGATCCCTCCGGCGCAAGATCGCGATGGACATGGGTCTCGTCGTGCCGCCCGTGCGCACCCGGGACAGCATTGAGCTTCCGCCCGCGACCTACGTCATCCGCATCGCCGGAGTCGAGGCGGGCCGTGGCATCGCCCCGGCCGGCAAGGTACTCGCGCTCGGCGAGGCCCTCGATGCGCTGCCCGGCGCGGTCACTCTCGAGCCCGTGTTCGGACTGACCGGCAAATGGGTTCCGAGCGAGATGCGCCACAGCGCCGAGATGACCGGCGCAACGGTGATCGACCGGGTCTCCGTCGTCGTCACCCACCTCTCGTCCATCATCATGGGCAACGCCGCGCGCCTGCTCAGTCGCGAAGACGTGCGCGTCCTCACCGAGGGTGTCAAGGAGATCAACCCCGCCGCCGTTGATGAGCTCGTGCCCGGTCTTCTCAGCCTCGCCGAGGTGCAGCGAGTGCTTCAGGGACTGCTGCTCGAGCAGGTGGCGATCAACGACCTTCCGCGTATCTACGAGGCGCTCTCGCTGCGGGCGAAGGTCTCGTCCGATCCCGAGGGGCTGATCGAGGCCGCCCGCGCGGCACTCGGTCCGGCTCTCAGTGCGCGGCACCTGGACGGCCAGACCCTGCACGTGATCATGATCGATCCGCTGCTGGAGCAGTCGATGCTTGAGGGTTTGCGCCCCTCGGAACTCGGCACCCAGATCATCATCGACCAACATGCGCTCGAGTCGCTGCTCGGCTCGGTGCGCGACGTGGTCGCCCGCGTGGAGGGCACCGGGATGTCTGCGGTGCTGGTCTGCGCGCCGGCGTTACGGCCGGCCATCCGTCGCCTGGTCTCGGCGCAGTCCGGAGGGCTGCCGGTGCTGTCGTACCAGGAGGTCACATCGGCCAATGTGAACATCGAGACCGTAGGAGTGGTGCGCGGTGCCGAGTCGATATCAGCTTGAGGGCGCGTCGCTCGACGAGCTGAACGCCCGTGTTCTCGCCGAGCACGGTCCGCTGGCGAAGGTCATCGCGGTCAAGGCCGTCACCTCCGGGGGAATCTCCGGTTTCTTCGCCTCGCGACGATACGAGATCGAAGTCGATGTTCCGGATGGCACCGCTCGCGACGCCCATATTTTCGACCTGCCCACCAGGGCGGGCATCGCCCGACTCCTCGACGATGCGGACACCGCCGAGGCGATCTCGCACTACGGCACACTGATTCCCCGGCTCTCTACGCACTCGGTCGACTTCGATTCGATCATGGCGGACCTCACGTACAACACCGCCGCGATCCCCCCGCTCATCGATGGCCCAACAATCTTTCGGCAGACGCCGCTCGAGGCAGCGGGCGATCTCGTCGTCGTGGTTGGCCTCGGTGACGACCCCCTCCCGGTGGCCCGGGACATGTCCCACGTTTCCGGTTTACGGGCTCTGAGCATCGCCGGGGCGGTCACCGCCGATGGATACTTCCGGGTGAAGGACCGCATCAGCGCTATGGCGGCCCGGGCGGCCGGAGTTCGCGAGAAGCACAGTGCGTTTATCGCGCTCGGTATTCCGCGCCCCGGTCTCGACGACGACGCGATCGCAGCCCTCGAGTATCTCAAGGCCGACCAGGTCTGGGTGGTGGTGGATGTCGGGCGCAAGGCCGATGACACCGCCCGCTGGGTGCGCGCCGTGCAGTCCCACGTACATATCGACGCGATTGCCGTCATCGGCAGCGACACCACCGACACCCCAGAAACCGTGCACCAGCTCGGCATCCAGGTCGGTTGGCTGGAGAGCGGTTCGGTAGGCTGAGACGATGCTTGTGTTGACCCGTAAGACGGGCGAGAAGATCGTGATCGGTGACGACATCACCATCACCATCCTCGACGTGCGTGGTGACGGCATCCGCATCGGCATCGATGCCCCCCGCGGCATCAAGATCCAGCGCGAAGAGGTGCTGCTCGCCGTCGCCGAAGCGAACGTTGCGGCGGCTGCGGCAGATGATTCGGGGGAACAGCAGTTGAGAACCGCTCTGGGGGTCGCGCCTCTGGCGCCCTCCGAACCGGCGGCCCACCAGGGTTCGTAACCCTCGATACGCCGGGGTACAAAGCATGTCCCCTCTACTGGGGACTGTGAGTCTTCGCGGGGATGCAGCATCGTGTACTCAGGGGAACCCGCTGTTTTGCCACCCGAAAGGGCACCCCGCCGTATTCGAGAGAAGGCACCCGATGAGTCATGACGCCAAGGTCCACTACCTTTCCCGGGCAACCTTCGACCCCGCCGACTCCACAGTGCAGGCGCAGGCCATCATCGATGCGGAGATGAACAAGCGAATGGACCTGGTCCACCAGCTTGCGGTGCGCCTCAGCGCTCTCGAAGCCACGATTGCCGCGGTGGATGCTGCGCGTCACGCCGCGATCGCAGCCGGCTGGACCGCTGACCAACTTCTCGACCTCGGCCTGGGGGCCGTCGAGAACTCGAAGCAATCCGCCGGGCGCCGTGTCGCGCATCCCCAGAACGAGTCGAGTCTCGGCGCGGCCATCGCGGTGGAACTCGCTGGCTAGCCGACCCTCCCTTTTCGCTTCATTGGCTCAACACGCGACAGCGCAAAACGCTGGCGTGCTCAGCACCTCTGAGCGCCCTGTCGACGCAGTAATACGATGCCGAGCGGGCGGCTCATCAGGGTGGTCGGTCAGTCGGCGGTCGTGACGACTTCCTCGTTCGGGCTCCTGTCGACGGCAGGCTCAGAGGTGGCTCGCCGGTCTGACAGTCCTGGCACGAAGCGCGTTGTGAGAGGTGGCGTTTTCGGAGCGCGTGGCGTGGATGGCCATGGACCGAGCCACCGAGCGTAGAGACGACGAAAACCGGTCGACACCGACGGATCCCAGCTCGCTCGTCACCGCTTCCAGCAACGCAACAAAATCGCGATGGACCTCAAACATCATCTGGTGGGCCAGGGGAGTGAGCTCGAGATACAGGCTTCGGCGATCGTTCGGATGAGCCACCCGATGCAGCAATCCTGCCTCTACGAGGCGGCGAGAGATGAAGGTGATCGCGGCGGTCGTCGTGTCCAGATGTGCGGCGAGTTCCTTGGGGGTGATACTCACGACGGCGGCGACTCGAAACATGGCACGGAGCTCACTGGCCGAGAGCCCGGCATCCTCAGCAATTCGCTCTCGATTGCGCTGCATCGCGTTGACGAACTCCACGGCCGCCGCCGGGAACCCATCCAGGGTGTGGGATGCTCCGATCTCGGAACTCATAAGACCTCCCGCCTCTATCGGTTCACTAGTTTACGGGGCTAGAATCCAACTGATCACGAGGATCAATCAGCAGCGTAGGACTAAATTAATACCATATTGTTTTACTTATCTAATCAAGTACTTTCATCGAACGTCCCAAGGAGGACCAAGTGATTCCTGACATCCTGTCGCACGGGCAGTATTCCACCGTCTACAACTTCCTGTCGCTCGTCATCGCGTCACAGTTGTTCACGGCGCTATTCCTGCTCATATCCCTTCCGCGGATCCTCCCGCGCTATCGGCAGGCAATCACCGTAGCAATCATCGTGTGCGGAATTGCGGCCTACCATTACTTCCGCATCTTCGACTCGTTCAAGGAGGCGTTCGTCAGCAAGTCGGTGGGGGGAACCGGAAACTACAGTCAGGCTGCGGGAGTCTCGTTTAACGAGGGTTACCGCTATGTGGACTGGCTGCTCACCGTGCCGCTGCTGCTCGTCGAGTTGATCGCGGTTCTTGCGCTCGCCCGCAAGGTGCAGACCGGTCTCCTTCTGCGTCTTGTTCCGGCCGCCGCGCTCATGATCGCGCTCGGCTACCCGGGTGAGATCAGTGGCGACAATGGCCTGCGCGGTCTCTTTGGCCTTCTCTCCACCATCCCCTTCGCCTACATCCTCTACGTGCTCTTCGTGCAGCTGAGCAAGTCGCTTACGACTCAGCCCGTTTCGGTGCGCAAGACGCTGGGTCGTCTGCGATTCCTGCTGCTCCTCAGCTGGGGCGTCTACCCGATCGCGTACCTTCTGCCCCTGCTGAACATCGGCGGCGCAGATGCTTGGGTGTCGAAGCAGGTCGGATACTCGGTGGCCGACATCGTCGCTAAAGCCGTCTACGCGCTGATTATCTTTGGCGTCGCGAAGGCGAAGTCTTATGAGGACAACCCGGAATTCGCCGCGGTGGAGCTCTCCCACGCCGAGGCAACCGCTATCCATAAGTAGTAATTAGAATTTCCCAGCCGTTCCTGTAACAGCTTCGGGGATGGCGCGTTTCCGCAAGGAAGCGCGCCATCTGCTGTTAACGGTCCGGTCGATCGGCACTGCTGCGGATCCCCGGATGCCCGTTCAACAGCCGTTTCACGGGCATCCGCGTGCCCAACATCAGATTTTCGGCCGGACGAGCATGCCGCGAATGTTGAAGCGGTGACCATGTGCGTGGGCGGGAGTCCCCACCGGGCGCTCGCGAGCATCTCTGTCATGCGGAAGTTCGTCATGGGGACGCCTGCGGTCATGGGATGTTGGGTGGTCACGACGGTGAACCCGTGTTTTTCGAAAAACGGGCGTGCGGTGATACTCACATCTGCTGAAAGGTTGCGAATCCCGTGAGCTCGTGCATGACCGTGGAGGTGGGTGAGGAGAGCTGAGGACACTCCTCGACGCGAGTGTCGTGGTGAAACGAACATCATGTCGATATGGCCCTCCGGGTCCACGTCTGAAAAACCGACGATCTGCTTGTCGAGAAGGGCCACGTAGCTGTCCCGGGCCTGCATTGCCCGATCCCATTCGGACACGGTCCGTTGCTCAGGGCGAGCCCACGCAGCGATCTGCCCCAGTGAATAGTCGGCTGCCTCCGTCTCTGTGATGGCTTCGAGAAACACAGTCAGGGTCGCGGCCGCGTCCTCGCCGCGACAGCAGCGCACCTCGATTGAGCAGGCGTCAGAGACGTTCCGCATCCATCGATCATCTCAGTTGCCGCGAACCCACGTACTTCAGGGAAACGTCTTCGCGATTGACGGTCCCTTGTCTCTGTAGCAACCGTCTGCCTAGTCTTGGGGCATGGCTCTTCGTCTCGAGGAAATTGTTGTCGACTGCCGTGATCCTGTGTCGCTTGCGCGGTGGTGGCAAACCGTGACGGGGTGGCAAGTCGTGGGCGAGGACAGCGACGGAGTCGAGCTTGCTCCTGCCCCTGGTCAGACGCCCAGCATAATGTTCACCGAGGTAGCCGAACACAAACGGTATAAGAACCGACTCCACCTTGATTGGGTACCCGACGACCAGAACGCGGAGGTCGAGCGACTCCTGAGCCTCGGGGCCAGCCGCGTCGACATCGGTCAAGGCAGCGCGCCATGGGTTGTTATGGCCGATCCGGAAGGAAACGAATTCTGTGTCTTGGCCGCGCGGTAGAAAGATCTCGTGACGCTTCCCCGAAGCACGCAGATGTCCGGCCGGCGAACCCCGCTTTAGGACACGAAAGCCAGGGCCTTCAGGATCGCCGAAACCTCGGTGCGCGCCGTGTAGTCCACGTGCACGTCGGCGAAGCGAACGGTGCGATCGGCGTCGAGGATGAGTACGGTCGGGAACGGGATGCCAGCGGTGGAGTCGGCGTTACTGTCGGCGACATCGAAGCCAAGCTCGGTGTGGGCAACCCGTGCCTCAGCACTCGGCTCGGTGACGATTCCGAGGGCTCGAACGAAGGCGTTGGACGGATCGGAAAGCACCGGGAAGTTCAACTCGCCGCCCTGGACGGCGGCGGTTGACCCAGCCGGTGTCTGCGGGCTGATCGCGACCAGTGCCACTCCGAGTCGATCAAGCTCCGGCCGAAGATCACGCTCGTAGGTGCGCAGCGTGATGTTGCAGTACGGGCACCAGGCGCCACGATAAAACACCAGCACCGCGGGCCGACCCGCCGTGACGCTGAGCAGGTTCACCATCTGTCCGTCGAGTCCAACGAGCTGCGCGTCGGCGACGATGTCACCGACCGCAATGGCATCAACGGGTACCCCAGTGCTCCTCAAGTCCTGCTGCTCCCGATCAAATACAGCAGAGAGATCAGGGCCGATCTGCGCGGTGAAGCCCACATTGAATTCGCCAACCTGTTCGCTGATGCTTGTCGTCGTCAAGACTGTGCCTTTCGTGGGGGTCGGGACTACGAGAAAACCCAAGAGTAGGACATCACGATTGGGCGCGACCGGAGACCCGTCATACGAGGACACGAGACTTTGTGCGCACTGTCAGGAAGGGCAAACGCGCACTCTTGGCTGGAGCGATTGCGCGCAGCCGCCCCGTGGGATCGTCCGCCCAGGGATGGCTCGGGCTCAGGGCAGTGCAGCCAGGAGTTCGCGTTCGTCGTTGTCGGTGAGACCGGCGCCGTGTGGCCCTGCATCCGCACGAGCGATTTCCCAGTGGAGGGTGGCGGCGAGGGTGTCTGCTAGTGGGCGGAGTGCAAGTCCAGCGGCAAGGGCGCGCTCGTTCGATCGCGCGTTCATGCCGTACCAGGAGCGGTCGGCGAGCCACAGAGGCATCGAGCGCGGACCAGACCACTCGCCGACGCCATGGTCAGCAAGCCAGGACGCCGGTGCGCGGACGATGGCGCCGTGATGCGCGGCGGCAGCCCGGGCAGCATCAATGTGTTCGAAGAAGGGAACGGGCATCCCCATCGCATTGAACGTCCCGACGGGTCCACCTTCGGCCAGCAGTACAAGCCAGGCGGCTAGGTCTCGGATGTCAATAATGGCTGTCGGCAACTCGGGCGCATCCGGCACGAGCACTGCACCGTCTTCGCTTGAAGGATGAGCAAATCGCCACGGCCAGTATCCGCTTCGCCCGCTCAGGTCGCCGGGCCCACCGATGAGCCCAGCACGCGCCGTCACCGTCCGGCTGCTTCCGAACCCTGCGAGGACTGCGTTCTCGCAGGCGACTTTCGCGGCGCCATAGTCTTCCATCGAGGCCATCACATCCGCGTCCAGCGGGTCGAGTAGGAGCGCGTCCTCGTTCTGGCCGATCTCCTCCTGGGAGGCGTAAGCATTGCCGCTGGAGACGAAAATATACCGTTCCACCATCGGTTCAAGATCCCGCACCGCGCGTCGTACGTGACCCGGCTGCCGGGCAACGTCGATCACTGCGTCCCAGTGCTCGGCAGCAACGGATGCCAGCGCGTCGTCGCGGTCCCGGTCAGCATGGACGAGTGCCGTGCCATCGGGCACATCAACCCCGCGAGCAAGACACGTCACGTGATGCCCGGCGGCAAGGGCGGTCGCAGCGACGGTATGGCCGACCCAGGCCGTCCCTCCAAGTACGAGAAGTTTCATGGCAGCATCATTGCAGCTCCACCAGTTAGCACTTGCTCAATTTCAGCCCGAGAAGATTGGTGCCTATTTTTTCACGGTGAAGGCTGAGGCTATGCCAAATCGTGGCGGCGTTGCTTACCCGCAGAAAGGCGGCACCTCTGCCCCGCAAAAAGAAGTTATCGTGACGCATCGCGCTCATCGATCGGTGCGGATGCTCGGCTGTTGGGGCTACTCGGAGCCGCTCCGCAGCCGTTGCTGCAGAGCAATCTGTTTGCAAAGACGTACTCGCGTTGCTTTGGGGGATGATGCGGATCGCCGATTCTCCCTGCAGCGAACGGAGCACATGACATCGACTCACCGGCACATTCATGACCGTCTTGTCGTTCGTGCGGCCCCTCTGGCCATCAAACGATGTCTCACACGGTGAGGCTTCATCCTCGTCCTGACGGCTTTTGCCGTTCCTTGACAGCGTGACGAGGGAGCTTGCCGTGAATGTGAACCCGATCGTGTATCGATCAGCGTTGGATCGAGCATCCGCCGGGGCGATGAAATGGATCGAATCCATCCCGAGCAGGCAGGTCGCACCGACCAAGAACATCGACAAAATGGTGGGAGTATTCGCTGAACCCCTGCAGGAGCATCCGATCGAGCAAGCGAGGTGGTGGATGCCTTGGTGAGACTCGCCGAGCCGGGCCTGATGGCGATGTCCTCCGGTCGCTTTTTCGGTTGGGTGATTGGCGGAACTCTTCCCGCCTCTCTCGGTGCTGACTGGCTGGTCAGTGCATGGGATCAAAATGCGGCGATGCGTTACGCGTCGCCGGCAACCGCGGCCATCGAGCAGGTTGCGGGTGAGTGGCTCCTCGATGTGCTTGGGCTACCGACGGGATCGGAGGTCGGATTCACCACCGGGGCGACGATGGCGAACTGGACCGGATTGGCGGCAGCGCGCGCTTTCCTGCTCGATCAATGCGGTTGGGATGTCAACATGCACGGGCTGCAGGGTGCACCGCGGTTCATGGTTCTGGTTGGCGCGGAAAGACACACCTCCGTCGACCTGGCCCTCCGCTATCTCGGGTTGGGTGCGCCGACGGTCGTAGTGGCTGACGACGAGGGCCGGATTCGGATCGATGCTCTCCGCGCATCACTGGAAACGACACCAGGTCCGATCATCGTGTGCCTTCAGGCGGGCAATCTTCATTCCGGCGCCTTCGATCCGATGGCCGAAGCAATCGCGATCGCCCATGAGCACGGCGCGTGGGTGCACGTGGATGGGGCGTTCGGTTTGTGGGCCAACGCCAGCCCGTCGCTTCGCGGACTGTTGGACGGAGTCGAGACAGCAGACTCCTGGGCGACGGATGCGCACAAGTCCCTCAATGTCCCCTACGACTGCGGCGTCGCGATCGTCGCCCGGGCAGGCGCAACTCGGGCGGCCCTCGGTACCCAGACCGCCTATCTCATCCGTGCGTCGGGCGATGCTCCTGACCCGTACGACCTGGTGCCGGAGATGTCCCGTCGTGCGCGTGGGGTACCCGTGTGGGCCGCGCTGAAGCAGCTCGGTCGATCCGGTCTCGTCTCCCTGGTCGATGGGCTCGTCGCGAACACGCAGGCACTCGCTGCCGGGCTTGCAACCCTGCCGGGAGTGACGGTCCTCAACGAAGTGGTCTTCACGCAGGTCTGCCTGAGCTTCGGATCGGACGAGCGAACCCGCGAGGTGACCCGCCATCTCATCGAGGAAGGTGCCGTGTGGATGTCCGGCTCACGGTGGAAGGATCGTCAGGTCCTGCGCATCTCCGTCAGCAACTGGTCGACCGATGCCGCCGATATCACCGCGTCCGTCGCAGCGGTCAGTCGCGCGATGCGGAAGTCATCCGATGCTCGCGAATGACCGAGTCGTCTCAGTTTTTCGCACGAGGGTGCGCTCACACGTCGCCTCACACGCTGAGCGGGCACCCTCAAGGTGTCCAGTTATTACCCGTGTTGTAAAGGAGAAATGTCATGCCGCTCGTAGAGGTTAAAGTAATCCAAGGAGTGTTCAACTCGGAAGAGAAAAGCGAGATGATCCGCAGAATCACCGAAACAATGGTCGACATCGAGGGCGAGAATCTCCGCCAGGTGACGACGGTCATCGTCGAGGAGGTTCTCAGCGGAGACTGGGGCATCGGGGGCAACGCCCTCACCACCGCCGATGTCCATGCGCTGCAGGGCCGGGCAACCGCATCGGTTGTCGCGGGCTGAGCCGTGAACGTGCGGGTGCGACTTCTGGGACCTCCTCGATTGGAGGGTTTCCCCGAGTCGCACCCGCCGCCCCGAGGCAAGAAGTCCTGGGCGTTGTTCGCCCGCGTCGCCCTCGCAGAACGCCCGGTGTCGCGCCTCGAGCTCGTAGACGAACTGTTCGCCGAAGCGAACGATCCCCGTGGTGCACTGCGCTGGTGTCTCGCCGACCTTCGCCGGGCACTGCAGGACTCCGAACTTTTTCGCGGAGACTTCCTCTCACTCTCGCGGACAGGGATGACCGTCGATGCCTGGGAGCTCATCGACGGCACGCTCGATACAGGGCAAATCGGGGGGTACTTCCTCGACGGGCTCACCCTGCGCGACTCCCCAGGCTTCGAAACCTGGTTGCTGCTCACACGGGGACACCTGCGCGCACGATCGTTGGAGGAGCTTCGACGTGAGGCGCTAGCACTCCTCGGTGCCGGGCAGACGGAGCGTTCGAGCGCCGTCGCGGGTCGGGCAGCAGCCCTCGAACCGCTGGATGAGGACGCGCAAGAACTTTTTCTACGCTCACTCGTTGCGGATGGCAGGCCCGGTCTCGCGGCGCTGCATCTGGCGTCCTGCGAAGCGACATTCGCCCGCGAGGGCCTGAGTCTCTCACCCGCCCTCAGAGCCGCTGTGAGGATCAGCGACGACCGACCGCGAGGACGGCTGCAGGCTGGAGTCGTCGCATCCTCCCTCCTCCGCTCGGGGAGCGACGCAATCGACGCCGGCAGCGTCGACGCCGGTATTGAAACGCTCCGGCGGGCCGCGGAAGAGGCCACGATCTCCTCCGATCGGCAGCTTCACATCGACGTGCTGATGACGCTCGGAGCAGCCCTGGTGCATGCAACCCGGGGCTTCGATGGAGAAGGAGCCATCATTTTGCATCAGGCGATGGCGCTTGCGCGAAATCTTCGCGACGACCCTCGGGTCGCCGAGTGCTTGCGTGAACTCGCATTCATCGATGTGCAGGCCGGACGCCACACGTCCGCGGAAAGATCTATCCATGAGGCAAGAATCCTGGCCGCTGGCAGCGGTGATGAGGCGCTCATTGCGGGGGTGCTGGCGATTTCGGGGATGAACGCAGCGGACCAGGGAAGGCACCGGGAAGCCGTCGCACACCTGACCCGCTCGGCGCGCGTCGCGCACGAGGCGACTCGCCCCCGTCAAGAAGCGTGGTCTCTCGGTGTGCTCGCCCGCTCGCTCCAGCTCAGTAGTGACCCGGAGGAATCCCTTGCTGCAGCCGACGCGAGTATCCGGTTATGCGAACGAGAACGGTGGAATGCATTTCTCCCCTGGCCCCAATCGTGGCGCGCGAACGCGTTGCTCGAACTCGACCGTCACGATGAGGCGACAGACGTCGCCCAAAAAGCATTCGCGCTCGCCTGTGAACTGGGCGATCCCTGTTGGGAGGGAATGGCTGCGCGATCCCTCGCCCTGATCTCGCTCAACACTGGCGATATCTCCTCCGCCCAGGAATGGATCGACGACGCCAGGACGCGCTGCAACCGGATCCAGGATCGCTACGTGTGGGTCTCCGCGTACGTCGACCTTGCCAACATCCAGATCCTCTCTCACCGCCGGTCGCCAGTGGTCGAATCACTGGCATCGCAACTGTACGCAGATGCCATTCGCTTCGATCTACCCGAGTTCGCGCGATGGGCTTTGGCCTATCGAGCCTGATTAGTGCGCGCGACACTAGGCCCAGATATCGACCTGGTCAGTAGCTGAATGATCGTCAAGAGCGAAAACTCGCCAATCACCATCCGCTGAGTGGTCAGTCAACAGGGCTACCTGTCCGGTCTGACTCTTCATTTTTTCTGGCCTCCGCTCGCCGCGCGGGAGGCACCGTCGTCGTTGTGAAACTCGACAGACTGGCGCGTCGCTCAGGGATGCCGAGGGCATCATCGTTGTCTCCTCCTCAGTGTTCAGGCTATGGTCGCCGAGTTCGAGTCGGATCTGACTCCAACTCGAACCCGGAGCGTGCCGTTCCTGGTTAACGGGATGCTGAGGGCGGCTGGTATTTGAACCCGACGTGCGAAGCGACAAAGCCGAGACGTTCGTAGAACCGGTGCGCATCGGTTCTCACGGCGTCAGAGGTGAGTTGGATGAGGCCCACGTCAAGGGCTGCGGCCGCAACATCCGTGACCCAGCGAATCATCGCGGACCCGATACCGGCCGATCGGTCTCCGCGGCTACGTCGCCTCGAGCTGCGCTGACCGGGTCGTCGGACAGGAGCATCATGAGCGAATTCAGATCCTCCGCCGAGGCGCGCCGCAGCGTGACCAACCCAAGGCGGGAATCGAGCACTACGGGGAGCGAAAGGTTCTCGAGCATCCCACCAGCTTCCCACGCTCCATTACCGGGCCCCGCCGCCTGCACGCGAGACCTCCACCCGACCAAGGAAGCGTCCGCGATACAGGACGATCCCTCCTTTATTGCAGGCAAATGCGTCAGACGCTTGAGTCGGGTCGATAGCGCCGAAAGTCCGTGCCCTTGCCCGAGCGGCTGGGTTAATTGTGAACGTGATCGGGCTTCTGTTGGGTTCGCCCTTGGGCGATGGTTCGACCACGGTCGCGGTGATCCGCCGCCGGGACTCCGGCGAAGAAGTACTGAGGGTGGTGCGGGGTGGGGTGCGGCGGAGTCTGGATGTTGGATCAGCTTCAACGAGATTTGAAGTCGATGGAGGAGGAAAGTTTCACTGCCAAATGGCGCGCGGGCACGGACTGGACGATGGCGCTGCGCCACCCGGGCTAATTGTGCAACTGGATCAGCAAACCAGCCGAGAAAGCAGAGGAAGAAACTAGCTGCCTAAACTCACGCCGGCCTCATCCACCTTGACGGTATCCGATAGACCTGGCGAGCGAAGGCGGCCAACCGTGCGGCGGCCACCATGATCGCTGAGGTACGCACCGGGCTGAGGGCAGCCGCCGACTCGGACTGGTAGCCGAAATACGGCGAAAACCTCAGCGACTTCACCCAGTGGCTTTTTGGCGCCTGTACAGCTGGAAGATTTTCCAATCGCCCACGAGTGAGCAGTGACTGAACGGGCACTGCGTGCCATCGCATCACATCGAGTCGTCGTCGGACCAGTGCGCGCGCAGAGCGATCGCCCGCTACGACAAAAGCCCCGGTTGAGACCCATCCGTCAAATGACGGAATTGGGTCCCGGGCCGGTGCGTCTTAGTTCGTAGCGTGCTGGTGCGCTACGCGAGCTTCACGAAGAACTTCGACCCGCCGAACAGTCTGCCGACGGTTAATAGGCCCTTGGCGGCATCAGCCGTCGGAATCATAATGACGACCTTCCCAGTAGCGGAAGCGCCCGGATAGATCTCGTTCATTGCTGTTTCATCGCCCGGCATCACGACGATCGAGTCCGAGCTCGTGTGGGTGGTGCCGGCGGCGGAGACGAACTCGATCCTGACGTCGATAGCCGGAGTCCCTGTCTTTTTTCCGACGTACTTGTAGGTCACGGGTACGAGAATGTACTGAAAGCCGGGCTTCGGTGCCGAGTTGAACTGGTTCGCCGCGGTGACCGTAGCGGCCGCGTCGAGTACAACGGTTCCGAGAGTAGTTTCATAGTCAGGGTTCCCGGAAATGTCCTTCAAGGAGATGGAGGTGCTGACCGGCGCCGGGTTCGTGCGCGTGCCTATCGGGTCTTTTGGAGCTGCCGGTGCGGCTGACCCGCCGGAGGTATTTGTAACGTCACTCGGAGCGGTTGCACTAACACTCGAACACCCAGCAAGCCCTGCGGCGAGAACCAGTGGGAGCACAAGGGCGGTAATGGATTTGGAGCGCATGGCGAGCTGCTTTCGTTTGCTGTGAATAAGAGTCTGAACTGACACGGTAGCGATATCCTCGGACATGACAGTTGTTCGCGTATATAACTGAGTCTCCCGCACCTTCCACCATTGCCGCTCCCCCCACTTTGGGCGGCCGGCCAGTAAATGAAAAGACCCGGGCCATAGACCAGAATCGGTGATCGGCGAGGCGACCTGATTTACCGTTGTGCCGAACTAATCCGCCACGTTCCCGCTCTGGACTCGAATTATCGTCATATATGCGGAACGCTTGAAGAGTAACAACTCTCAATGAAATGGTGAAGATGAGCGGTCCTAGCCCACCGTCACGGGGCCGCGGGCTTGCTCGGGGTCAATCCCAGCACCGTCTACGCCCAGGCGCGAGCAGGAAGTATCCACGCAAGAAAACCGTGTGCCGTGCTTTCCTGACTTTTGCATCGAAGACTGGAGAGCAGATGGCCCGCGCGACCTGGCATTCGGTTCCCCTAATTTTGCTGGCCCTCTGGATCATCGCGGTGATCCAGATCGCGAGATGCAAAGCTGCGGGAGCCCCATCGCGTTGTGGGTGCTCATCATCCCGATTGTCCCCGTTTGCGATACGGACGCTAAACAAGCGCAGGCTCGAACCAGCAGGAGCTTTCGGCACGCTCAACGACACGAAACCACACACTCACGGGGACATCACCCGAAAGAGGTTTGACTACTCCCGGTCACACTCTGACTACAGCGCGTTACGGGCTTCCCCGTCGGCGGAACTGACCTCTCCCGGTGAACCGGTCTCATTTTGGCTGGAACAAGTCTCATCTGGCCTGAGAATCCACAACAACAGCAGCGTCCCGGACTGGAGCGAGCGACGGGAATCGAACCCGTCGCCCGTACATCGATAATCCCCGCATTTGCAGGGATGTTAGCGACTTTTCACCTTCGACCGAAGTCCAAAGTGGCGGCGTTTCGCCTCCGATGTGTAGGCGTGCCTACATCCGTGTGATTTCCGTCATCGAGCGTCTCGCATTCAACGAGACCTTGCCTCTTCACCAACCCTCAGCGACACAGTTCGAGGACGAATGGGGACATTGAATGGTGGAGCTTGATTTATGTCACGCTTCGGATCCGGTCGAATACGCGGAGCCACCGGCCAGATCAAAATGGCCGGATTTTTATATTTCTTGCATCGGAGGGCCCGGCCACAACTGATTCTTTTCCGACGGTAGCTGCAGCGATCGAGCTCCACATCACCCCAGCCGATAACAAATGCCATGCCACCCGGAAATGTGCGCCGATTGATCCGAATCAAACGTGGGTCAGTCAAGTTGCAGTCCTCATTCTCGGTTCAACACAACCGCCACGATGGCCGGGGTCTTCCGTGATTCAGCCGTTGAGCACGCTGTATCCGGCGCGCAGGCTGACAACATCCGGCCAATGGGAGGCGCTCAGGTTTTGCGCGCTGACGCCGCTGACGAGGCTCAGGTTCATCGAAAACTTGTGATGACTGCTGCGATGTCATCTTTGTGATGACCGGACGCCGACGATGCGGCAAACGCTTCGTACAACGGTAGGAGTAGGCGAACAGGCACGTCAGTGCTGTCGACCGCGTCTACCATCAGGGCAAGATCTTTTAGCAATCCGTCCACTGCGAACGATGGTGTGTAATCCCTCTCGATCATCATGGCGCCCTTGAGTTGCGCATAGGGAGTGTCCGTCGGACTGCCAGAAATGGTCGAGAGGAACATTTTCGGGTCTAGTCCGAAGGCTTCACACATCGCAAGCGACTGCGCTGTTGCCACGGTCAGCGAAGCAACCCACGCGTTGCAGGCGAGTTTGAGGCCGCTTGCTGCACCGATCTCTGACCCAACGCGGACAGTCTTCGATGCGATCGCAGAGAGCACCGGGTCAAGTCGGTCGATTCGATCTGAATCTCCAGAGACAAGGACGACGAGAGTGCCGTCCTCCGCAGGCTTCTTCGTGCCGACCACTGGAGCATCGACCATTTGTACTGAATGCTCGATTGCCAGCCGTTCCAGCCGGCGGATGCCGGTAGGTCCGACAGTGGAACACTGCATCCAAACGGCCCCATCCATCATCGAATCGAGAAATTCAGGTGCGATTGCTGAGATAGCTGGCTCGTCGAAGAGCATCGTGATCACCACATCCGCATCCGCTACTGCCGCCGCAGACGATAACTCCACCCGTGCGCCATGAGCAGCAAGTGGTTTCGCCTTCTCCTCGTGGCGGTTCCACACGGTCACGTCGTGGCCATTGCGCAACAAGCTACGCACCATTCCGGTGCCCATTATTCCGATTCCGAGAACTGCAATACGCAACTATTCCTCCAACGAATGAGATACCCAAAAACGTACGCCTGATATCCGACAGGGTTGCCAGCCGCCAGCAGAGCGTGCGCACACGGTTTGCCGAAGACACCAACGATCTACAGGCCAACGCGTTCCTGCATGAATCGGGTCTTTGGTATGAGGCTAATTGGCGGGGTTCGCGGCTTCGGACGGGTGCCCGGGTGGGGGCCGCTTACGGGCGTATTCTTGCGGTCTCCGCCGGCCGACGAGCACCGTTTCGGTTATGAATGAATTCCTGATCGGATACGCACGCGTGTCCACGAACGAGCAAGATCTCACCGCCCAACGAAACGCTCTGGAAGCCCTCGGCGTTCGATCGAACCTGATCTACACCGACCACGGACTCACCGACACCAACCGAGCACGACCAGGACTCCGAGAAGCCTTAGCGGCGTGCAGGAACGGCGACACCCTCGTGGTTGCCAAACTCGACCGGCTGGCTCGCTCCCTACGGGATGCGAAAGACATCATCGACGAGCTCACCGTCAAAGGTGTCAAACTCAGCATCGGCGGATCCGTCCACGATCCGACCGACCCGGTCGGGCGACTGCTGTTCAACGTTCTCGCGATGGTGGCAGAGTTCGAATCCGACCTCATCCGTGCACGAACCCGAGAGGGAATGCAAGTGGCCAAAGCGAAAGGCCACCTCCGCGGCAAGCAACCGAAACTGTCGACGGCTCAGCAACGTCACCTGATGGAAGTGCACCGCGCGGGTACACATTCCACGAGCGAACTCGCTGAGCTGTTTAACGTCGCTCGCTCCACCGTGTACCGGACCGTCCAACGACAATCAGTCGACCGCTGAAACACACACACGCCGACACCCGTTGCCGAGCCAAACAAACTCAGCAACGGGACAGCCGAACCGAAGGACCGGCACCAGTCATTCCGATGATCAAGCCATGTCACAAGCGCAACGATCAGCGCATCGCGTTTTGCGTATTCGTGAAAGTGTGATCGACGGTGGACTTCGACCTTGAGCAGATGCACGCATGGGAAAGTCAAAGGCGCTCGTCCACACTCTCGATAAACCACCGAAGCAACTCCAGGGGCAGCGGCTCGAACACGAATACTGCGAAGGAACGAAGGCCTGTGTCTCCATCTTCGAACACTTCGGCTACGCGTTCACCATCGACGTCACGTGTGAGCTCGAGAGCCATGCCATCTCGCTCGCCCACGGAGCTGGCTAAGACCAGGTGATAGCCACTGTCTACGCTCATGGTTCAAAGAATCGCATAAACTTCCGTCGATCCGATAGCGCCATCTACAGCTCGGTGAGTCTCGTATGGAGTGGTGCATCTGAGCGGCAATTTTGTGCCTGCAAGGGGAACCGCTAGCGCGACCTGCCTATGCAGCCGACCGGAGGAGACATGAAATAACGAGCCCTCTGCGCTATTTCATATCCACTTCTGCGACGCTGTCAGTCTCGTCGTTGACCGTCAACGAGAGTATTTAGCCATAAAGATCGGCGGTGTCATCGTCGAAGGCGCTTTCGTATGATCCATGGTGGCTATTCGCGTCAGCGCCGTGACTAGTCTCGCTTTGCGCAAGCCAGCCTTGGCACATCCATGAACCGGAAGTGTT
>NZ_JAXCHU010000015.1:0-47686 GCF_035984695.1 Glaciihabitans sp. GrIS 2.15
CCACACTCGCACCTCGACGGCCTGCGAGGGTGGACGGGCCGCTATACCCTGGAAGCCGTTGCCCCCACTCGTAGAGACGCCGGCCGGATTTGCTTCGGCCTAGGGTTGCGAGAGGGTGCCGCCGATGTTCCCTGTGGCGGCTCGTAAGGCCTGAGCCTTCCGGGGTCATGTCCCGCTGAGGAATGCGCGTGACCGGTAGAGGTTCCCATGTGACACAGCATCGGCATGTTCGACGGTTGGGTCGTGTGGCCCCAGATCTGTCGCGCTCACCGTCCGGCTTGCGGGTATGGGCTGACTCGCGTGCTTGTCTGTCCGTGCGATATGGCCTTGTACGATCGAGCGGTGGAGCTACCGGAACTAATTCAGCGGATCGAGACGCGACGTCACGAAGCCGCGCGACCGATTGTGGTTGGAGTATCCGGATACGGCGGTTCCGGAAAATCCACTCTCACTCGTCAACTCGTTGCGCGACTGCCGGGTGCGGTGAGAATACGTGGCGACGATTTTCTCGACCCCACGCGTTCGCATAAACGATCCTCTGATTGGGATGGTGTCGAGCGGCTACGCCTCGTCTCGGAAGTTCTGACGCCGGTGCGAGAAGGTCGTTCGAGCGTGTTCCGGCGCTACGACTGGGGCCGAGGAGAACTTGGTGTTGCCGAGCGACTTCCCTACGCAGAAGTCCTTATCGTGGATCTGATTGGTCTATTTCACCCTGATGCGCTTCCTTCGATCGATCTCTCCATCTGGTGTGACCTTGATCTGGAGACGTCGGCTCAACGCGGGATAGATCGGGACGCAGGGATGGGCCGGATCCATGATCGTCTCTGGCGCGATGTCTGGTTGCCGAATGAGCGCGACTTTGAGGATCAATTTTCTCCTCGAACGCGGGCGGACGTCGTTTACCCGATGTCCGACTGAGGGTCCCCCAGCGACAGAGCGTCGGGAGGCTCGGCAATGACGTCCCCGTGCCAGCTGAACTATCTTTGACTCGAACTCGGGCTAAGGCCTTCACGCTTGGACATGTGATCGAGGTGGAGGATTGCCAACAAGGGTGGTGGAGTTCCGTGACAGTTAGACCTGTGACCTGGATCTAGCGGGGGTCAGATCGACGAAAAACTGTAGTTCAGCGTTTCGATAGCGGATGTCAGGACCGCCCTCGATGCGGTAGTCACGAACATCGAAGAGTGGTTGGGCACCGAAGTCGAGTCACTGAGGATTACTTCTAGTGGTTGGATCGAGCCGCGGGTCTGTATCGGACAAACCGTCAACGAGATAGTTCCAACTGTCGCCTCTCTGAAACACAGGGGACACAATCGATCGGTAACGTCGAGGCGGACGGGTCGGCCTTCACCGTCTCCCCGAAGCTCACACCCCCGGAGGTCCACATGGTGACAGCGCTCAGAAGCAGGCCACGGGTCATCCGAGTCATGATCGTGCTGCTGGCATTGATCTTCGCCGCAACGGCCTTCGCTATCTTCACCACCGATTCAGCCTCCGCGCGGTCGATCGCTCCCGCAGCCGGCCCCACCCCGTCGCCGTCGAACAACACCCCGGCATCCGCGGCCCAGAGCATCGGAATCTGGATCCGGATCGCGATCGACAAGAGTAACGTCCCAAATGCGACAATCACCGTCACCGGCCCGAACGGGTTCAGCGCGACCGTCGTGAGCGGTGCAGACGGTCGTGCGACCGTCCCGGTGGCGAAGACCGGCACCTACAAGGTGCTCCTCGACAAAACGACGATCCCGGCCGGCCTCTCGGTGCTCGGTGACAACCCTCGCGACGTGCAGGTGGATACCGAGAACCAAGGCGTTCCCGCCTACTATCTGCTCGGTGACGGAGCACTAGGCGGAGCAACTCCCACCCCGGGCAAGACCTCATCGCCGAGCACATCGTCCGGCGGTGGGCCGACCTTCGCCGAGGTGGTACTTCCTAGGGTCGCTACCGGCCTCATCTACGGACTGCTGATCGCTCTCGCCTCCGTTGGTGTCTCGCTCATATACGGAACCACCGGCCTCAACAACTTCGCCCACGGCGAGCTGGTGACCTTTGGCGGCCTGGTCGGATACGTCGTCTCCGGGGTGATGCACATGCCGAGCTGGCTCGGCATCCTGAGCGCGCTGGTTCTCGGAGGTATCTTCGGCTATCTGCAGGATCTCGGCCTGTGGAAACCGCTTCGAAAGAGGGGCATCGGGCTGATCCCTCTGATGATCGTCAGCATCGGCCTCTCGCTCGCCCTCCGCTACATCTTCAACTTCATCTTCGGACCGGATCTGCTCGTCACCCCGAGCGACAGTTCGTCATTCCTGACGCTCGGGCCCGTGCACCTGAGATTCTGGGATGTTGTCAGTCCGATCATCTGCAGCGTAGTGCTGCTGCTCGTGGCATTCGCGATGCTCCGCACCCGCATCGGCAAGGCAACACGCGCGGTCGCCGACAACCGTTCGCTCGCCGCCGCGACCGGGATCAATGTCGAGCGGGTCATCCGCATCGTCTGGGTCGCCGGCGGGGCACTCGCCGGTCTCTCGGGTGCCTTGATCGGGTACTACCAGCCGGTCAGTTGGGAGACGGGAGCGAGCATCCTGCTGCTGATTTTCGCCGCGGTCACGCTTGGTGGATTCGGGTCGGCGTTCGGTGCGCTCGTCGGGTCCCTGATCATCGGCCTTCTCATCGACCTGTCGACGAGTTACGGGTTCGTCCCGTCGAATCTGAAACTTGTCGCCGCCCTCGCGGTGATGATCGTCATCCTTCTCTTCCGACCGCAGGGCATCCTCGGCCGCAAAGACCGGATCGGTTAGGGGAACGCTCGTGGACTGGAACTTCATCCCGTTGGCCTTCGGAGAGATCGTCTCACCGCTGACGATCGGCTATGCGCTCGCGGCTCTTGGCCTCGCCGTGCACTTCGGATTCACGGGCCTTCTCAACTTCGGCCAGGCCGGGTTCATGGCCGTCGGAGGCTACGCATTCGCGATTACGACGGTGAAATTCGGATGGCCGCTCGGCTGGGCACTCGTTGCGACGATCCTAGGAGCCGTGCTCTTCGCCCTGCTGCTGGGTATTCCCACATTGAGGCTGCGCGCGGATTATCTGAGCATCGTGACTATCGCTGCCGCTGAGATCGTCAGATATACGGTCAAGACCCCGAGTATCAGCCAGTACACCGGTGGATCCGACGGTATCAACGGCGCTTCCCGTGACTTCTACGCTCTGAACCCGCTGCCCGACATTCAGTACGGATTCGGTGTTCTCACCTACAACAACAACCAGGTCTGGTCGATCCTGGTCGGCTGGGCTGTCGTTATCATCGCAGCGGTGCTCGTCTGGCAGCTGATGCGCAGCCCCTGGGGCCGCGTGATCAAGGGCATCCGTGAAGATGAGGATGCCGTGCGCAGCCTCGGCAAGAACGTCACTTGGTACAAGATGCAGTCTCTGATCCTCGGCGGGGTGCTTGGGGGTCTCGGCACCGTGCTCATCATCATCCCGACATCGCTCCAACCGGACAATTACGGCACCCAGACGACGTTTTTCCTGTACACGATCGTGCTGCTCGGCGGCGCGACAACGGTGCTCGGGCCTATCATCGGGTCCATCATCTTTTGGGTGGTTCTGCAGCTGTCGGACGGCATCCTTACCCTGCTGGTCAACAATCATCTGCTGCCCCTCTCGTCGGTGCAGCAGGGCCCGATCCGGTTCATTATCGTCGGAATCGCGTTGATGCTACTGGTGATTTTCCGACCGCAGGGTATTTTCGGCAAGAAGACAGAGGCACAATTCAGTGGCTGATCCGATGAAAGCTGATTCGATGAAAGCGACGACGGTGCTGCAGGTCGGCGAGTCGGTTCCCGGCGTTCCGAAGGTGGATCCAATCCTGGTTGCGCATGGCGTGCGCCGCACATTCGGCGGCGTCAACGCGGTCGATGTTGACCACGTCGAGATCCCTCGCAACGCCATCACCGCCCTCATCGGACCGAACGGTGCCGGGAAGACGACCTTCTTCAACCTACTCACCGGGTTCGACAAGCCGGACTCCGGCACCTGGGCCCTCGACGGAAAGAGTCTCGCGAAAGTCCCGGCATATAAGGTCGCCCGCCTTGGCATGGTTCGCACCTTCCAGCTGACCAAGGCGCTCAGCCTGCTCAGTGTCATGGAGAACATGCGCCTCGGGGCCGGAGGTCAGAGCGGCGAGCGTTTCCTGACGTCGCTGATCACCCGCCTGTGGCGCAAACGGGAGGACGAGATCACCGCGCAGGCGATGGAGTTGCTCGCGCGTTTCAAGCTGGATACGAAAGCGGATGACTACGCAGCCAGTCTCAGCGGCGGCCAGCGCAAGCTGCTCGAGATGGCTCGCGCGCTGATGTCGAAGCCCGAGCTGGTCATGCTCGACGAGCCGATGGCCGGGGTGAATCCGGCTTTGACCCAGTCGCTGCTTGGTCACATCCTCAATTTGAAGAAGGAGGGTATGACCGTGCTCTTTGTCGAGCACGACATGCACATGGTGCAGACGATCGCCGACTGGGTGATTGTGATGGCGGAGGGCAAGATCGTCGCCGAAGGCTATCCGGATGTCGTCATGCGCGACCAGGCCGTCATCGATGCCTACCTCGGCGCCCACCACGACACTGACCTTGGATCGCTCACTGGGCAACTCGAGGTCGCGAAGGATCTCGGCGACACCTTTCTCATCGCTGAGATCTCGGACGAGATCAGGGATGAAAAATCCGAGAGCACGACGGAGGCCACCAATGGCAAGTGACGAGATCATTCTTGAGACGAAGGACCTCGTCGCCGGTTACATCCCGGGCGTCGACATCCTGAATAGCTGCAACGTCTATGTCGCGAAGGGCGAGCTGGTCGGGATCATCGGCCCGAACGGCGCCGGTAAGTCGACGCTGCTGAAGGCGATCTTCGGTCAGGTGAACATCCGCAGCGGATCGGTGATCCTCGGCGGTGAGCCGATCACGGGCCTCCAGGCCGACAAGCTGGTGTCGAAGGGCGTCGGTATGGTGCCTCAGAATAACAACGTGTTCCCGAGCCTCACGATCGGGGAGAACCTCGAGATGGGTGTTTATCAGCGTCCGAAGAGGTACCGCGAGCGCATCGACTTTGTGACCAGCCTTTTCCCCGAACTCGGTAAGCGTCTCAAGCAGCGGGCCGGCTCGCTGTCGGGTGGCGAACGCCAGATGGTCGCGATGTCTCGGGCCCTGATGATGGATCCGTCGGTGCTGCTGCTGGATGAGCCGAGCGCCGGCCTCTCCCCGGTGCGCCAAGACGAGACCTTTATCAACGTCGCGCAGATCAATCGCGCGGGGGTCTCGGTGTTGATCGTCGAGCAAAACGCCCGGCGCGCGTTGCAGATCTGTGACCGCGGCTACGTACTCGACCAAGGTCGGGATGCCTACACCGGCAGTGGACGTACCCTAATGGGCGATCCGAAGGTCATCGAGCTCTACCTCGGAACTCTCGCGACGGACCACTCGGCGACGAGCAGCGCGCCGGTCGTCGGAGGCTGAGCCCTCCCGCTCGCCAGCTACCCGAAGCTTCCCGCTCCGCCGTTTCTCGTCGCGACGTGTTCCGCCCAATGCAGAATGGCCCCGGTCTGGGGACTGGGGCCATTCGCGTGTGGGGGAAAACTACTTGTTTAGGTCGCCGAATTCCTTCGACACGTACGAGTTCGTGTTACCGGTCGCGTACTTGTAGATGGAGATGTAAGCCTGCGACGGGTCGCCGTTCTTGTCGAACGTGATCGGACCGGAGAGTCCGTCGTAGTTGACCTTCTTGCCGGCGTTGATCAGCTTCGCGCATTCGCCGAAGGTGGTGCACTTGGTGCCCTCCTCTGAGACTGAGCGGAGGTTATCGCGGATCGTCGTTCCGTCGGTCTTCTTGCCCTGCAGGGCGGCGAGAGCGAGTAACACGGTCGCGTCATACGCCTCGGGTGCGTAGCTGAACACCGTCAGCGGCTTGCCACCCTCGCTCTTGACCAGCGCTTGCAACTTGCTCTGGAAGTCGGACGACGCGTTCACTCCAGGGTTGGTGTACTGAGCCCCAGCGGTGTCGACATCCGTATACGCCGGTGTGATTACGCCGTAGTTCCCGTCGGTTCCATAGAACTTCTTGAAGTCGAAATTGTTCTTCTTGAGCTCGGGGGCGATGGCCTTGAGCTGGTCGAAGGAGATCACCACGAGGGCGTCGGGCTTCGTCGAGAGCACCTGGGTAACCTCGGAAGAGAACGTGGTGGCCGCCGGGTCGAATGCGACGTCCTGGCCGACGGTCGCGCCTCCGGCTTTCAGCGACTTCATCACGTTGGTGTTGAGGCCTTGTCCGTAGGAATCGTTCTGATAGAGGATCGAGACGTTGGTCGCGCCGTCTTTTAGGATCTTCTGGCCGAGCACGCGACCCTGCAGAACGTCAGACGGTGCGGTGCGCCAGTAGTAGCCGTCATCCGCGTAGGTCGAGAACGTCGGCGAGGTGTTCGCCGGCGAGATCTGAACGACCTTCGCCTTGGTGACCTGGTCAATGAAGGAGAGCGAGACGCTCGACGACGCCGCACCGACGACAGCACTCACGCCATCGGCGAGCTCAGCCGTTGCCGACTGGGTCGCGATGTTGGTCTTGGTGTCGCCGGAGTCCTTGTCTTCGACGGTGATCTTGATACCGGCATTCGCTGCATTAATGTCTTTCGCCGCGAGATGTACGCCCGCGAACTCGGGCGGGCCGAGGACTGCGAGAGAGCCGGTTTGCGGAAGGATCGTACCGATCTTCAGGTCGAGGGACTTGCTCGGCGTCGTCGCTGCTGGCGTCGATGAACAACCGCTGAGGACGAGGGCTGTGACCCCGACGACGGCAAAGCCGCCGATTACTCCCCTGATGGCCTTCGAGCGTGAGGCCGAAGCGGCCTGTGCATATATTCTCACTGTGCTCCTTATTTGTGGAATGTGTTCACAACACGGCAACCGCTCGGGGGCGGCACCATTGTCACAAGCTATTGCCCGAAGCGGACTGGCACGATACGAGCGTGTTACAGCCACGTAACGCGGCGCAATCGTTACCTCCCGAAGGACTTTGCCCGGCGAAACCCGCGGACACGACTGTCCCACCGCGGGAACAGTCTTCGGGTGAGTCTTACGGCAATATGCTCCGGGCAGGTGATGCGAGGTCAGTAGTCGTCGGGGCGTGCACACGAATCGCCTCAAGGTGATCTCACGTCCAAGTCTTTTAGGGTGGGCGTCGCCCGGCATGCAACTGTTGTGTTAGTCGTAATTCAATAGGCCCGGTGGCAAGTGCTAGGCGTTAGCTGGACCAAGTTGTTTCGCCGCGTTGCGGGCAGACCGCCGCGGTCGTTTGCTCACTTGGGGCCAACGGCCATCCAATTGCTGGCTTGGGCAAGTGCCACGATGTTGGCGAGTTCAATGGCTGCTAGTGTCCTGCGCCTGAAATTCTCTGGTTGAGTTACAGAATGGGGCATGCCGAGAACAGGACGCCCGAAGACCGAACTGACACTGAGCGAGGACGAACGAGAGCAGCTGCTGCGCTGGTCGAGGCGGGCGAAGTCCTCACAGGCGTTAGCGTTGCGATCCCGGATCATCCTCGCCTGCGGCGAGGGCCTGGATAACAAGTCGGTGGCGGAGCGGGCGGGCTGCTCGACGAACACCGTCAGCAAATGGCGTGCCCGTTTCGTGCAGGACCGCCTTGACGGTCTGGTCGACGAACCGCGTCCGGGGCGGCCGCCGACGATCACGGCCGAACGGGTCGAGGAGGTCGTCGTAGCGACGCTGGAGTCGACGCCGAAGAACGCAACCCACTGGTCGAGGGCGAAGATGGCCGACCGTTCTGGCCTGTCGAAGTCCACGATCGGGCGGATCTGGAAGGCATTCGAGCTGAAACCACATCGGGAGGACGGCTTCAAACTCTCCACCGATCCGCAGTTCGTGGAGAAGGGTTACGACGTCATCGGCCTCTACCTGAACCCACCCGAGGCGGCCGTTGTCTACTGTGTGGACGAGAAGTCCCAGGTGCAGGCGTTGGCCCGCTCCCAGCCGGCGTTTCCGATGATGCCCGGCATGCCCGAGAAACGCACCCACGACTATGTGCGCCACGGCACGACCAGCTTGTTTGCCGCGTTCAACACGGCCGACGGCACCGTCATCTCCCGCATCCACCGCAGGTATCGGGCCATCGAGTTCAAGAAGTTCCTGGCCAAGATCGACACCGAGGTCCCCGACGAGCTTGATGTTCACTTGGTCTGCGACAACTACGCCACCCACAAAAGCCCCACGGTGACGAAATGGTTGGACGCGCATCCCCGGTTCCACATGCACTTCACCCCGACATATTCGTCGTGGATCAACCAGGTTGAACGGTTCTTCGCCTACGTCACCGGCGATCTGCTGCAACGCTCAGACCACCGCAGCGTCCAAGCTCTCGAGTCCGACATTCGCAACTGGGTCAAGGGGTGGAACGAAGACCCGAAGCCATTCATCTGGACCAAGCCTGCGGAACAGATCCTCGACAGCCTCAAAAGACTTCTCCAACGAACCACCGGCGCACGACACTAGCGGAACGAAAGGTGCCATAGAAACAGGTCGAGCATGCGGCAGACGGCAATGCTCGTGCAGGCCGTTTGGTCGCGGCTCTGAGGGTAAGAAACTTTCCGGTGGTGCCGTGTCAGGAAGAGGCTCGCCAGGTCTGCTCGCGTCCTTGGAATGGGGAAATAGTGATCTCGAAGACTGAAGTACGGCCATGAGTCGGGCGGCATGGTTGATTCACCAGGCGTTCATCTCGGGTCTGAGGAGTGATATTCGGACTGCTGCCCCGAGGGCATTGTCGGTATGAATTCCGAACCATGCACAGTTTCGCGACGTCAGACTGTTACCGGGGGAAACATGCCCGTCTTCCTGTGGAAACCAACTCGAGACAGCCACCCCGTGTAATCGATACATGGAAGCAACGGTCACCTCGGATTCGCACCGCCACATAGGCGTTTTGCCGGCGTGGCCGTTTTACGGCGGTCCGCCGATCAGTGCGGACACGACAGCGAAATCGACAATAGCCGAACTGATCGCAGATCTCGACGCTGAGGGCACAGAGCGCGCCCTTGTGCTGCCCAATTACGGGGTTCCGATTGCAACGGCGGCGTTCGAGTTGAACAAGCTGGCGGTCGAGGCTGGGCAAAAACATGACCGTATTGCTTCCGGTCTTTGGGTGTCACCCAAACCCGCAGATGCACAACTGAATGAGCAGGCATTGTCGCTGGCTGGGGAGGCAGGCGTACGCGCTCTGAAGACAAGCTTCCTCTTGGGTGGTAACCCGACAGACCCGGAGTGCACCCCGCAGCTCGATGAAATTTTCGGCGCTGCCAAGGCCCACGACCTCGTAGTTCACGTTCACACAAGTCCTGGCGGAGCATCCGATATTGACAATGTCGGCCAATTGGTCGAAAAGTATGGTGATGAAGTAAAAATCCATCTCGTTCATCTGGGCGGCGGTATGAGCGGTCATATGAAGCTCATCGGTGGGCGCCTTTTCGATTGGATCGCCGCCGGTAAAAAGGTCTACACCGACACGAGCTGGACGATCGGCTTCGCACCGCGGTGGCTCGTGCAGGAGATTGAACGCCGCGGCTTCGGCGAAGACCGCATCCTGTTCGCGAGCGACGCTCCGTGGGGCGACCACGAGGGCGAACTGGCCCGCATGAACGCGGCGGTCAAAGACACCGAGCTCGGACGCCTCTTCCTCCGAGACAACTTCGCAGCCCTCTACCACGCTTGAGCACACTGTCCCACGACTGTTTCACCCTGTACCGACCAACCACGAATGCAAGGAGAACCTCATGCCCATGTTCGACGACGAGATCACCGCCAACATCGAGAAAACCCTCTCAGAGATCCCACATCCCTCGCTGCCCGCGGGGAGCAACATTTATGGATCAACCAAAGTCTTCCCCGACTACAAAGCCCAAGACGGCGAAACGTACTTCACGCTGGTTCACGGTATCCCGCATGAGTCTTCGGTCAGCTTTGTGGCCGTGCTCCAGGCCACTCGGGCGTTGCGCAAGGGGTTCGATTCGGCCCTGTACTTCTACGGGCCGGGAACGCTGGCCTGTATGGCGACGCGAGGGTTTCCGACAACCGGAGACGCCGGATTTCCGGGCGAGCTGAACATGAACAACTCAATCGAGACTTTCATCAAGGAAGGTGGAACGGTCTTCTGCTGCCGGTTCGGCCTCGCGCTCCACGGGCTCCGTGAAGAAGACCTGATCGAGGGTGTTATCCCCTGCCATCCCCTGGACGTTCAGGATGCGATCATCCACTACGCCCGTAAAGGCGCCATCATCAACTCCACCTACAACCTCTAGGTCCGGTCGCCGTGAGCAACGTTCTGTCTACTCGCGTTGATATCGCCCTGCTGGGCATACGCGTCGACGCCGAGGTGAAGCGGGTGGGAGGCGCTGGTCCGTCAGACGATGGTCATGTGCTCTTTCAGGGCCAGGGTGCGGCGATACCGCTGAATCCGGAGAGCCCCTACGTCGTCACGAACGGGCGCCTGTTGCTCGACGGCGCGGATCTGGGTCTCGAGGTCGAACCGGTGCGCCGGCCGAAATTTTATGATCTCGAGACCGCTGACGGCATCAATTACGAAAAGATCGCCAAGCTGCACGGATCGAACGTGCTCGCCACCACGGTCGTGCAGACGTGCGTTCGCTACGACGAGAGTGAACGATGCAGGTTCTGCTCAATCGAAGCGTCGCTCAACGCTGGTTTGACCATTGCGGTCAAGACCCCGGCGATGCTCGCCGAAGTTGCCGAGGCCGCCTACCGGCTCGACGACGTTACCCAGATGATCATGACGACCGGCACGTCGAATGGTCGCGACCGAGGGGCGACGCACCTGGCGCGGTGCGTCAGGGCGGTGAAAGCCGCTGTGCCAGAGCTTGAGATTCAGGTGCAGTGCGAGCCGCCGGCGAACCTTCGGACGATCACCGATCTCTATGATGCTGGTGCCCGATCGATCGGCATTCACGTGGAGTCGATGGACGACGCGGTGCGAAAAAAGTGGATGCCCGGTAAGTCGACCGTCTCACTGGACGAGTACCGCGCCGCCTGGCGCGAGGCGGTTCGCGTCTTCGGTCACAACCAGGTATCGACGTACCTGCTCGTCGGTCTGGGCGAAGATCCCGACGAGATGGTCGCAGGAGCGGAGGAGCTCATCGAGATGGGCGTATACCCCTTCATTGTGCCCTTTCGTCCGCTCAAGGGAACCCTGGCGACCGATGTCGACCATGCGCCTGCACCGCACCGGGATGCGTTGTACGACATCACCTCTCGTGTCGGGCTGAGTTTGCAACGAGCAGGTATGTACGGTGCCGACCAGAAGGCTGGCTGTGCCGCTTGCGGGGCATGCAGCATGCTCAAGACGGCAGGTGCCTGATGGAGGTTCCCATGCTCATGGGAGCGCCACCGGTCCCGCCATCCACCGGGTCGTGGACGATCATGGAGGCTGACCGGGTTCAACGGCGCGCCTACCGCAAGCTGCGTTGCGACGTCTTCGTCGATGAGCAACGGCTCTTCGACGGCTCGGATCGAGACGCCACAGACGACGACTACCGAGCCATCGTGCTCGTCGCCGTCGACTCGCTCGGGGGCGCCGTCATCGGGGGTGTGCGGCTCGCTCCCGCCGTTACGGGCCGAGACATCGGCTGGTGGACAGGGGGAAGACTGGTAGTGGCGAGGGCCGCCCGGAACAACAGTGGCATTGGACGGGCCCTTGTTCGTACTGCCTGCGCCCGAGCGCTCGAAGAAGGGGTTCTACGGTTCGAGGCGACTGTGCAACGAGCAAGTGTCTTGCTCTTCGAGCAACTCGGTTGGAACTCCCTGGGGGCCACCCTGATCAACGGCGTTGATCATGAACTGATGCGCTGGCCGATCGACCGGATCGCGTCGCTGGTCGAGTCCACGAAGTCCTTCCTCGCGACGCTCCTGGATCCCGACGACTCCTGGCGCGACAGTCCGGCGGAGTCGCTCGGCGGCACCGGCTTCGTCGGCGACGACGGTGCCCCCGTTCCGGGAACAGACGTCATCGTCGCGACCGACGCCATTCTTCCTCGGCTGATCGATCGCGACCCGGAATGGGCCGGCTGGTGTTCCGTTTTGGTGAACATCAACGATCTTGCGGCAATGGGAGCGAACCCGGTCGGGCTCATGAACTCGATCGGTGCTCGAGATATCTCGTTCGCACGCCGCATCATGAACGGGCTCCGAAGCGGTGCACAGGCGTGGGGCGTACCAGTGCTCGGTGGCCACACCCAAGTCGACGTGACGTCGTCGTTGTCGGTCACTGCGCTGGGACGGGCGGAACGCCCTGTTCCCGGCGGGGGCGGGCGGGCGGGACAGGCCCTCAGCATTACCGCCGACCTCAATGGCGGGTGGCGGCGCGGGTTCGACGGCACTCAATGGGATTCCTCATCAAGCCGATCTGCTGCGGAGCTGCAGGCGCTCACTCGAATGGTGCGCGACGCGCAGCCCGCGGCTGCCAAAGACATCAGCATGGCGGGCATTGTCGGAACCGTCGGCATGCTGGCCGAAGCAAGCGGCTGCGGTGCGATCGTCACCGTCGAGCGTATTCCTGCACCAGCCAGGGTCTCGGCAGGGGACTGGCTCACATGTTTTCCCGGATTCGGCATGGTGACAGCCGATGATGTGAGCCGAAGCCGAATGGATTCGCAACTCACGAGCACTGCCGAAGTGGGTGAACTCGTCGTGCAGCGCGGAGTGAGTCTGCGCTGGCCTGATGGTGTCATCACTGAAGCCGTACAAGACAGCGTCACTGGATTGGGAAGAGCCTGAAATGAACGTCACACTAGCTGCTGCCGCCGCCAATTTCGGCCGAGATCTCGAGGAGAACTACGCGACAATCGCGCGCCTGCTCGCCGATGCCCGAACGCAAGGGGCTGCCCTTCTGGCGTTGCCCGAAGCCACTCTTGGAGGCTATCTGTCGAGCCTCGGCGGCGTCGGTGATCCTCGAAAGCCGAAATCTTTGCCGCCCGCTCTTCGCCTGGACGGACCAGAGCTTGCGCGGGTGATCTCAATGGCCGGTGAGATGATCATCGTGCTCGGCATTTGCGAAGCTTACGGACCGGAAAACAAGCTCGTCCGCTACAACACAGCGGTCGCTCTCGACGGGACCGGCATCCTCGGCCTACACCGCAAGGTTCATCAGCCCCTCGGCGAGAACATGTCGTATGACCCCGGCACCGAGTTCGCGGCATTCGAGTCGCCGATCGGCCGGATGGGATTGCTCATCTGCCAAGACAAAGCATTCCCCGAAGCTGCGCGGTCATTGGCGCTCGATGATGCAGCGGTGATCGTCTGTATTTCTGCCTGGCCAGGATCGCGCACCGGATCTACAGCAGACCTGCAGGAAGACCGCTGGACCAAGAGGTTCACAATCTTCGATCAGGCCCGCGCCCTCGAGAACCAGGTCGTTTGGGTCGCGTCGAACCAGTCAGGAACCTTCGGCACGTTGCGCTATGTCGGCAACGCAAAAATCGTATCGCCTGGGGGCGAGATCCTCGCGACTACCGGTGTCGACGAAGGGCTGGCTGTGGCGTCGGTCGATGTCGCCGGATCACTCGCGACAGCCAGACGGGCCATGTTTTATCTTGGCGATCGCCGGCCGGAGCTTTATCGGGTGAAGTCGGTCGCTCATGCCTGAAATGACGTTCACCGTGCGGTGGCCAGACGGAACTGAGGCAGACCTGTATTCGCCCTCTCTCATCATGCACGACCACCTAACCGTCGGGGGCAAGTACCCCGTCGAAGAATTCGTATATAAAACATCGACAGCGCTGGACGAGGCGAGCGAGCGCGTCAAAGCCAGATACGGCTTCGAATGCACCTCGGCCCAAGCGCAGAAGTCGCAAATCGTCCTGACGTCGGAGCAGTACCGCGCCGACGAGCCCGTCACCGTATTAGATATGCAACCGCCTCTACCGAAAGATGTGCCATGACTTCGACTCCCGTTACTGTGCTGATTGTCGGAGCAGGCCAAGCCGGCCTTGCGCTGAGTTGGCACCTCACTAAGCGCGGCGTCGATCACGTGCTCATCGAACGCGACACAATCGGCCACGAATGGCGAGACGGCAGGTGGAACAACTTCACCCTCGTGACACCGAACTGGCAATGCCAGCTTCCCGGGTTCAGTTACGACGGTGGAGAGCCAAACGGCTTCATGAAACGCAACGAGGTGCTGGCCTTCCTGCGGAGGTACGCCGCAACCTTCGCCCCGCCCGTTCGTGAAGGGGTCGAAGTCATTTCGCTGATGCAACGCGACACCGGCGGCTACCTCGTTGCAACCACCGACGGGAACTATGAAGCATCAAGTGTCGTGATAGCGACAGGCGGCTACCATCACCCCGTAATACCAGCATTGGCTGCACAAATTCCGGAGAGCATCTTGCAATTGCATTCGTCTGAGTATCGAGAGGCTGCAGACTTGCCCGACGGCGCTGTACTGGTGGTTGGTTCGGGGCAGTCGGGAGCGCAGATTGCGGAAGATCTCTTTCTGGACGGCCGCGACGTGCATCTGGCTATTGGCGGAGCTCCGCGCGTTGCCCGTTTCTACCGCGGTCGAGACTGTGTCGCGTGGCTACACGACATGGGCACCTACGACGTTCCAGTCAGCCAGCAGGCAGGAGGGCAATCGAAGCGAGAGTCAACCAACCACTACGTCACCGGTCGAGATGGCGGACGTGACATCGATCTGCGGCAGTTCGCTGTTGACGGCATGCACCTCTATGGGCGACTGACGGGGATCGACGGCTGGAAGCTCTCGTTCGCGCCGACCCTCGAGGCGTCGCTGGATTCCGCGGATGCTGTCAATGAGTCGATCAAAAACGACATCGACGGCTATATCGAGCGCTCGGGAATCAATGCTCCTGCTGAACTACGCATCGGCCCGATCTGGCGGCCCGCAGCTGAACCCGAGGCGCTCGACTTGGCTGCGACCGTGGTTTCTACCGTGATTTGGTCGATCGGCTATAGAGCCGACTACCGTTGGGTGAAGGTCGGCGTCTTCGATGGTGCCGGGCACCCAACGCATCATCGCGGCGTGACCTCCGCTGACGGGCTCTACTTTCTGGGCTTGCCGTGGCTGCACACCTGGGGCTCGGGCAGGTTTGCCTCAATCGCCCGCGACTCGGAATACCTGGCTGATGTGATCGAGCAGGCTGTCCTGGTCGCCGATTCTCAGACGCAGGCGAATGTCTGAGGGAGCAACCAACTCCTAAACTGATGCGCATGTCAGAGATCACCATCGCAGCTGTCGCGGCGCACTTCGGCCGCGACATCCAGCGTGCCATGCCGAAAATCGCCGGTATCATCGGCGACGCTCGGGCGGCTGGCGCGTCGCTGCTGGTCTTTCCTGACGCGACACTCGGTGGGTACATCACCGACCTGCGCGACCCTGACTTGGCCGAGCTGCCTCCGGCGCTCACACTTGACAGCCCGGAGATCGAGGCCATCCGCGCTCTGGCCGACGATATGGTCGTGTGCATCGGGTTCACAGAGGCCCGAAACGGACTTCTGTACAACACGGCCGTGTGCCTGTCGACGTCAGGAATCTGGGGAGTTCACCGGAAGGTTCACCGACCACTCAACGAAGCGCGGGTTTACGCGCGCGGCGATTCGTTCGCTGCCTTCGACACTCCCATCGGCCGAGTCGGGATGCTCATCGACTATGACAAGACTTTTCCGGAGGGAGCACGGGCACTCGCGGACGGCGGAGCGCACATCATCATCTGTCTGGCCGCCTGGCCGGCGAGCACGACCGACCGGGTCGAGAACCTCGCACTCGACCGGCAGTCGAGACTGTTCGACCTGTATGACGGTGCCCGGGCTGCTGAGAACCAAGTCGTGCTCGTCTCCTCCAACCAGACCGGCGTTACCGGCGGTTTACGCTTTCTAGGCCAGGCGAAGATCGTCGGGCCTGGCGGTGATGTCCTGGCACGAACCGGAGCGAAGGGTGCTCTCGCCGTCGCCACCCTTGACACCGAGTATGAAGTGAGCCGCGCGCGGCGGGTGCTTTACCACCTCGAAGAGCGTGTTTTCGACGCCTACGTCACAAGGACGCCTGTCTGATGCGCGTCGCGCTGCTGACATACTCGACAAAGCCGCGGGGCGGGGTGGTGCACACGCTCGCTCTTGCGGAGGCGTTGGTCGTGGCGGGCGCCGAGGTCACTGTCGTGACCTTGGGGCGCGGCGGGGACACGGCTTTCTTCCGGTCGGTCGATCCAGCGGTGCATCTGCACATCGTGCCTTTCGCTTCACAAGACGGCGAGTCAGTGGGGGAGCGGATTCTCCGTTCCATAGGGACGCTTCGAGCGGGTTTTGACCCGTCGTCGTTCGACATCGTGCACGCCGAAGACTGCATTTCCGCTAACGCGGTCGACCGAGTCATTCGTACTGTGCATCACATCGACACCTTCACCACTCCAGAGCTCATCCGCTGCCACGACCGGGCCATCGTGGAACCGGTTGCCCTGGTCACAGTCTCTGGTTCTGTCGCCACAGAGGTGCTCAGCGGCTGGAACCGCACCGCGACGGTGATTCCGAATGGAGTCGACAGCGCCGCTTTCGAGAGCGCGGCAAGTCTTGGCGGCGAGCCAGGCCGATCTCGGTGGCGTGCCGAACTCGGCGAGTATGTGCTTGCCGTCGGCGGAATCGAACCCCGAAAAGGCACAATCGACCTCCTCGAGGCATTCGCTCTTCTCCGTGAGCACCACCCACAGCTCTCCCTTGTCATCGCCGGCGGTGAGACTCTTTTTGACTACAGCAGCTACCGAGAAGCATTCGACTCCAGGGCCTCCGAACTTGGTGTGGCCGTGCGAGTGCTCGGCACCGTCGAGCAGAACCGGATGCCGACGCTCCTGGCCGCGGCCTCCGCCTTCTCATTTGTGTCGACCAAAGAGGGCTTTGGCCTCGCCGCAATGGAAGCGCTCGCTGCCGGCACCCCTGTCGTCGCACGGGACCTGCCAGTGCTGCGAGAGGTCTTCGGCGATGCTGTGGTGTACGCGTCGGAGCCGGGTTCCATCGCCGTGCGGCTCGAGGAAGCGTTGACGCGCGATGCAACAGAACAAGGCCAGGAGCTCGCCCGGTCATTTACTTGGGCCGCCGCCGCCGCCGCCCATCTCGACCTGTACCGGTCGGTGTCAGCGTGACCAAAATGCCCATTGGCGAAGCCCTCCGCTGGCTGGCGGACCAAGACCCGCACGCGCCAGCTGTGCGCGACCGGCAGATGTCGCTCACCCGCGCCGAGTTCGTCGAGGCAATGGAACGATACGCAGAAGTGTTGCTTGCTGAAGGTGTGCGGGTCGACGACCTCGTAACCATCCGACTCCCGAACACCGTGGAATTTGTCATCGTGTGCGCCGCCATCTGGCTCGTGGGCGCGACTCCCCAGCCGCTTAATTCTCGGCTCCCGCCTACAGAGCAGCGCGACGTCGTCGAACGCGCTGATGCCCGAGTAGTCATCGGCGCCACGCAGGATGAGTTCCCCGGGCGGCGAGTGGTGGCCGCATCTGGAGTGGGCGGGGTGTCGCGGTATAGCGGGCCGGCACTCGTGGCTCGAAGCTGGAAAGCACCCACCTCTAGTGGTAGTACGGGCACGCCAAAGATCGTTCTGGCGGGATCATCCGCTCGATTCGATCCGACCGCCCGGGTCGCAGCGTTCATTCCGCGCGAGGCCACTCAACTTGTCGTAGCGCCCTTAGCCCATTCGGCGCCTTTCACCTACGCGATGCGGGGTCTTATGACGGGCCATTCCCTCGTCATCGAACCGCGCTTCGACCCGCGAGACACCCTGCGCGCAATTGTCCGAGAACACATCACATGGGTGATGCTCGTGCCGACGATGATGCACCGAATGCTTCGCCTGCCCGCGGAGGAGCGCGCCACCTTCGACCTCACGAGCCTCGATTCGATCCTGCACATCGGCGCCCCATGTGCACCTCACACGAAACGTGGCTGGATCGAATGGATCGGGGCCGAGAAGGTCACCGAGGTCTACGCGGGCAGCGAATCAGCCGGTCTCACAATGATCCGCGGCGACGAATGGCTCCAGCGCCCCGGATCTGTCGGGCGACCCATTGGTGGATCGCAGATGCGGGTGGTCTCCACCACAACGGGCGCCGAACTTACAGCGGGCGAAGTGGGGCTGGTGCAAATGCGGCGTAAAGGGCCCCGAACCTACCGATACGTCGGCACTGAGACGTCGGTGGTTGACGGTTGGCACACCCTCGGCGATCTCGGAAAGACCGACAGTGATGGGTTCCTCTGGATCCTCGACCGTGCCGATGACCTGATCGTGCGCGGCGGGGAGAAGATCGCTCCGATCACGATAGAACAGGCCCTTGAAGCGCACCCCGCAGTGCGATCGGCGGTCGCGTTCGGCCAGGCAGATGACGACCTCGGCCAACGTGTCGTCGCCATCGCCGACATCGCAAACGCCAGTGTTGGTGCGACCGAGCTGATGGCCTGGGCACGCGGCATACTGGGGCCGAACTTACCCGACGAGATACGCAGCAGTACCGAACCGCTCCGGGACGACGCGGGCAAAGTCAGGCGCCAGACGTTCACAACGGGGGGCCATACGCCTGCGATCTAGTCATGATTTACCGCCGCGTCGGGAGCAAGGCCTGGCTGCTCGACGATCCGGGGTCTGATTATTGAAGGAATAAAGACGTTCTCGAAGGGCTTTTTTAGTCCCGGATTTTTTGCCGCGTTCGTTCTGGTAAAAAAACAGAATTCAGGCCGAGAAAGCGCCCGGTGAGGGAACGGCGGATTCAAGCGGTCGTTGCAACGATGGGTTTTTCTGGGTTTGACAGTAGTCGTTGCATGGCTTGGGCGGGGGTGATCCCGCCGAGTGTTTTGCGGGGCCGATTGTTGAGTTCGGTTGCGACTTCGAGCAGCCGTTCGGGTGAATGGATGGAGAGGTCGGTGCCCTTCGGAAAGTATTGGCGCAGCAACCCGTTCGTATTCTCGTTGGTGCCTCGTTGCCAGGGCGAGTGTGGGTCGCAGAAATAGATCGCCATCTTGGTCGCCAGGGTGATCTGCCGGTGCTGGGCCAGCTCGGTTCCCTGATCCCAGGTCAGGGACTTGGCCAGCCGTTCGGGAAGGGTTTTGATGGTTGCCAGTAGGCCATCACGAACGGTGATCGCGTTGTGGTCGCCGGGAAGGTGGACCAGCATGGTGAACCGGGTCTGACGTTCCACCAAAGTTGCAATCGCGGACCGGCAGTTCGACCCCAGGATCAGATCCCCCTCCTAATGACCGGGAACAGCACGGTCGGCCACTTCCGCAGGCCGCTGGCTGATCATGATCATGTCCGGGATCTTGCCCGAGTTTTTTGCGGCAGGTCGTCTTGGACGTCTGATCGCGCGGCCGGTGCGCAAGTGTTGATGCAGGTCAGCCCGCAGGTGGCCACGGCCTTGAACATAGAGTGCTTGGTAGATCGTCTCGGGACTCACCCGCATCTCCTGCCGGTCCGGAAATACCACTGCCAGGTGATCACTGATCTGTTCCGGACTCCATTTCACACACAACTTCGCCTGCACCAAGGATGCCAGTTCCGGGTGGTCGAACTTACTCCCCTTGGGGCGGCGGCCCCGATGCTCGGCCTGTTTCTGCGCAGCATACGGGGCATACCGGGTTCGTGCTCGCGGGCTGGTCTTGGATCCACCTCGGGCCAGCTCCCGACTGATTGTGCCGGCCGAGCGGCCCACTTCGACAGCGATCATCCGCATACTGGTCCCCGTCAGGTGCAGGTCAGCGATCTGCACCCGCTCCTCCACAGACAGGTAACGCCCCGATAGCTTCGGCTTCGGCAACGGAACCCGACCTCCTGTCGGTTGCCGCCAACGCCGTCCAGTTCGTCGATTCACCCCCACAGCATCACATGCTGCAGACGACGTCGAACCTCCGGCAACTAACACCCAGAACTGTTCCCGCTTCTGAACCAACGCATCCTTCGACCACACAGACAACACCTCACTGACAAACGAGTGTTGCAACGACCGGCTGAACCCGCCGTTCGCCTTGCGGACAGCGAGCCGAATGGGCATTGGTGGCCACAATGTCTGTCCCGGCACCATCCGGTTACATATTGTTGCTGGTCCTAGGGTGGGACGTGTGATCGCGGACCGAGAGTTGGAACGATGGATTGGCGAGATTCGACGGGAACCCGATGCTCCTCTTTCCGTCGAAGGATTGCGCGCTCCCCGACTCCGGCCGAAAGGCCCCGAGGTTGCTGCGGTCACGGATCTCGTCGTCGGAACAGCCCTACAGTGCCCGGGCCGGTTGTATTCCATCGGGATAGTCGGCGCACCATTTGTCGTTTATGTTCACGGCGGTGGGTTCGTTTTTGGGGACCTCAAGTCGCATGATCGCGCGTGCAGACGTCTTGCCGTTGAGGGGGAGATCAATGTTTTCGCCGTTGATTACAGATGCGCCCCTGAGTCTCCGGCCCCCGCAGCCGTTGATGACGTCGAAGCGGCGCTCGACTGGTTGATTGAGCATCACGCGGGGGCACAAATAGGTCTCGCTGGGGACAGTGCCGGCGGCCTCATCGGTTTTCTCGCCGCGCGTCGAATGGTCGACAAGGGGCTCACGCTTGCTGGCCAACTGTTACTCAACCCGAATGCCGATCTGACCTTGAGCAGTCCGAGCGTTCAAAGTAAGGGGCGCGGCTGGGGATTGAGTGCCGTTGCTCTTCACTGGTTCGTGGCGCAATGGCTACCGGGGGCGACAGCTTCACAACTTGCGGAGTTCAGTCCGGTTGTCCATAGCGCTGTCGGTATGCCGCCGACCCTTCTGGTCACGAGTGAACACGATCCTTTGAGAGATGAGGGTTTCGAACTAGTTGAGGTTTTGCGTGTCGGAGGCGCTCTAGCTGAGCACAGGCATCTCGACGGTATGGTGCACGGCTTTGTGAATCTTGACCTCGTGTCACCGACGGCGAAGTTCGAAGGCGACCGAATATTCCGCGACTTCGGGGCGATTCTGCGAGTACAGAAAGGTTCGTAGGCCTCTCGTCCCAATGAACGGTCCGCGTGGGGGCGTGTTCGATATGGTCGTCTCCGTGAACGAAGAACTGCGCGAGCAAACTCGATCGGCATACGATGCGGTGGCTTCTGACTATGCGACGATAATTCCCGACACAGGCTTCGAGGCGCCGCTTGACCTAGCGATGGTCAATGAATTCGTAAGCGAGGTTGCCAAGCGTCCTGCTTCGAAGGTCTTGGACGCTGGATGCGGGGCCGGCCGGATGGTGACCTACCTCCAGTCGCAATCCCCGTCACTTGATGTAGTCGGCATCGATCTGTCAGCGGAGATGATCGCGCTCGCGCAGTCTGCGCACCCGACCGCCAAATTCCGCCAGACAGATCTTTCGGATACTCGATTTCCGGAAGGTGAGTTCGACGGCATTCTTGCCTGGTATTCGATCATTCACACCGAGCCGGATCAGCTCGCCGAGATCGTTGCTGAATTCGCTCGAATTCTCCGATCTGAGGGGCTAGTGCTGTTTGGCTACCAGGTCGGTGCCGGAGAACGCCAGTTGAACAGGCCGTACGGACACGACGTCGAGCTGCGGGCATTCCTGCACCGAACCGACGACGTCATCGCGACTCTCACCAACGGTGGTTTCGACCTCATCGCGAAGCTGGATCGTACGCCGCGCACGTCGGAGCGACATGCTCAGGGTTTTGTACTCGCGCGACGCCAGTAACTGTCGCAGTCACCGTTCCGCGAACAGGACAAGGATGCTACCTTCCCATTTGATCCGCGCCCACATTGGGGTACCGTGCGGGTCGAAGCGGACGCCGCAACACCGTCGCAGCTGGGCCATTGCGGCCTGTCATACTCGGTCATGCTTCAAATACGCCCTAGCTGCGAATGTTGTGATCGAGATCTCGCCGTCGACGCGGACGACGTATGGATCTGCACCTTTGAATGCACCTGGTGTGCCGATTGCGTGGATACGTTTCCTGGCCGGGCTTGCCCTAATTATGGTGGAAACCTTGAACGCCGACCCGTGCGTCCGGCACAAGCTCTCATTAGGAATCCTGCGTCGACGACCAAGGTCACAGCAACCCACTGCGTGGAACGTATGACAGCCCACGCCTCTGTGTGAGTCGCCTTCTCACCGCGAACGTACTAGATGGTGTGCGGGCCAGCCGTGTCCCATTCGAGGTTCCCCTTACGGGCGGCCGATCGGGTCGAAAAGTGGTCTCCGGCGGGCCGCAGTGATAGCGGAAAAAGTAGCCCGCTGATCGTCCGGCTTGCCGGCAGCATGTGCATTTCGGTCGGTGGGGTGTCGTTGCGACCGGCCTTGCTCCTGCCCGGTGGTTAGTCTGTGACCATGGTCGCTACTGTGAAAAGAGCCTCTCTGGATGATGTGGAAGACGTAGGTCGTGTCCACTACGAGGCTCACGTCGAGACCTACTCGGGCAAGTTTCCTGGCGGAGTGATCGAGAGCTTTCCCGCCAGTTCACGGGCCAAGATGTGGACCCGGTTTCTGAACGAGGACCTCGGCGAGTTGTGGGTGGCCGAGTGGGAAGGGCGCATCGTAGGTTTCGCCTCCACAAGTTCTCCGCGTGAAGAATCGCCGTGTAGGGATCTGGAGCTGGGCAGCATCTACTTGCTCGCCTCTCACCACGGTTCAGGGCTTGGCCAGGATCTCCTCGATGTTGCTCTCAGCGGCCGACAGGCGTCCCTGTGGGTATTGGACGACAATCCGAGGGCACACGCGTTTTATGCTCGGAATGGTTTTTCGCCCGACGGAATGAACAAAGTAGACGAGAACTTCGGCGGTGTTCCCGAAATCAGAATGATTCGGTGAGAGTCGACCAAAGGTACCCCTGCGGGCACCCCTCTTTGGTCGAAATCCGGTTTCGAGCCCACTCTCGCGATGGCGCAGAAACCCGCCCGCTGGTCGTTCCGCTTGCACGCGGGCCTGCGGGATTTCTGGCGGGGCTCTGGCCACGATTGTGTCCGCCCACGCGATCACGCCGCGAAAGCGGTGACGCCATCGCGCCATAGCCGCTGGAAGTGGGACGCGATCAGTGACGTCGTCCGATGAGCAGGTACGTCAGTGAGCCGGCAGTGTTCAGCGCGCTGGCGACACGCCACACGCGTTTGTTTCCTCGTACCTGCGTGACTGGCCGTTGGCGAAGGTCGCGCCAGGTTAAGGCAGTGATGATCACGTGGGTGCCGAGTGCCAAAGGCAGGAGGAGTGCGGAGCGCTTGGGCAGTGTCATCTCAACGGGACACCGCGAGACTGGCGGCGAGCGTTTCGGGGTTGTCGCAACCGACTACCAGCTCGTCGTAATCTGCGCCGTCCAGGCGGACCAAGACGCCGCGTGAATGGCCGTGGTGAACGACGACGAATGCTTTCTTGCTTTCATGCCGGATGGTCCCCACAACGAGAACTCCAGGAATTCCGGTGCCGGTGCGGATGCCGTGCACCACATCCAAGGCATCATCTACCACCTCAACACTCCGAACGGATGCGACCGGTACCCGGATATCGCGGGCATGAACGGCCTCGAGCTTCTCCATCTCATTGAGTGAGAGAACCAGCTCGTCGCCTTGCACCGTCAAATCAGCCACTTCAACATCCTCTTTCACTCCTATGGGGGACCCTTGTTATTGGTCTACTTGACATTAATATGATTTGTCAATTTATAATTTACGTATGTCTGATGCTTTCTCCGCGGCTGCGGCCCGTCTTCACCGCGAAATCGGCGCGATTCTTGCAGCACCCGTCTTGAGCAGTGAGGCGATGCCGTTGGGCCCACTGCGGGCTTCGATTGAGGTGCAAGCGCAGGCCGCCCTATTGGTTGCCGCAGCCGCGGAAAAGGCGCGCGACGCCGGTTGTACTTGGCAAGAGATCGGCGATGTTCTGGGTGTCTCACGCCAGGCAGCCTTTCAACGATTCGGCAAACCGATCGACCCTAGAACAGGAGAAACAATGGACACCACACCGTCACCTGAAGCCATCACATTGGCTGAGGCCGTCGTCGATGCTCTTTCCCGCGGGGCCTGGGAGGAGGTCACTGATCGGTTCGATGCGCAGATGCGTGACGGCCTGACCGGCGAGGGTCTGGCAGCGGCCTGGGCGCAAATTATCGGAATGGCCGGTGCCTTCCAAAGGCGAGGTGAGACTAAGGCCGCACGTGCGGCCGATATCACGATCACGAACACGCCGCTCGTGTTCGAAGCCGGCGAATTCACCGCGCGTATCTCTTTCCGCGACGACCACACGATCGCAGGGTTGTACATCCTGCCTCAAGGCGAATCCCGATGAGTCAATATGGACAGCCCAACCACACGCAAGGCCATCCGGTTGCGATCGAGGCCGATCCGCCAGCGCTGCCTACCCTTGCCGTCGTGCCATGGCGTGGCGTGATCATGTTCGTGATCCTCGCTTGTGCGCTGGCATGGCTGGTTGCGCTGCCGTTGTGGTTGGGTGGCACCGGACTACGCAGTCCGCTGACCGGGCTGCTGCTGCCGGTGATGATGTTTACACCTCTGGTATCTGTACTGATGGTCGTCTTCTTCGTGCAGAAGCCGCGACCGCGGCCACTTCCCGCCTACCTGGGCATCTGGCCGCTCCGGCCGCTCAAACGCACCATCTGGATGTGCGTCTTCGCCATCTTCGGGAGCGCACTGATAGTCATCGCGGGTGTGTTCCTGGCCGCCGCGTTCGGGCTTGTCCATCTGGATCTGGCCCACTTTTCCGGGTTTGCCGCCACCCTGCAGGCCGCGATAACACACGCAGGCGTTAAGGTCGGGCCTCTGCCGACCGGACTGATCGTGTTAGTTCAACTGTTGTTGATTCCGTTCGCCGCACTGATTAACGGGTTTGTGACCATCGGAGAAGAGCTCGGCTGGCGTGGCTACCTCCTGCCTAGCCTGCGACCATTGGGAACATGCCCGGCCCTGCTGATCTCTGGTGCTGTCTGGGGGTTCTGGCACAGCCCGATCATCCTGCTCGGCTACAACTTCAACCAACCCAACCTGTTCGGTGTCGCAATGATGATGGGAGGCTGCATCCTTTACGGGGTGCTGCTGGGCTGGCTGCGGCTACGCACCGCATCCGTGTGGCCGTCGGTCTTCGCACACGGGGCCTTCAACGCCACCGCAGGATTCCTCGCGCTGGTAATCGCCGCCAACACCAGCGCCAATCCGGTAGCCACCGGCCCGTTGGGTTGGGCTACGTGGATTGTGATGGCCGGCGTCATCATCGTGCTGCTGGCAAACAGACAATTCTCAGTGCAACCGCGCCTGCAACGCCGCCCACCACGGGCCGCCGTTCTTCGCCAGACCACCAGCAGTCAGCCTGGGTAACCGACAACCGGGCGCGGACGTTCACAGCGGTACACCAACACGGCAGTAACCCGCAGCCGGTGGACCTCGCTGAGCTATCCAGGAGCCTCCACACAGATGTATAAGACGTTCCGCTTACTGGCGGGCGATCCGGGTGAAAAGTGGGTTCGGGCGTGGTCTCGCGATGGTCGGAAATGCCGCCCGGTGGTCGTTCCGCTTGCAGGCCGGGACTTGTTTCCATATTGAGGGTGCGTTGCGTATCCGTCTGGCTGCCCTGCACGGTGACTACCTCTTGGTTATGCAACATTGGCTCAAGTTGTGCGGTGTCGATACCCTGAGGCATGACTTACCAAGCAAATTTTGCCGGCTACACGATTGCTGCCGCAATGCTCGTCGTCGTCGTCGTGACGCAGCTGGCCGCGTCGGGAAGGATCCGCCGAAATGGCTTCATTGGACTCAGGATTCCGCCAACGATGGCCAGTGACGCTGCGTGGGTTGCAGGTCATCGGGCCGCTTTGGTGCCGTCATGGATTGGCTTCGTTGTCGTAGCGATCGCTGCAGGGGCAGCCCAGTTCACCCCGGGAGCCATGACTGCTTGCATCGTGCTCTTGTTTCTTTTCCTGGGATGGTCTGTCGTGGCTGCGTGGCGAGGAGCGAGAGCAGCAACGCGCTGAAACAAGATGTGAGCAGGCCGCCAGATCTAGTGATCTGGCGAGATTCACTCGTGCGTAAGGGGTTCGTCTATCGGGACGAACCTTCGGAAGAAGCTTGTCTCTTGGTTGAGAGAGCCTTCTCAGCGAAATCTTTCATGGCAGCAGCTAGCCATTCCGGCAAGTTCGGATCGATGTCAGCCACAAGGTCGCGCTGAAACCCCGGCTCGAGGTACAGGTCCGCGAGGCCTGCGTAGGCCTCTTTTCCCGGAGTCCAGGTCTCGCTGATGAGGTCATAGTGGCTTTGGACCAGAGAGGCAGCTTCTGATGATTGAGGTGCATACCCTTGCCTCATCGTGTCAGTCAGCTCTTCGTACAGGGCTTTGCCTCTTTGGGCGGCTGCTTCGTAGTCTCGTTCATCCCATTCGGCGGTGATTGTCTCGTGGGAAGTAAACGCGGAGTCAATTTGTGGACCGAACCGTTCGAGGAGGTCCTTCCGAAGGGCTCCTCGCGTTGTCCGTAGGCCTTCAAAGAAGTTCTGTTCACCGATCTGGCTGCCGCCGGCCATCTCTTTCAGGGTGCGATCTAGAGTGGAAAGCAGATCCGTTAGGCGGTCGCGCTCTTCTGCGACAAGTGCCCGATGCGCGGTGAGAGCCTCATGTTCCTCTGCTGCATCGTTCCGCGACAGAATGTCTTTGATCGCTGGCAATGACAGCCCGTAATCCCTCAGCAAGAGGATGCGTTGGAGTCGGAAAAGTTGCTCGCGTTCGTACCAGCGATATCCGTTAACGCTGACCCTGCTCGGGTGCAGCAGGCCAAGTTTGTCGTAATGGCGCAGCATCCGTGCGCTAATCCCGGCGAGATTGGCAACCTGGCTGATGGAAAGTGACATGCCAACAGTTTATGGACTTGACCTTGACACAGTGTCAACTTCTATGGTGATCAGATGAACAGCTTTTCCGTAATGAACGCCAAGATCTTCGACGGACGCAGATCCATCCCGGCAAGGACGATCAGGGTCGAAAACGGGCACATCGCCGAGGTTGGATCCCTGGGAATGAGAGAGTCGGATCCTGGCGTCATCGATGCTCGGGGCGGCACGATTCTGCCCGGACTCATTGATGCGCACGTGCACTTGCTCCCCGGTTCGCTTCGTCAAGCGGCGACGTTCGGGGTCACGACGCTCATCGATCAGTTCAGCAAGCCTGACCTCACGGCATCGGAGGCAACCTTTCGTGCACAGCCGGGATACGCCGACTTTCGGACTTCCAGCATCGGAGCAACAGCGCCCGGGGGCCACCCCACTATGGCCTACTCTCCGTTCCCCTATCTCGAAGGACCGAGCGGCGCAGACCAGTTTGTAGCGGAACGGGTTTCTGAAGGTGCCACACACATCAAGGTGCTCTACGAAGATGGATCAACGAGCCCCCACGCGACGCCGGCTTTGAACTTGGACACGATTCGGTCTCTGGTTCGCGCGGCTCACGAGGCGAATCTCATCGTGGTGGCACATGCGACCACTTCGAAGGCAGCGATCGACGTTGTCCGCTGCGGCGTCGATGTCCTTGCTCATGCTCCCTTCGACGAGATTGCTCCAGTGCAGCTTTCCGAGATCGCCCGTAGCGGCGTGAAGGTGATCACAACAATGTCAATCGCTGACGGGTTCCCTGGCGCGAACCGGAAGTTGCCGATCCTGGGGCACCCCGAACTCGCACGGAGGCTCGGGGCAGCCTGGACGAAAGTTATCGAGCAGCAAAGTCAACGATGGCTCCCCGACCCATTGCCGGACTTCTCCATAATCGCGGTGAATGTTCGCAACCTCCGGGCCGTCGGCGTATCACTCCTTGCCGGAACCGACGCCCCGAATCCGGGAATCATCCACGGCGCCAGCATGCACCGAGAGCTACAGCATCTTGTCTCGGCCGGGCTCACACCCACCGCAGCACTCACCGCAGCAACGGGCTCGACAGCAGAGGCATTCAACCTTCACGACCGCGGCACGATCGCCGTGGGCCAACGTGCAGATCTTCTCCTTGTCACCGGTGACCCAACAGTACGAATCACCGACACACAAAACATCCGTCACGTGTGGGTTCGAGGACACCCAGTCGACCTACACGGCTATGTCTTAAGCGATGACGAAGCGTCAAGCATCGCCTCACTTCACGCAACAACCGCGAAAATTATGACGGCCATTATCCAACTCTGGCCAGAATTCCCTGCCAGCGGCACCCGTCACACTCCCTCGACCGAATGAGTGAACAATGATTCCTCCAACCTGGACCGCGGTCCACAGAGACGCCGACAACGAACTCCTCGGCTACCTCGCGCCCACAGCCGACGACGGAACTCATGTAGTCCCAACTACAGTCTTCGGCTATCACCTTGCCGACCCATGTCAGGTGTCGGAGGCGGTCGAAGTTCTCGAATCCACAGGTTTGAGCTATCTAGCGGACCGGTGGGAGCTGACCATCGACTCGCACCCCGAACCGATCGCCGTTCGAATTGTCGAGGCAAGTCCTGGCCACGTGACCGTTCAGAGCATCGACTACGGCTACGCAGGCGGATACGGAACTCGCTTCACGTTGGAGACACCGACCGATGACTGCCTCCAGCGACGCTAACGATTCGATTTCGGGTTGCTGATCGTGGTCCGCCGCAACCCCGTCCTGTAGGGGGTTCGGCTTGCGGCCATACCGGCTAACCATTCCGCATTTATCGGGCGTGCGGGCGCCTCAACCCCGCGAGATAGGCTCTCGGTGGTGAGCACACATGCGTTTTCGATCCGACGAACGGTTGAGTCCGACTGGCGTCAGATCCATGATCTGCGCGTAGAGATGATCCGCGATACCCCGACGGCTTACGCCGAAACACTCGAGGAAGCACTCGGCCATGACGAGGCCGAGTGGAGAATGCGCGGGAACCGCGGCACCGGCGAACACGGCATCGCGATCGTGGGGATAGCCGACTCTGGACTCTGGATTGGAACGATGGCTGGATTCGTGCCCGATCCCGACACGGGACCACTTCTCGTGGGCGTGTATGTAGCTCCGGAGTTTCGTGGCAGCCAGATGGGTCTGACCGATGCGCTATTGGCGACAGTAGAAGAATGGGCCCGCACCGAGAGCAGCCGGTTGACCCTTCATGTACACGAAGACAACGCTCGCGCATGGAAGGCCTACGAACACCGAGGCTTCGTGGCCACGGGCCAGACGGCCCCGTACAACCTCGACCCCAGCAAGAGCGAACTAGAAATGGTCAAGCAGCTCTAACATTTAACGCGCACGCCTTGGAGGTCGTTCGCGACGCTCGCCCGACTCATGTCGCGTTCGAGGTTCCCGTAGGACCTCCCGCCTGCGGGCTGCATCGATAGCTTGGGTGACCACCGCTGGTGGGGTGTGCAGTCGATTGCGGTTGTGCGCTGATCCAGGGCACGAAACAGGTGACTTCAGTTCTGACCGAGAGGCGACTGCGGTGGCCTGACTCGCGTCGGCGGGGGTATTTGTTCTGCATGATGACTCTGACCCCTTAGAGTCGAGGCAATGTCTGCTCTTACTCTGCTGCGTGAGCCACAGTTTCGGCGGATCTTTCTCGCGCAGTCGGTAAGCACCCTTGGTGACCAGATTGCGCCGATCGCTGTCGCGTTCGCTGTGCTGGCGACAACCCATTCCGCTACCGCGCTCGGGTTGGTGCTCGCCGGTCGAACTGTTCCGCTGGTCGTTTTTGTGTTGCTGGGTGGCGCGTGGGCTGACCGATTGCCGCGTAAGAGCCTCATGGTTACCAGCGATTTGGTGCGGTTATGCACTCAGGGTGCGTTTGCGCTGATCCTGACGCAGCATTCCCCGGCGCTGTGGGCGATGGTCCTGCTGCAGGCGGGAAATGGTGCGGCGAGTGCTTTCTTCCGGCCCGCATCCACGGGACTGGTGCAGGAGGCTGTTCCCGCCGCCGAGCGGCAAAGTGCGAACGGGTTACTGTCGGCGACGAGTAACATCTCCGCCATCGCAGGCCCGGTGATCGCCGCCATACTCATCGCCCTCGTCGGCAATGCTTGGGCAGTCGGGGCGGATGCGATCTCTTTCGGTATCAGCGCAATATTCCTGGCCCAAGTGGTCGTACCGCCACGTGTGCTCAAGGAACGTATCGGCATCGTGCGGGAGATCGCGGAAGGGTTCCGTGCGATCATCGCAACTCGGTGGATCGGACTGATGATCCTGGAATTTTCGATCTTCCAACTCTTTGTGCTCGGAACATACAGCGTGCTAGGCCCCGTCATCGCGCAAAGTCACTACCAAGGGGCGACAACGTGGGCTGTCATCGCCGCAGTAACCGGTGTTGGCGCGTTGGTGGGAGATGCGATCTCCCTGCGGATCAGGCCGAAACATCCGCTCCTCGTGGCCAATAGCTTCAGTCTGGGCTGCATGGCCCTGCTCGTGGCCCTCGCCCTCAACGCACCGCTGCCCGTCCTTATCGCGTGCGCTGTATTATTCGGCCTCGGATTCAGCATCCCGAACACGTTGTGGTTCACGGCACTGCAAGACAACGTTCCTGCCCATCTGATTGCCCGGGTCTCATCGTTCGACTGGATGGGTTCGACAGCGCTTCGACCAATTGGACTTGCGATAGTCGCCCCGATTGCTGCAGTGTTCGGGCCCGCGGTCGTGTTGCTGGTTGCTGCCGGTGTCACAGCCGCGACGCTCGTCGGCGTCACCGCACACCCCAGCGTGAGGGGGCTTCGCACGAGCATCCTGCCGAACGCAGATGAGTCGCAAGCAACAACCGCTGAGCTCAAGTAACCCCATCCAGCACCCTGCACCCTGCGCTCTGCGCCCTGTGACCTGCGCCTGTTACCCCACGGCGTTTGCGACGGCGGGATCCACCTTCCGCTTACGGGCAGCGAATCGATCGAAAAGTGCTCTCAGGAGTGCTTTCGCGAGTGCACGAAATCGCGTCCGTTGATCGTCCGGCTCGCGGGCTTGAAACCCCGGCGCTGTGCCTGCAAGCCGGACTTTGCTAGCTGATTAGTTCCAAAGTGGAACCTTCGTGCAGGGCGAGGTAGACGGTATTGCGTATCTCGTTTGCCTCGCTGTCGGTGAGTGTGGTCGACAAGGGACGAAGAGTAATTCTTACTAGCGCGTTGATCTGGTGTGGGCTGAGCGCGAGACGATCTCTCGCCTGCTCTGGCAAATCTACATACGAAGTCACGTTGAGGACTTCGACTGACTCGAGGTCGTCAACGCGGGCCCCCAAAGCTGTCCGGATGGTATCGCCGAGAGTTTCCTCGTCTGTGTTCTCATCAATGACGATGGAAAGATCCCGCCGGATTAGGGGCATCACGGACACAGGCATCCACGGCGTGAGGTCTAACATCTGCGAGGCGATTCTTGGATCCGTTGCCCGTAACAGCCGTATGTCGTCAAGGCCTTTGCGGAGCATCAGCGCACGGTCGAGGCCCATCCCTAACGCCAGTCCGCACCATTGGGCGGAGTCCAGGCCGGCTCTGTCGAATAGGTGTGGGGCGATCAGTCCGCATTCGGCGAGCTCGAGCCATTCGTCGTTGATCAGGACATCGATCTGCCGGCCCATTGTCGTGTAAGGGTGGGTGGCTGGAATTGTTCTCCAAATCGTTTCGGGCAGCACGGAATTGACTATTGTTGCGATCATTTTTTCGAGATCGTTTTCGTCAAGGCCGGGTTGTGAGCAGATTCGCCACAGATCTACCTGGTGGGGTGCTCCAACGTGGGTGCGGTCGATGGCATCCCGTCGATACACCAGCCCGGGCATCGCGACGAACTGATCAACATTCGCCTGTCCGGCGAGACTGGAAAGCAGCCATGGTACTGATGCAGAGGTATGGCTTCGGAGCATCACCGTTGGGCTTATATAGCGGGAGTATCGCTGGTCGCGAGTGACTGCGTTCGGATCGAAGCCGAGCCTGTCGTAGTTGTCTTCAACCGCGACTAAGGGGCTATGTCGCAGGGTTTCGTGCGGGATGCTCCAGGCGGAGGTGAGATCGGTGATGACGTTGGCCAAAATAATTTGCATGGCGTGAGCGCCTTGGTTCGGGTCGCTCAGGTCGCGAAGGGTGAGATTGTCGCCGAGCTCTGCAGGCGTGATGTATGAGGTCATGGGTAGGTCCTTTGTCGAAGTGGGGAGAGATGCGGAATCCCTCGACCCAATCCGACGCGTGGTACCTAGGCGCGTGCGACTAAGCCCTGGCGACCGGTATTCGGTCGAGGGCTGATAAATCGCAGCACAATGCGCATACCGGCAGCATAAGGCAGCAGCACCCGACGTCGTGGTTACCGTCCCCATTACGGCAATCTTCGTCACGCTACTCTCGGATTCATGGTGAAGGCTTTTATTCGACAAGCGACGGCCGACGATCTGGAGTTTCTTGAAGCGATCGAGAATGAAGCCGACGCGCTGTTCGCGACCGTGTTCTCGATAGTCGGCTGGCGGCCTGCTCCTTCTTATGCGGAGCCCTCACAGCAGAGTGGCTTCATCCTCGTAGCCAGCGACAGTCCGGGATCGGACCCGATCGGGTTTGCCCACGTCCTTGAAGTCTCTGGCAGCAGTCATCTCGAGCAGCTGTCGGTCAAGCCGTCGGCAGCGCATCGCGGACATGGGCGTGCTCTCGTCGAGGCAATCAAGAGCGAATCGAGAGAGCGCGGATGCAAACGGGTCACCCTGCGAACATTCGCGGACGTTCCATGGAACGTCCCCTTCTACTCGAGCTGTGGTTTTATCGAGCGTGATCCCGATTCTGATTTTCTTCGAGATCTACTGGCTGCAGAGCAACAGCGAGGACTTGGGTACGGCCGGCGTATTCAAATGAACTTCGACCTGACTGATGAGCTGCCCCAATAAAGGTTCGGCTATCGGGCGCTTTCGGAATTGGCCGAAGAGTCGAGCGATGTCAGGTACTCGACGTTGCCCCGCAGTGCGGGCTTGTACCGTTCAATCTCTTCCGAATGCACATTGTCGGCAAGCAGAGAGAGAAGGCTGCCGAGAGCGGTGTTGACCTGGCCGGCCGCATGCAGGCTCAAAGATTCGAATGCGCCGAGGGCGACCGAGTCCGGGAACTCCCTGCGCGCTTGCGCGAACACTGTCAGCGACTCGTCTAGGCGACCAAGGTTGCGGAGGGTGCTCCCGTATTGGAGGTAGCACCGGCGACGCACATCCCCTTCGAGCCCCTCGGTCATCGCTCGCTCGTAGAACCCCAGGGCGGTCGTCTCCTCGCCCGCGGTGTCGTACGCGCCGCCCACTTCGTAGAGAACTCGGGGGTCGAGCGGGTGCCGCTCATAGACATGGAGAAGGGCGGCAATCGTTGGGCCCATATTGTCTCGGTTGCGAGCCGCGAAGATGCGGTCCAACTCGATGTGCAGTTCGGTACTCATTGGTGAGTGACTCCTAGACTCGTGCCGGCCGCGCAGACGGGCGTGCTCAGGCTAACTGCCGGACTTGACTCATTTTGCTGTTGGTGGCTCGGACTTGAGCTTTGTGTCAGCGGATCTCCGGTACCGGGTATTTGAATCCGACGTGCGACGCTGTGAAGCCAAGTCGTTCATAGAACCGGTGTGCGTCGACGCGTGCGGCGTCGGAGGTGAGTTGAACGAGTTGGGCACCATAAGACGGGGCGTTGTCCACAGCCCAACGGATCATTGCTCCGCCAATGCCTCGGCTCCTGTGGTCGGCGCGAACTCGGACAGCCTCGATCTGTAATCGGGAGGACCCGACCCGGGCAAGTCCTGGAATGACCGTGAGTTGCATCGTGCCAATCACTTCGCCTTCGGTCGACGTCGCCACAAGCAGCTGTTGGGCTGGATCTTTATCGATTGCGGCGAAGGCGCGCTCGTACGCGGGACGGTCCTCCGCTCGATCGGCGTCGCCGCGGGACGCACTGATCGGATCATCGGCGAGAAGCCCCAGAATTGCCGGCAAGTCGTTTCGCGTAGCGCGCCGGAGTGCGGCCGAGCCAGTGAACAGGGTGAGAGTGACTTCGACCATCCATCGAGTATCCCAAACGCTCAGTTCCCCGACGGATCGTTCTCGCGGCGAACGTGTACCGCAGAGCGTTCCCATCTGAAAAAAATCTGGTGACGTCGGCCGGCTCTCGGAATCGCTCCAATTTCGTCCCGCTGGGCATCCGGTTTGCGGGCTACATGTCCGAAGACAATCGGCGCGATGCCTGGCCGGCTCGATTGGTTCAGTCGGCGCACAAGTCTTGAACCTGAGACGTCTGCAACGACGACAGTTTCATCTTGTGGGTGTCGGCGAATTGAATGAAGATCACTATCGAATCATCGCAGGGTGGGCAGATCTCAGCCTGATCAGGAGATATCAACGGTTGCGCCGGGCGGGAGGACTACAAATCGCGATTCAAGGGAGCCCGGTCGACCGGACTCTGACCGTGCCCCGTTGATTGCCCCAGGGGCGTTGCGCTCTATTCGCTCATGCACCCATCGTTGGGCTTCGTCGGGTTCATTGCCCCAGGGCATGTCCGCCGGGGCAATGTGCGCAACCAAATCGTTGCCATTCACAATCAGCTTCACGCGCGCGCCGAACTCATCTCCGGCGCTCCAAATCTGCCAGCGCACGAGTGGGCCGCATATTCGATCCACATACTCCTCAACCGCACTGACCCCCGTGTTGTCGATCCCAGCCAGGGCGCCAGGGAGGCCGGCACGAATTTGATCAGGACGTTCCAGACTCCTGTCAACGATGTCCATCCGCTTACCGCTGAAGCTCGTGGAGACCCATTGCCGAGCAACGAGGTCCGCGTTGGGAAATGAGTAGCCGACGACGGCCAACGTCGAAGCTGAAGCCAGATAAGTTGCTGCTCTTCGCCATTGCGCCTTCAGTGCGAGATTGGAGTAGTACGGCCCTTTCGTAAGAGTCGGAGGGATGATCAGTGGCACTACATCGTCGAACCGTGACATGTATCGGGGTGGAACAGGGTCCTCGGGATCCTTGCGACCGTGCCAGGTGAGTCGATCCGCGGTAAGCACGATTCGGTCACTCGGAGAGGAATCCAACCCGCTGAACGCCCAACTTGTCGACCCGTGAAGCTTAAACATTCGAAGCAGAGGCGCAAGAGGGGAGAAAACTGAGAACATGGCCCCACCGTCGCCAGGAGTGCTGCGCGAGGATAGTGAGGTTGCGTAGAGATCGCCCCATGTCCCCAGCCGACCAAGCTGCGTGACCGCCCTCTCGACAAGCGTGTCGTAGTTGAAACTGAACACATTCGTTTCACTGTCGCACCAGGTCCAAGCAAGACGCAGTAGCCAGTCCGGCATCGGTTCGAGAACGACTTTCCCCTCCGCATTCAGAATGCAAGAGTTGACCGCGCCGCTGACGTCAGCGAAGAGTGCCCGATTTGTGCGGTTCTGCGAAGGTGTGAGCCACGGCTGATCCACGGAAAGGTAGGACATCCATTGCTCAAGGTCGCCCTAAAATGGGTCAAGCCGATTAGGGTTCAGCGACAATTGGCTCAAAACTTCGCCGCTGAGCTCCACCATCGTCGGCATGTGTTAACGCCGACTGAAAACAGGGCCACTAATGCCATCTGAAAACAGGGCCACTGTTGTGTGGTTCTAGTGTGCCTCAGTCGAGGTGGGTCCGTGGTTTTTGAGTCGGTAGCTGGTGCCTTTGAGGTTGATGACGTCGGCGTGGTGGACGATGCGGTCGATCATCGCGGAGGCGATGGTGAGGTCTCCGAAGACGTCGCCCCAGCGGGCGAATGGCAGGTTGCTGGTCATGATCAGTGAGGCGTGTTCGTAGCGGGATGAGACGAGTTGGAAGAACAGATTGGCGGCGTCTTGGTCGAAGGGGATGTAGCCGACCTCGTCGACGATCAGCAGGCTGTAACGGCGTAACCGTGCCAGTTCGGCGGGGAGTTTCCCGCGGGAGTGGGCTTCCTGGAGTCGTGCCACCCAGCCGGTCGCGGTGTCGAATAGGACCCGGTGGCCGGCCTTCGCCGCCTTGATCCCGATGCCGACGGCGAGATGGGTTTTCCCGGTCCCGGGTGGGCCGAGGAGGACCACATTTTTGCCTTCGGTGAGGAACACGCTGGTGCCCAGGTGGGCGATCAAATTCCGGTCGGCAGAAGGTTGGTGGTCGAAGTTGAAGTCCTCGAGCGCCTTGTATCCGGGGAACCGGGCAGCTTTGATCCGCAGGTTGGCGCCGGAGGCTTCCCGTTCGGAGACCTCTTTCGACAAGACCGCGGCAAGGTATTCCTCATGCGACCAGCCAGCGTCGCGGGCCTGGTCACCGAGGCGACGGAACGCATCACTGATGCGGGGTGCGCGCAGGGCGCGGGCGTAGTACTCGATCTGCGATGCCGCTTCACCCGTCGTCGGCCCGGTCACGACGCGACCGCAAGCACCGTCGGCACCGCGACGAGCGATGGGAGGGCCGTGTCGCGGTCGAGTGCGGGATCGACGCCGAACAGCTCGTCGTAGTGCGCCAGCGATGCCAGCTCGACGACCGCGGTGACCGGCGGTCGTCGCCGGTGTTGGGCCTGGAACTGGGACCGCAGCGCAGCTGCCCGGGTCACATGGGTGTGGTCGGTGACCGTCAGCTGCCTCGCCCACCTTCTGCGGTGCTCGGCGATCAGCACCCCATCATGGTGGACGGTCACCGTGTCCAGGCTCGCGGTCACGTCGGCGAGACGACCGATCATGGTCGGATCGACGGAGTAGTCGTTGCTGAACGCGCGGACGTAGTAATCCCGCGGCAAACGGACGCTATTGCGGAACATCACCTCCGGGGCCACCGGCGGCAGGGACCGCATCATCGCCCGGTCTGCGGCCACCAGCTCGTTGGGCCGGCCGCGGCGGCTGCGTGATAGGCGGGCATTTGCGACCGGTAACCACGCCTGAAGCTGGTCGTTGAAATCATCCGGGGACGCGAAGGCGCGGCCGGGTATGAACCGGCTGCGGAAGAACCGGTTCATCCGCTCGACCCCGCCCTTCGATTCCGGATCGCGGGCTTTGAGCAGTTTGATCTCGGTGCCCAGCGTTCCGGCGAACGCGGCGGCAGGGTCGGTGAGACGTCCGCGACCGATGCCGGTCTCGTTGTCCCACGTCAATCGGGCTGGCACCGCCCCCGCTTCCTCGATCAGGGACCACATTCCGCCGAGGAGATCCGGTGTTGTCCGCGACGGCAACATCCGCGCCTGCAGAAACCCGGAACAGGTCGATGTCATCACCAGCACCGGCGGCGCAGCCCGCTGGTCATCGCCCAGCGGGAGGTCTTCGTGCGGGAACCAGAGGTCGCACTGGATTTGGAAACCGGGCGGATGCACAAGCCGGTCGGCGGGGTCTGGCACCGCATAATCGGGTCGGATGCCGGCGACTTTGGCCCGGAACAGCGACTCCGATCCGGACCAACCCACACGCTCGGCAATCGTCGCGGCGGGCATCGTCGGCGTTGCCGCCAACAGCACCCGCACACCAGCAGCATGCACGTCAAAGCTTGAGCCAGATGCTGCTCGTTGATAGCCGGGTTGCCGGTCTTCAGCCAGAGCCCGATCGACGGTTCCCCGGGAAACTCCCACAAGTTGCGCGATGGCGCGTTTGGAGTGTTTGCCGGTGGAAAACAGGTGGCGTATTTCTGCCCAATCATCCAATTTGATCACCTTCCATGGTGGTTGGTGGCCCTGTTTTCAGTTGGCGTTTTTGGCCCTATTTTGAGTTGGCGTTAACAGCATGTGGTTGCTGATCGCGCGCGAGAATCCGGAGCCCAAGATGACGCACCGCTCACCGACAGTTTCAGGGACTTCGATGGGGGCGACCACATGCTGAGGCTACTGGTCAGAGGTGCCAGCAGGTCATCCAACACCTCTTCCCTCATAAAACAGCGGCGTTCATTGAGAAAAGGCGACGAGGTCGACGGTGAGCTCGATCCGCCTGCATGCGTGGCAAGCTTTTACTCTTTGACGCCAGTACGGGAGGAAACCTGTTCGGGTCCCCATGTGACACGAAGCCGGTGACGTCGGCCGACACTCGGACTCGCTCCAATTCCGTCCCGCTGGACGTTCGGCTATGGACCGATTGCGGGTACGGGGGGTTTCGCGCGTTTCTTCTGTGACCAAAGCTCGGGGTGTCGCCGAAGCCTGAATGAGGAGTTGAAATACCCGAACGAAATGATGAGGAAGACCAGCACGTTCATGATGACCGCAGGCAGGTCAGGAGTGAGCCCCCGGTGCGGCCAGAAGTCTCGAATGGCGCCACACCCCGCAAGCAGGTTGAGGGAGCCCAGTCAGTATCCGGCCTGTGGTCTGCCCGTCCACCGCCACCACGGCCGGGGTGGTGCAGCCGGTTCGAGGTGGCCGCGGAAGGTGCGGACTGCGAGCAATGTGTAGCTGAGGTTGATGAGGACGCCGATCGCGGCGTAGGGCCAGGATCGCCCGTCCAGTAGCCATGTCCTCAGTGCGAGAAAGAACAGCGCTATCGTCGCAGACCCAAGAACGATGTACAGCACCTTGTGCCGGACTGTGGTGATTCGCCAGTTCAGCTGCATGTGGTGAGCATAGTGGTGGGCGATCCCTTGGCCTGCCGGGCTCAAACCGAGTCGACCCACGTGCAACCCTGAAGCGTTGTCCGTTCGACCTTGAGCTTGCGGGCATCCTCCTTTGATCATGGTCATGTTCGGTGGTGAACTCATCATCGTCTTGAGTATTGTGAGCGGCGGGGTTCGGTTGCCGAGGTTACTCCCCGATGCGGGCGGGGTTCTCTCCGGAGTGTGTCGAGCGAATCTGTCGCAGTCGTTCACGGAACATCGCTGGTGTCAGGGACGCAGCTCCTGCAGGGCGAAGCAAATATCCGGTCTTCCCATCGACAAGATCCAACGCTAACTGCACATCAAAGGGTGGTCGATTTGCTAAGGACGTGACATAGCCGCTCTGGAACTCCGCGCGCGCTTTCAGTGACGCCACACCCGCGAGCACCGCGCCGGCCGCTATCTGCAGCGCGGCGACTGCCCAGCCGCTAATCGATACCCCGGCGGAAGGAAAGTTTCCAAACCCACCGAGAGTGGCCATGCCCGTCATTATTGCAAGGCCCAAAAGTGTCGGGACTAAGGCCCGCAGCCTCCATGTCCGGGCTGTTTCTCCGGGGAGGATAAGTCGCCGGATGTCCGGCGACCACGCACGAATGGCAGTCGCACCGTCTTCGCCTGGCGGTCGTGGTTCAAGTCCTAGGCGCCATATATCGAATCCTGCGACAGAGTGCATCGCATCGCTGACCCCGATCGCTGTAACTCCGACGTACCCTCGCCGCAGAGTGAGGAACGCGTTCGTAGCTGCCACCGATCTAGTTGTTGCGGCGGTGACGAACATTGCTACACCTACGCACCCAGAGAGCATCGTGGCGATACCGATTGCGCCCAGAAGCCCTATCGAGGGATCCCTTGGCGCGTTGAGCACAAACTGCAACCACCCGACGCCGACGCCGACGAGAGTTCCCAGAAGAAACCCGATCCCTGCAGCCTGTTGCCGTCTGCGCGATCGGAGCTGCGTTGCCGCGAAATCGCCTACCCGTGAAGCCCACAAATCCGGGGTATTCGTCATAGGCCAATCCAACCGCATCACGAGCGGAGGCCAGCCGGTAGCCACACGCCGAAGCCGGACAAATCGAGGACGCAACTGGCACGCGACGCGCGCACCACACGGGGCCAAACGCCGCGGCAGGTGAGAATTGCGACCGCACCCGTCTGAAATCCCACTGAAGGTACCGCTTACGACGCCTTTAGGCTACTGGCGTCGTGGGGGTGTATTCGATGGCGGCAAGAATCGCGGTGGTGCCCAAAAGCGAACTCATCCAGTTCGTCTTCTGCGTCAGTGCGATGATTCGCGCATCCGAGTATGGGAGTAACGCTTGCCGAAGGCTTTCGCTGGCTCGACCAAGATCGTTCCCTCGGACGGTGACAGTAACAAGGGCTTGTGTGTGCGTTAGTGCCATGCGCTGAGAGTAGCGGTTGAGGTTCGGCTTGCGGGTGATCTACGGCGTTGGCCTGTCTCGTAACCAAAACGTGGCGAATTCAGGTGGTGGTCGCAACACCGGCTTGATTTGACTGGTTCGAGAGTATCTCGGTCAGGACTTCTGCGGGGGTGCGGTAGCCGTGACGTTTCCGGGGCCTTGCGTTGAGTTCTGCGGCGACATTGTCGAGGATCCCGGGTCCGTGGAGGGAGAGGTCGATGTTCTTCGGAAAATATTGCCGCAGCAGCCCATTTGTGTTCTCGTTGCTGCCGCGTTGCCAGGGCGAGTGTGGGTCGCAGAAGCCCACAGACCCAGTCGTGGATCTTTGTCTTCCGCTTTCGCCCGCAGCTGCCTCTTCCCGCCCATGGCTACTATCGGAAGGGTCGCCACCGACTTGATGATGGTGGCCCGATCCGGAGAGGACACCCACCAGATGAAGCACATCACCCTCGGCACCAACGGACTTGAGGTTTCGCGCATTGGCCTTGGCTGCATGGGCATGTCAGCTTTCTACAGCGGCGCAGGCCGAGACGACGCCGGCGCAATCGCCACAATCCATCGCGCAATCGACCTTGGCGTAACTTTTTTTGACACCGCAGAAATATACGGGCCTTACACGAACGAATCGTTGCTCGGGCAGGCCCTTGCCGGTCGGCGCGAGAAAGTAGTGATCGCCACCAAGTTCGGCACCATCCTGCACCGCGGCGACAGTACTCGCGGCCTAGATGGCAGTGCAGAAAACATTCGACTCTCAGTCGACGGCTCGCTGTCTCGACTCGACACTGACTACATCGATCTGTACTACCAACACCGCATGGATCCAGGCACACCGATCGAGGACACCGTCGGCACGCTGGCCGAACTCATTGCAGAAGGGAAAATCCGCGGCTACGGTCTGTCCGAAGCCGCCCCAACTACTCTTCGTCGCGCTCACGCTGTGCACCCGGTCACCGCACTGCAAACCGAGTACTCACTCTGGTCCCGGGATGTCGAGGCCGAAATTCTCCCGGTCGTCCGCGAACTCGGTATCGGCTTCGTACCCTACGCCCCACTCGGCCGCGGATTCCTCACCGGCACCATCCGCTCCCTCAATCAGCTGGAAGACTCCGACTTCCGTAAATCCAATCCACGATTCCTGGGCGATAACCTAGAGGCGAATATCCGTATCGTCGAGCAAGTGGATGCTGTAGCGGCGGACCTGGGAGCCAAGCCCGGGCAAGTCGCTCTCGCCTGGCTACTGGCCCAAGGAGACGACATCGCACCAATCCCCGGCACAAAACAAATCCACTACCTGGAGGAGAACGTCGCCTCCGATACCCTGATCCTGTCAACAGCGCAACTCGCAACCCTGGATAGCCTCGCAACCGCGTCAGGCGACCGTTACGCCGACATGAGCCCCCTCAACCTCTAAAGGAATCCGCCACGAAGGGCCATTGCAGAATAAACGGCCGGGGACTCAGGAAAAGGTACAGGAGATCGCGAGATCGCGAGATCGCTGTGATCCTCGGCGGCAAGTTGCCCTTCCATGCAGCTGACAGACAAAAGCTCGCCATCGCTCAATCCGTTCAGGTCTGTCAAACATGTAGCTGCACGCAACGCCCCAATCGAGTCACCCCGCTACACGGTTAATGGAGGTCCAGCGAGTCGCCGCGGGGTGAAGCGTGAATCGTCCCGGATTTTCTGCCGCGTTCTTCTTGGTGAAAAGACAGGACTCAGGCCGAGAAAGTGCCCGGTCGAGGTTCGGCTTGCGGGCAAGTCCCGTGTCGCAGAATTGCTGCCATCTCGCACCATGACAGTCGCGGACACCTTCTGCGCTCAGGGCGAACCGTTCGTTTTTTGATTCGCTATTGCGATTGACTGAGCGTCATCATGCGCACACTCATTCTTGGCGGGACGGCATGGCTCGGTCGCGAGATAGCCGAGCAGTTGGTTGCCAGAGGCGAAGACGTGACATGCCTTGCTCGCGGCGAGTCGGGAGCAGTTCCACCCGGCGTGACATCTGTGCGCACTGACAGGCGAGATCCTGGTGCCTACGACTCGGTCAAAGGAAGCGACTGGGACGAAATCATCGAACTCACTTATGAGGCCGACCTCGTCACCGGTGCGCTTGAGGCCTTGGCCGACAACACGCAACACTGGACGCTGGTTTCGTCCGTCTCCGTATACGCAAGCAACAGCGAACCGGGTGCTGATGAAGAAGCCGCCCTCGTCGAGCCGACCGACCTCGATAATTACGCGCACGCTAAAGTCGCCGCCGAACGGGCCACGACAGAGGCAATCGGCGCTCGCCTACTCATCGCGAGACCGGGTCTTATCGCTGGGCCGGGCGATACCAGCGACCGTTTCAGCTACTGGGTATCGCGCCTGGCACTCGCTCCGCACGAATCCGTTCTCGTGCCCGATGTGCATGATCGTGCCGTGCAGTTCATTGACGTTCGAGATCTCGCTGGGTGGCTCATCGATGTCGGCCGCCGAGGTCTCACCGGCGTTTACAACGCCGTCGGCAGCGAACGCGACCTTTCAACTGTCCTGCGTGCTGCCGCGCAGGTCGCGGGCCATGCCGGCGCACTCATCTCGGCCGACGATGACTGGCTGACTGCACAGAATGTCAACTATTGGGCTGGTCTACACTCCCTGCCGCTCTGGCTTCCCCGCAGCGACGCCGGCTTTGCCCGACGCAGCCGCAGCAGGTACCTCGCCGCTGGCGGCACCGAGCGAAGCCTGAAGCAGACGCTCGAGGACGTGCTCGCGGAAGAACGAACACGCGGACTCGACAGGCAACGACGATCAGGCCTCACCCGAGAAGAAGAAAACCTTCTCCTCGACAAAATCAGCGAGTAGGCAACGCAAGGAACCGAGCTGTCCCGCAGGAGGTTCGGCTTGCGGACTGCTGGCCTGTTTGTGTTGCAACTCGATAGTGTCGTTTCATGCCTCTCGCGTTAGTAACCGGCTCTGCACGGGAGAACAGCATTGCCGCAGGGGTTGTGCCACGTCTTCGTGCGGACGGATGGCATGTGGTGACCTGTGATCTGGAAAACGCTGACTATCTGTTCGATCTTTCGACCGCGGCCGGTCCTGCGGCTTTGATCGAGGCAGTAATGCGAGACGAAGGTCCGATCAGCGCACTCGTTCTTAGCCATGCTCACGATGTCGAGTCGGGGGTTCTCGACACGACCGCCGAGAGTTTTGACCACCACATCGCGGTCAACGCGCGAGCGAGCCTCCTGCTCATCGCAGCGTTTGCCCGCCAGATCCCTGAGGCAGGCGGAGCAGTTGTCGCACTCACCAGCGATGCCACCACCGGGAACCTCCCGTACGGGGCCTCGAAAGGCGCGTTAGACCGCATCGTCATATCGGCTGCGCGGGAGCTTGGGCCAATGAGAATCTCCGCCAATGTTCTCAACCCCGGTCCGATCGATACGGGGTGGATGGATGAAAGCACTCGACAGGAGCTCACGCCCCGGCACCCGTCGGGGCGCCTCGGCCAGCCCGCCGACATCGCAAGCGTCGTCGCTTTTCTGGTCTCTAGTGAGGGTCGTTGGATCTCGGGGCAGCTGCTCAACGCAGACGGCGGATTCTCTGCGCGGTTCTGAATCCGGATCGATGACCGTTTGAGGTTCCGCTTGCGGGCTGGGTTTCGATGGTAACGACCCGTCCTTTTTTTTCTGCATAGTCTGCGTCGTTTTATTCGCCGCAGCGCTTCCGCCGACTGTCGCTTGGGTTGCGGGTTTCGCGCGTGTATGTGATCGATCGGCTTGTACCGTCCACCGCATGCTACTGAGATATGTTCGCTCTATGGATGAGCTTCATAGGTTGAACTCCACATCGGACTCCGTCGATGAACCGTTTGGATCCCCCCGTCAGCGACCCGCGCGCCGGGAGAGGTTGGGGGTGCGGCGGGTTTATGGCTCAAACGTATTGTTGGTTGATCTGGTCGCGTCGGTAGTTCTCACCGTGGTGCAGGCTGTCGCCAGCGGGTTCTTGATCTTCGGGAACATGTTCCTCGGGTTCGCATTCGATGCGTGTGGTGCTCCGAACCCTGCATGCAACTTCGCCCTGGGGACCGGTGCCTTTTTTGTTGTTCCCGTGGTTGCGCTGGGCGTCTTTGCATCCACGGTTGCATTGGTCGTCAAAAATCGAAGTACGTCACGACTGAGTTGGTGGATTCCGGTCGCTGGAATTGGGGTGACGGTGGTCTCGCTCGTTGTTGCCATGACGGTGATGAGTATCGCGGTGGGCCGGCCGATATCCTGAAAAGCCGGGCATGTCTCGGGCTTGCCCGGTCGTTGAGATATCACTTAAGGTTCCCCTATCGGCCGCGGCTTGTCCTACACCGACGAGCCAATTCAGAGGGCTGGCGGCAAACGGGGCGCACGGTGTGGAGCCAAAAAATGACAGCAGCCCCATGCCGTCGATTTCTACTGTCAGCGCTTCCGTTTCAGCTTGCGCTTCCGATTCGGTTGCGGTGTGCCCGCGGATTTGACCGGCTCGTGCAGGACGGTCGGGTCTCCGTTCCCGCCTCCAAGGCTAGCGACGATTGACTGCGCAATATCGACGGTAAAAGCGGCAAGTCGATTAAGCACAGGTTTGAGATTGCTCATGCGATTATCCTACGGAGGCGGGTACGCGGGACGCGACCCAGCCAAGCTGCAACACGTCCGAATCTCACACAGACTTGACGAACTTGACCGCCGCGAGAATAGGCCAAGTAGCTGTCGCGTTGGTGGTCCGGCTTGCGCGCGGTGAGCGAAGGCATCGACGGTGATCCGCTCCGTATTGCGTGAGCCATCTACTTACGATTGTGCGGATTTTGTGCTGCGCCGTAGATCCGACGCAGCACGGCGGGGTCGACGCTGGCAGACACGCGCTGGCCGGCAACGGAAGGGAACAGTCGGCGCTTGTTCGAAAACAACTCGGTCGAGTTGATATCCGGTATGGCTCGCTGATGAAGATGCAGCTTGGATTCGTATGTGAATCCATGCCCGTTGCGAAGCGGCGCGAGTTCAGAGGTCACCCACTCGTACACAGAGGATTCGATGAGCTGATAGTCGATTGCTCGAGTGGCAGCCGCTGCGATCCAATCGGCGAACTGGATGTTTGCACTCAGAATGCTATCGACGTGCATTGGCGGTTCGATGATTCGCTTCATCTCTTGGCGTTCCGCGGTGCGGCTGAGAATATGGCCGTACATATTCGGAAGCCGCTTTGCTCGCTGAGACTCATTAATTTGGTCGAGGAGAACCATCAGGTTCTTGTCCTGAACTTCGGCATGCCGACAGAGCCTGTTCAGAGATTCGCGCATCGCCGCGCTCTCCCGTTCTTCGACGTTGAGATCCGTCTGCTTGGGGGTCCCTATCGGCTTCTCGTCGGCGTAGTAAAAGACGCGACCACCGAGAGCAATGAGGCGTTTGACCAGAGCATTGAAAACGCGGATCTGTTGAGGGTACTTCTGGTGCGTGGTTGGCCGGAAAATATCGGCTCCCTTGCGCTCCCACTGGCCGGGATTATCTTCGCCCGCCAGATCGGTAGCGAAAAGAGCTCGCTTCTCTCGTGTAAAGATCGCGCCGAATGCTCTTGCGCTGTCTTCTGGGAGGACGAGGCCCGCGTAGCCAAAGGCGGAGCTGGTGTTGTACCGAACATCAGTTTTAGCGACCAACGCGCCAGTTTCGCCGATTTCGTCGATGTACGCCAGGAGCATGATTGATTATCGCCTTAACGCAGAAACCCACGCTAAGCGTGGGTTTCTCGAATTGGCGCTCTGAGAACTATTTCATCCCCGCTACCAGATATGACACTAGCACTTAGCGCTGTGTGATCATCAACTAGATAATCTGATGTTCTCCCCAGAATTTCGGGAGAGCCGTGCTGACTAGCTCGTGCAGTGGAATCAATGTCTCTATTTTACCAGCGACGGTAGTGACCGGGTCATGATCCGTTTTCCGCATCCGAGACGCCGACGAGGCAGATAGGTCGATTTCGACCTAGTCGGCGAATGCTCACTGTGGGATCCGCTTGAGGTCGCTGTCACGGTGAGCGTTCCCCTTACGCGCATCTCAGTGCAGACGTCGGCAGGGTTGGCTTCACGCGATTCGGTCCCGCTGAGCGTCCCGCATCCGGACGCTGAATCCCGAAGTTGACATAAGTAACGAAAGGGTCATATTTGTTTTATGAATGAGTTCAACGAGAGTCTCGATGCAAATGTGAGTAGTACCGATCGTGAACATCGGACCGCTCTGCACTATGCAGCGATGGACGGGGATGTGGAAGCTGTCGATGGACTCCTAGAGGCGGGATCCAACGTGAACGCGGCAGACGACGGCGGCTATACCCCGCTACATTTTGCAGCCCAGTATTTGCGCTCCGAAGTAATCACGTTGCTGATTGCACACGGCGCTTCTCTGGAAGCCGAAGACCGTTGGGGGAACACCCCACTTTGGCGTGCAACGTTTTCTACAACCGAAGACGGTGCCGCGGTGATGATCCTGCTGCAGGCTGGTGCCGATCCTTTGCACGCGAACCGATCCGGTAATTCGCCAATCTCCCTAGCTAGGAAAATTGCCAACTATCCGACGGCACGTTTGTTCGCCCACTTGCCTTGAAGCTGTATGAGAACGAGGGGATTGGCGCTCAGGCGGCACGGTCTACCAATTTGGTGATGAGATGTACACGGTCATCGAGCCTCCAGCCTGGTGGCGCAATGCTTACTCGTGGTGTCGAAGCGCTGGCCTGCTGCATCTGGGCTCTTGTTGGCGATTTCACGGTTCTATTCGCCCCGGATGAATCGAGTTTTACCGCCAGCGACGCGTTTGTATGCGAGATGTGATCACCAGACTGAGGCTACCCGACCACATGGCATTCTGCGTCGTCGGGGAATACAGAGGTTCACAAGTGGGATTTTGCCTCTGTCGAAATCATCAGATATGGCGAAGCAGAGCCTGGTGCGCTTCGGAATTCTCCGGTCAGACCACGGACGGGTTCGGGACATGAGACGGCAGAGTCGGAGCCTATTGACGACCTGACTCCGAGCGACGACCTCGGCCAGAAACCGTTTTTGCTGATTGCTGGATCTCTGCCTGCAGCATCCGGTAAAGGTCCGGCTTATGGGCGGCCTAAATCTATCTCGCGGTGCCGTCGACCAGCGGTCCGATGATCGTCCTGGATCGTGCGCCGTTGCGGTGTGGATTGGGCCGTTTGGGGGAGTGGCTGGGGAACGACCTGTCTGTTAGAAAGTGAATACATTTTTACTGCACCTATCGATTCTCATTAGGGCATATGGCTGTTCGGTCTGAGGTGAGAGGGCCTTCACTTCGTCGTATCTGAATCACCGTTTTTAGGGGGAAATTGTGCTGGTCGCTCCAACCGATACCCCGATACAAGGTGGTCAGAAATTCTTGAAGGGACCTCGTGGGCTCCAGAATTAGGAGTTCCGCCAGTCCTACCGCTACCACCGTGATCCGCTCTTCCCACCGAGCGCAGCGATCGCATCGGGTGGGGCCGCCTTCTCAGCTCCTGAACAACATCTCAACGTGATTCAAGGCATGGGCCAAACTATGGTCCGCGATTGTCAAACCGGTGCGCCGGTCGCGGCAGACATCGAGCTTGTTCGGATTGTGAACGGCCGCGCCGGTGGCAACAACTACAACTGTGTCCCGTGAGGATTCCCATGAATAAGCGTATTGGC
>NZ_JAXCHU010000016.1:0-45045 GCF_035984695.1 Glaciihabitans sp. GrIS 2.15
GCGAGGCCCGACGCTCAGTCCTGCCCGCGACCAACAATCCCACCTAAATCGAAATCAGGCAGCCACCCCGAGTCGGTCGGTGGATCGAGGCTAAGCGGACGTGAGTAACTACGATTAAGGCGAGCTGGCCCCACCACGACGGCCTGGCTTCACCTGAATCGAAGAGCCATGAGCCATGAGCCATGAGCCATGAGCCATGAGCCATGAGCCATGAGCCATGAGCCATGAGCCAGGCTTGCAGCACTGAGGGCGGCAGAGTTGGGCGTCCCGAGGGCGTGCGCGTGCACGCTTTTTCCCAAGACGATGTCGTCAGACGCTTCATCGTTGGGTGGATGCCGATCGGCGTGCGCGGCCCGCCTGACCTGGCTCCAGCTACCTATGCCCCCTTTACATCCGTGCAGCTGCCCGAACTTCCATTAGCCGTGCCCTGTGCGCGGGGGTGACGGCCTCGGGCGGCTGCGTGAGCTTCCCGGAGTCGCGTCAGGGGTTGACGCCCGTCGAGTACTGGTGTCGAGTACTGGTGTCGAGTACTGATACTGGACGACGCGAGTCCTAGGCTGGCACCGGACGGGCCCAAGCTCGTGCGCGGGCAGTCGTTGGATGCCTGGCTGTGATGGCGGCTTCGTTGATGGCGCGCTCCCACCGCAGTGGGCGTGATCAGGGCCGGGCAGTAAGGGGTTTGCCACACGACGACACGGACGTGGGTCTTGCATTGAGCAGGTTTCTGAGGAGTGACTCGGTGAGCCACTCCTGGAACCTGGTGCTGGACCAGCCGCGTTGGCGGACCAGCTTGTCGTATAGGCTGGGATCGTTGAACAGCTACAGGAGGTCGGCGTCTTCGCATTCGGTCAGGCCGGGCCCACGCTCGAGAACCGGGCGGTCTTCGCCCCGCACGATGGACATGAAACCTCCGCCTTTTGCGTGTGTCTCCGACCTCTGATCCTGTCATGTCACGGACGTCAAGATCGACCGCTCATGGCCGCGATCAGGGCGCGTCATACCGCCGCGAAAGGGGTGGAAGGCGCTGTTTGCGTTTGTCCGCTCATAGCCGCGATGGGCGTGTGTCCTTTGTTCGGTGAGGGAACCTCCACTGCGACAGATCTGTGGCCACACCACCCAACCGTCGAACACGCCGATGTCGTGTCACAAGGGAACCTTGACCGGGCTGTTAGAGGAGCTCGACAGGTCACCTGCCTGCTACTCGGAGCCTTTACTGGGGCGCGTCTGCTGTGGAAGCCTTAGCAGCGTCAAACGCTGTAAGCACAGTTACTGCGCGGGCAGTTTTGAGCTCAAGATTAGCCAGCTCCCGATTGACACCTCGATGGCCACCAAAAACAATGCTAACGCCAGCCGGGGCCAGAATCTTCGGCTCCAGTTCGCTAAAAGGATCGGGAGAACATTAAAGAGGCCATAAAATACGAAGTCCCGCAATAAGCCGGGATACAGGTAGTCAATATTCTTCTGGGTGCGGTCGCCAGTCCAAAACCAAGCTCCAGTTCCGATCCACAAGTTCAGAGCTAAAAGGAACAATGTCAATGGGAGCGCCCACAACAAACGAATCGTTTTCGGCTGCGGATCGCGGCGCGCGAGATACGGAGGTTGAAATGGATCTCGCAGTCTCACCTAGTGCACCCCAATAATTCCGGACCCAGAACCTACGAAACAACCAGCTGTGACCTTCCCATTCAAGTCCACAACTCCGTTTACAGTAAGTGTTCCAGCAGCGTCAACGCTTAGATGCGAACCTGTGGAGGTCGTATTGGTCGAGAATGACACGTTCCCGGCTGTGCCACAGTTGCGGTTGCCCTTGGTGACAATGCTGACCCGATGTGTCGCTCCGTCAGCGGAAACGAAACTCGAACCGTTGATGGTGGAGAAACCGTTCGCATAGATAGTCAAGTCACCGCTGAGTTTGACGGTCATCGTCTGCAAATTCACCGCAGCGCACCCGGATCCTGTCGCATCGACCTCAGTATCCCCGGAGATTGAGACCGATGATCCATTGACGCTTGCACCCAACGAGGACATCGTGCATCCCGGGTTTGCTGTGAGACCTTGAGACCAGGTGGGCGCATTGTTCGCACGTGCTGTCTGGTTCATGAACTGAGTCCAGGTCAATGCCTGACCTGACCGGTAATCCGTGAGAGTCGTGGGCGCCGGAAGGCTTACCGACACGGATGGGACGGTTGACCCAGGGTACGCAGATCCACCTAATGCCCCTGACGCTTGTAGCTGAGCCGTCGTTTGGCCGTCTATCGAACTGAAAGTCCCCGCGGGACTGCCCCGAGTTCAGTTGACTCGGTGGGTTAGTGGTTTCACGCGGCGTTGAGGGCCATGTTTATGGTCTCAAACTCGATTGGGGTGAGTTTACCGAGGCGGCGTTGCCGACGCTTCCGATGGTAGGTCCGCTCGATCCAGACCACGATCGCCAGGCGCAGTTCCTCTCGGGTGGACCATCGCTGCCGGTCGAGGACGTTCTTCTGCAGGAGAGCGAAGAAGGACTCCATCGCGGCGTTGTCGCCGCAGGCGCCGACGCGGCCCATCGACCCAGTGATGGCGTTGTTCTTCAACACCCGGACGAAGGCGTTAGAGCGAAATTGCGAGCCTCTGTCCGAGTGCAGAATCGTGCCGGCGATGTCGCGTTGCCCGATCGCGTTGCGGGCCGCCGCGACCGCCAGAGATGCTTTCATCCGGGAGTCGATCGAGTAGCCGACGATCTTGTTCGACCAGACGTCCTTGATCGCGCAGAGGTAGATTTTGCCTTCATCGGTGCGGTGCTCGGTGATGTCGGTCAACCACAGCTGGTTCGGGCCTGTCGCGGTGAAGTTGCGCTGGACGTGGTCGTCGTGGACGGGCGGGCCGGCTTTGCCCCTCGGACCGCGTTTCTTCGCGAACACGGACCAGAGCCGCTGCTGGGAGCACAACCGCCAGACCCGGTTCTCGCCCGCCTTCAAACCCGCATGGTTGAGTTCGTCGGCGATGAACCGGTAGCCGAACGCGGGGTCGTCCTGGTGGGCGTCCCACGCCGCGTTGGTCAGGTGAGCGTCGTCCCAATCGCGTTGCGTGACCGGGTTTCGGAGCCACTGATAGAAAGCTTGTTTGGAGAAGTGCAATACCCGGCAGGTCACCGTGACGGGGACCCCGTCGACGGCCAGTTCGCGGACCAGCGGGTACATCATTTTGGGTTGACATCCCGGGAGAGATACGCGACCGCGCGGCGCATGACCTCGGCTTCCTGCTCCAGCAGGCGGATCCGTTTCCTCGCATCCCGCAGCTCAGCGGACTCCTTCTCCGTCACGCCAGGCTTCACCCCCTCTTCGACATCGGCTTTCTTCAGCCAGTACGCCAGGCACGACTCCGAGATACCGAAGTCCTTCGCGATCTGGCCCAACGGGGCTTCGTGCTTGCGAGCAACCGCGACGACATCGCGGCGGAACTCGAGTGGGTAGGGCTTGGGCATGGTGACATCCTTCCAGCGAAGACGAATCTCCACAGGTCAGGAGTCAACCAAACCGGGGGCAGTCCCGAGCGGGACCAAAGTTCCCGAGGTTTTGGCTTGGAAAGCTAGGATTATTGCTGCTGCTCCAGTCCTCGGCATCACGCATTTTCGCAACGAGGTACGGCGTCTTCTTTCATACTGTCCGACGACGGCCCTCGTTCTCCTTCCCCCGTATTTCACGCGAACGTTGCCTGTCAGGATCCGCTCATGAGCACTCCCTCCCCACTCCATACATTCATCGCTGACATCAGTGGCTCCATCGAAGTCGTAGGCGCCGACGAACCGCACAACATCGATCTCAGTGCGACCCAGCCCATCGACATCCCAATGCCCCCCTACCTGCCGAGCTCAACGACAAACATCTGAGGCGAGGTCCCACGGTGAATGTCACAATCACGACCATCGCGGTGAGACTGACGCCGTGGACTTCTCGCCCAGGGACTGTTTTTCAGAATGTGACGCCGGGAACGCACATAGTTGCTGGAAGCCTTTAAACGCTGCAGGGTGTTGCCTCTAGGGGGGACCGTCCGTCGATTTGTTGCGAGATGCGGTCGCGTCCTCGATGGCTTCTTCCCGAATCGCTATGTGGGCGGCGCCGACATCGCGAAGTTCCTCATCGTTGGCTTTTTCGATGCTCAGCACCGCCTTGTTTGCTGCGGGAAGTGCCTTCAAAATCTCGTCCAACTTTCTCTGTGTCGCGGCCTGAAGCCGCGATTGAGTGTGCTGAATCACAAACAGCATCGCGAAGGTCAGGCCAGCAACAAGAGTGAGGACGGTCGTCTCCAATCCAGCAGGGAACTCAAGAAAGACACTCGTCACGATCCAGACCGCGTCAGCCGTCACAAAAATCACGGCAACTAGCGGACGCGACGCCACCCGGTCAAGCTCCGTCAATAGTCGGCTCATCGTGGAATGAACCGAGGCGCGCTTTGTATCTGGATCTGGATGAGTCATCTTGAAACTCTCAAACGTCAAGGCTTTCCGACCGGGTCGGAACAGCGATCTGGCCCAGCTTGAAGAACCCGGCGGATGCATCCGCTTCGCGCGTCTGGTCGGACGCCGAACAGGGAAGTCGGGTGTCGCCAAACGCTACACGCCCTCGCTGCACACGACCACAACACGGGTGCACGTCTGCTGCGATGTGCCTCGCCCAACGGCGTGTACGGGATGCGCGCCCTCGGAATCCAAGACATCTGGTGCTCCGTGGAGCAGCGCGGCCGCGGCCACCTCGACTTGCGGCCACGATGAAGCCGCCGCCGGCCATATCCTATTTGTCATTGTGGCCACCATTGCGGTTGTGCTCTTGATCACCGGGGGCTTTGTGCAGTCCCTCAACTTCCTGCTCTGGGTCGGTGTGGTGCTGTTGATTCTCACCGTCATCGCATTCCTGCTTCGAATGATCTCAGGACGACGAAACGTGTAACCTCCACCGCAGCAGCGGGCAGCGGGCGACGCTGCCCTGTTGCTTGCGTGATGAACGTTCGCGTGCGCGGCGGAATTAGTTGTCGAACTCGGGGTAGTCCTGCTCTATATTTTTGAAATGGCGTTCTGGCGGAAGTGTTACGCCTCCGAGTTGAGGGGCGACGAATGGACGACGGACAATCAACCGCTGTGCAACCACCGCAGGGAGTACCTCCTGAGCTAGATGCAGGAACATCTGATCAGCCTGGAGAAGAAGGCAAACGCAAGAACCCGGTCGCACGGTTCTTTGGAGTGTTGGGTCCGGGGTTAGTCACTGGGGCCGCCGACGATGACCCGTCCGGGATCGCAACATATTCGCAAGCCGGCGCCACCTATGGGAACAGCATGCTGTGGACGGTGCCCCTGACTCTTCCTCTGATGATGGCGGTTCAGGAGATCTGCGACAGGATGGCGTTGGCCAGCGGCGACAGCCTGGGAATGCTGATCCGACGCAAGTTCAGTCGTGGGTTCCGGCTCGCGATCGGGGTGCTCCTCGTTGCGTTGATCGTCGCGAACTGTTTGAACCTCGCCGCCGATCTGAACGCCATCGGGCAAGGCATGAATCTTCTCCATGCCGGCCCGGCGTTCCTGTGGGCCGCAATCGCTGGCATCGCCATCGTCATCACCGTTATCGCGGGCTCGTTCGCGATGATCGGCCGGATCTTCAAATGGCTGTGCATGGTCCTGCTGGTATATGTTGGCGTGCTCTTCGTCTCTCACGTCAACTGGGCCGATGTCGGCCGTGGACTCATCGGCGGCCAGATCAAGTTCTCACCCGCATACCTTGGGTTGGTCGTGGGCGTGCTCGGAACCACGATCTCCCCGTACATGTTTTTCTGGCAATCCGCGCAACGCATCGAAGAACTCCGTGCTGAAAAACGCGGCGGAGACAAAGCTCCCGCCCTAGAGGAACGCCCCCCGCAAGAAGCCCGTCGCCGATTGCGTAACGGTCGGGTGGATGTGTTCACCGGAATGGTTTTCAGTGTCCTGATCATGTTCGCCATCATCGCCTCTTCCGCCGCGACCCTCGGCGCCCACCACAAGGCCGTCTCCAGCGCCGCCGATGCCGCGAAGGCACTCCAGCCGATCGCCGGCAACTACGCCGGCATTCTCTTCGCAGTTGGTTTCATCGGTTCCGGTGTGCTCGCCGTTCCCGTTCTAGCAGCCTCAGGCGCTGCCGGTCTGTCGGGACTGTTGAACAAGAACTGGGGCCTGGACCGCAGCCCACGCAAAGCCCCTCTGTTCTACATCCTGCTCGGCGTCGGAATCATAGCCGGAACAGTGCTTGCGGTCGTCTCGACCGACCCGATCGGACTGTTGATCCTCAGCGCGATCGTCAACGGCATCGCCGCCGGCCCGTTCCTCATCGTGATCATGCTGATATCCCGCGATCGGAAGATCATGGGCGACTACCGCAACGGTAAACTTGCCGCCACGATGGGATGGCTCACCACCGTCATCATGTGCGTCGCTGGCGCATACGGGATCTGGTACACCATCGCCGGAGGATGACCGTATTCGATTCTCGATCTCTGCACCACCCGGATACCTGACGCCAGTTACGCAACAACGGTTGCCTGACCGTCGGGTTGATGTTATTCCGTAGGCATGGACAAATTGCACCTGCGTCAACTCGCCATTGCCCTGCCCATCTGGTAAGCGGTGCAGTTCGCTGCCAGCATGACCGTGAACCTTTTCGTCAAGTTGCCAATCACACACCCGGGCACAACGGGTGGCAAGGACTTCGGCAGATCTGGGGCTAACCTACTCTGGGCTCTGTCCGGGACGGGTGGCCCCTCACTACTCATCCATACTTGGATCGCCTTCTCTCTGGTCATCGGAGCGATCGCGCTGTTTGTGCAAAGCCTTCCAAGTGGCGGACGACGTTGGCGGTGGGCCAGCGGCATCGCAGCGTTGCTCACGCTGAGGGCGCTGTTCAACGGTATGAGTTTCATGGACTGCAACAAGGAATTCAACCCCGCGATCATGGCCGGCTGTCGGCTCATCGTCGTCACTACCTTGGCCGTCCCGCTGGTGCGGACCAGAACCACGGTGGCAGCAGAATCCGAGATCGCCACCGATGGATAGATCGGACTAGCCGTTCCGCAAGGGGGACGGTCAACGCGACAGATCCACGGTCGATTGATCAGACGGGCGAGCTCGATTACTTCGCGTCACAAGGGAACCCCCACAGACATGATCTCACTCCCCACGATGCCGCCCGATCCAAGGACGGGATCGTGCGGACTGCGTCGCGTGGGCCAAGCTCGATCCGCGTTCGGGGCTCGAGCCGTGCGAGGTACTGATCTCGACACGCTCGAAGGGCTCGCTACTCGACAGCGGGGTTGCTCGACCAGCGGGGTGGCTCGACCCACGACGCTACTGGCCGAGCAACCAGCCGTCGGGCGCGGCGAGGTCGACCGCGGCATCCGGTCCCCACGATCCGCGGGCATAGGGCTGCACCTCCGGACGATCCTCGAGGATCGGCGTGATCACATCCCACGCGTGGGCGAGACCATCGGGCCGGGTGAACAGCGAACGGTCTCCTAGTATCACGTCGTTGATCAGCTTCACGTACGGCGGAAGCGAATCGGCTTCCTCCACCGCGGCCAGTGGCAGATTCGCGGATGCCGTGGTCAAGGTCAAGTCGGCCCCCGGCTCCTTGATGACGACACTCAAATCGATCTCGCCGGAACCCGATAGCTTCACCCTCAGAACGTTGCCATCGACGGGAGCGTCGTGGCTCAGCGGTCCGCTCGACGGGTTGCGGAAAATCAGACTCACCTGCTGCTCGCTCACCGCCAGCTGTTTGCCGGTGCGCAGGAGGAACGGCACATCGCGCCATCGGTCGGTGTCGATCCAGAGCCTCGCCGCGACGTACGTTTCCATGGTCGAATTGGGAGCGACGCCCTCGGTGGCCGTGTAGCCGTCGTACTGGCCGAACACGACATCCTTCTTCGCCAGGGGTCGGAATGCCGCGATCACCGACTCGCGAGCCGCCTGCAGGTCGTCGGCCCTCATCGACACCGGCGGCTCCATAGCGATCTCGGCGGCCACCTGAAACAGGTGGGTCACTATCATGTCGAGGAATGCGCCAGTCTCGTCGTAGAAGACGGCGCGGTCGTCGATGTCGAGCGTCTCCGGCACATCGATCTGCACGGCACGGATGTGTTCGCGGTTCCAGATGCTGTGGAACACACCATTGCCGAAACGCAGCACGTGGAGGTTCTGCGTACCCTCCTTGCCAAGGAAGTGGTCGATGCGGAACACCTGAGACTCGTCGAGCACCTTGTGCACGGCGGCGTCGAGTTCCCGGAAGTTCGCCGGCGAGGTACCGAACGGCTTCTCGTAGACCACGCGAGAGCCCTTCGCGAGGCCATGCTCCCCCAGGCCCTCGGTGATCGTGATGAAGGCGGCCGGCGGGATAGCGAGGTAGTGGATGAATTGGGCGTCTTCGCCCAGTTGCTTCCGCGCCTCCTCGATCACATCGAGCAACGTACCGGGATCGGAACTGTCGAATCCACCGCCGGCGAAGCCAAGATTCGCGCTGAACTCGTCCCACGGGCCGTCTTCCGGCTTCAGCCCGAACTCGGTGAGCACGTCGTGAACGTGACCACGGAAGTCTTCGTGAGACACGTCTCCGCGCCCGTTACCGATCAGCATCCACTTCTTCGGAAGCAGTCCATGCCGAGCCAATTGGTAGAAAGCCGGGATGACCATGCGTTTGGCGAGGTCTCCCGTCGCACCGAAGAGAACGAATACCGTCGCACCCGCGTCTGAGCTGTCAGCCATGTCTGCACCCTACGCCCGCAAACCAACGCTCACTTTTCACACGACGCCTCCTCGGCGGCGAGTAGTCCAGCGAATCAGCAGTCCACTGAGTCGGCTTTGAGTTCAATGACTCGCCAAATTCTGGCGAAAGTGCCACGATGACGTTATGGATACCAACGGTACTGGGATGACCGCCAAACCGGTTGTGCTCGTCGTGATGGGCGTGTCGGGTTGTGGCAAGTCGACGGTGGCCGCGCTCCTTGCTGGTCGTCTGGCCTGGCCGTTCGAGGAAGGTGATGCCCTGCATCCGCAGGCAAACATCGAGAAAATGACCGCAGGGCATCCGCTGACGGATGAGGACCGGGCCCCTTGGCTGCAGAAAGTCGCCGCCTGGGTGGAGGAACAACTTGACGCCGGACAGAGCGGACTGATTACCTGTTCTGCATTGAAGCGCGCCTACCGGGACGTCATCAACCGGCGCGGTTCCGGCATTGTCTTCGTCTATCTGTCGGGTACGCGGGAGACGATCGCTGCACGCTTGACGGCGCGTCACGGCCATTACATGCCAGCGAGCCTGCTGGAGAGCCAATTCGCCGCACTCGAGGAACCAACACCGGACGAACCGGAGATCACGATTGACGTCGGCCCGGCACCCGGGGTGATCGCGCAACACATCGTGGAGCAGCTCAACCTCACCGGCTGAGCGCAGTGAGGGAGAGAGACCATGACCGTACTCGCTAGCCCGAGCAGCATTCTCGCGCACCGGACGCTGAAGGTTGCCGCCGCCGCGACGGATAACGCACAATCGCCGTGGAGCGGCCACGACACCCAAGTGCTGATCGTCGCCGCGATCGGTATCGCGATCGTCGTCCTGCTGATCGTGTTGTTGAAGATCCACGCGTTTCTGGCGTTGACCATCGGCTCCCTGTTCGTGGGCATCGGATCCGGTATCGCACTGGACAAGGTGACAGCCTCTTACGAGGCCGGGGTCGGCGGGGTGCTCGGCTACGTCGGCGTGTTGATCGCGCTCGGTGCAATGCTCGGCAAATTGTTGGCCGATTCCGGTGGCGCTGACAAGGTGGTCGACACCCTGTTGCGCGGCCGGCCGGCAACGCTGCCGTGGAAGATGGCCCTGATCGCCGGCATCATCGGTATCCCGATGTTCTTCGAGATCGGACTCGTGCTCCTGATCCCCGTGGTGATGCTGGCCGTGCACCGTTCGAAGGGGCCGGCGATGCGGCTCGGAATCCCAGCGTTGGCCGGTCTGTCTGTGCTGCACGGATTCCTTCCCCCGCACCCAGGTCCGCTAGCTGCCATCGGCATTCTGCACGCCAACGTGGGAATCACCCTCGCCTTCGGCCTGATCGTCGCGATCCCGACGGTCATCGTCGCGGGCCCCCTGTTCAGCCGGCTGGCGGCACGAATGGTTCCGATCGGAGCCGCTGGCGCCGGCCTCGCCGTGGCCGGCATTTCGGCAGACGGATCGGCGAGCGCGTCCGCCGACGATTCGAAAGTAGCGGGCCAGAAAGCGGCAGGGCAGAAAGCGCAAGATCCGGCTGCCACCCGCAGCCCCACTTTCGCCTGGACGATCATCACCTTGTTGTCACCGCTGGTCTTGATGCTGATCAAGGCCGGGGCGGATATCTGGGTGGCCAAAGGGGCACTCCTGCGGCCCCTACTGGACTTTATCGGCGACCCCATCGTCGCGCTTCTGGTCGCGGTGCTGCTGGCCATGATCACCTTCGGCACCACAGTCGGTTTCGGCGCTTCCGTCCTGACCAAGAAGATCGGTCAGAGCCTGCTGCCGATCGTCGGCGTCATGCTGATCGTCGGCGCGGGTGGCGGCTTCAAGCAGGTGCTGGTCGACGGTGGTACCGGCGTGGCGATCGCGAAGGTCGCTCTCGCGGCTGGCCTTTCGACGCTGTTGCTGGGCTGGCTGGTGGCCGTCCTAATCCGGCTCGCCACCGGGTCGGCAACCGTCGCCACCGTCACTGCCGCTGGCATCATCGCGCCGCTGGCACACGGCCTGTCCCCAGCCCAGTTGGCGTTGGTGGTCCTCGGTGTCGGTGCTGGGTCGTTGTTCTTCTCCCATGTCAACGACGCGGGGTTCTGGCTGGTCAAAGAATATTTCGGCATGACCGTCGGTCAGACGATCAAGACCTGGTCGGTGATGGAGACCATCATCTCCGTGATGGGGCTGATCCTGACATCCCTGCTCTGGCTTGTCGCCTGACCCGCACCCGTGGTTTCGTCGGAGCCTGTCGGGATCGTCCGAGATTGATTGGGGGTGTCTGAAGAATTCGTGGTCGTTTATTCGAACGCGATCCGGCCATCTTCGATGTAAATCATTCCCTTACAGCTGCTGGAGTAATCGCGGCTGCGGCTCGTTCGGGGAGTGCTGGTCATTGTTGGGCTACAACCTGAACCAGCATGAGGAATTGCTCGAGCAACCCGACTGGTCGCCACATTTGCTGTGCGTGAATGCCATCACCGGCCACGGTCGAGTGGGGGCGCCACCGACGGACCAGCAGGCGGTCCGAAGAACCCTCTGCCCTGGGCTGAAGGGCTAGATTGGTGTCGTGACCGCCGGAATTAGCGGTGGGCCGTCTTCGGTCAGGTGGAGAAGGAGCGGATGACCGTGCCTGATCAGATCGACTGGCTATAGCCGAAGAACTCGTGGTCGTTGTTGTAGCCGCCCTGGCCGCCGCCGACGTCGGAGAAGTTCTCGACGAACTCGATCCCCTTGATCCATTTGACCATTTTGAAACCTAATTGCACCTCATTGCGCAGTCGCAATGGTGCACCGTGACCGAACGATAGAGCTTGGTCGTTCATGTCGTAGGCCAGCATCGTCAGGTCGTACGACATCTGCTCGATCGGCTGCGCGTCGTAGTAGGTGCCGCCGTCTGATCCTTCGCCGAACGAGTAGAAGATCACCCATTTCGCTTCGTTTTTGGGCTTGACCAAATTCATGATTGTCTGCATCGAAACGCCGCCCCATTTGGCGACGCCCGACCAGCCCTGGATGCAGAAGTGCTGCGTGATTTGGGTGTGTTGGACAAGATTGCGCAACTGAACCAGGTCGAGTTCGACCGGATTCTCCACCAGCCCGTTGACGCGCAACCGGTAGTCGGCGAAGTTCCGCTCACGCAATGCCGCATACTCCGTGCTGTCCGGATATTTTCCGTTGTGCCAGAAGTAGGGGGAGATGTCTTTCTCGGTGTACTGCTTGGGGTTGGCGTCAATGTGTTCGAACAAGCGTTGCGCCGGCCCGATCAGCGCGTATCCGACTTTCTGGATCGTGCGCGGATACCGGTAGGTGACGGGTGTGGCCGCGACCCAGCCGACGACGACGACGACCATGGACGCGGCGAAAATCCAGAAACCCACCCAGGAGTCATCGTTGCGGCTGGCGTACATGTGGTTGAGGTTCTGCAGGGCGCTCGTGGCCATGACGAGCGTCACATGGATGATGATGAATCCGACGAACCACACCATGACCAAGAAGTGCAGCGATCGCGCGACCTGGATGCTCAGCACCCTGCTGACCCAGTGGAACTTGGTCGATAGCGCGGGCGACATTCCAAGTCCGGTGATCAGCGCAAGCGGAGCTGCGATGAACACGGTGATGAAGTAGGCGATCAGCTGCAGGCCGTTGTAGTTGGTCCAACCCGTCTCTAGCGGCCAGTTCATGGACAGGTATTGAATCGCGACCGAGATCGAGTTCGGGATGACATCCCAGTGCAGCGGCACGAGTCGCACCCACTGACCGGTGCTGAAGATGAGAACATAAAAGACGATGCCGTTGGTCAGCCACAGCGTGTCGACACCGAGGTGCCACCAGCGGGCCAGGCCGATCGTGTGCCTGCGCCCAGGCAGTCCGACGCCGGCCGGCAGGGTGATCGAGTCCTCCTTCGCCGTGTAGAGCGGGTTCGGCGGGATCGGGTGCTGCATTCGGAACCAGTTCCGACCCGGCCCGCTGTTTCGGGTCCAGTACAGCCGCGGATGGTCGGCCAAGATCTGCCAGCCCGACCGGATGATGAAGATCATGAAGAACAGGTTGAGGAAGTGCTGCCAGCCCAACCACGCCGGGAGCCCGACCGGCGCCCAGGACGGCAATTCGGATGTGCCCGGGTAGGTGTGCATGAAATCCTGCACGGCCGGAACGGTGCGCAGGCCACGCGCGACGGCGATGGCCGCGACAAGCATCACGAACCCGATCGGGATGAACCAGAGCAGGTTGAACCACTTGGTATGTCCGATGCGGATGCGTGGTGCGACGCCGTACTGGGCCGGAATGCTGCCTGCCCATTCCGCGTCGATGATGTCTTCGCTCTTCTTGGTGAGTTCCGATCGGTAACTTCGTAGGATTTCGGGGAGCTCATCAGTTGCCGGCGCGGGGATATCTTCCGGGGAGGGACGGCGTTCTGCGTTCACTTTGCTTTCCCTCTATCTATTCGAGAAGTTTTCCGATGACCGAGTCGTCGACGGACGGGATCAACCGGGCGATCTCGACCGGCGTGTCCACAACCGGCTCCTGTGCGAGTGGGGCATCGAGCGACCACACCATGTTCACCTTAAGCGCTGGGTCAAGTGCGGGGTAGTCGGAGCGGTTGTGTGCACCGCGTGTCTCGGTGCGTGCCAGGGCCGATTCGAGTGTGGCGCGGGCGGCGATCATCGACCCTTTCAGGTCGAGGGCGTGGGCGAGGTCGTCGAAACCGGCGATATCCGGGTGAACGGCCAGGTCCGGCATCCGCGCCTCGACGGCATCCAGCTTCGTCAAACCAGCACGGAGGCCCTCATCGTTGCGGATCACGTCGGCCTGTTCGCTCATGAGGTTGCGGATGGCGCGTTGCATGCTGCGGACGTTGTCGTATCCGCGACCGGCCAGCAGCGTATCGATCTCCCCTTTCGCTTCCATCACGGCGTCTTGGCTTCGAACCTGGGCGGGAAGCTGCCGAGAATATTCGGCGGCAGCCTGCCCGACGATACGGCCGTAGACCAGCAGTTCCGCCAGCGAGTTGCCGCCGAGCCGGTTGGCGCCGTGGGTGCCGGAACTGGCTTCCCGATTGCATACAGCCCGGCAACATCGCTGCCGTGATCCTTCGGCCGCACCGACACGCCGCCCATCGAGTAATGCGCGGTCGGGGCGATCTCGATCGGATCCCGGGTGATGTCGAGCATTTGCAGGTCGAGCATGTTGCGGTAGATCCGCGGCAGCCGGGTCAGGACCTGCTCGCGATCAAGGTGAGTCAAATCCAAAAGCACCCGACCTTTGAGCGTGCCGCGGCCTTCGCTGATCTCGGTGGAGATCGCCAAGGCCACCCGGTCCCGGGTGGACAGCTCCATCCGCTCCGGGTGGTATCGGGCCATGAACCGTTCGCCGTCGGCGTTGCGCAGGATGCCTCCCTCACCGCGGGCCGCTTCGGAAATGAGTAGACCGGCCGCCTCGGCCGGCTCCAGAAGCCCGGACGGGTGGAACTGCACCAGCTCGGCATCCCGGATCCGTGCGCCGGCCAGAGCGGCCAGGCGGAAGGAATCGCCGGTGTTCTCGTCTCGGCGGGAGGTGGTCTGCCGCCAGATTCTGGTGTGACCACCGGTAGCCAGGATAACCGCATCGGCGTGGATCACCACCCGCGACCCGTCGACGATGTCGAACCCGTACGCCCCGAAGATCTGCCCGTCCGACACGAGAAGCCGCGACACATAAACCGCGTCGATAATAGACACCCCGACGATAGCGGCGCGCCGCAAGAGGGTGCGTTGAATTTCCAGGCCAGTGCAGTCTGCGGCGAAGCAAGTGCGCCGGTAGGTATGGGCGCCGAAGAAGGGTTGCGAGAAGCGACCGTCCGCTTCGCGGGCGAACGGCATCCCCCATGCCTCGAGTTCCTGGATGCCCTCCGGCGTGTTTCTCGCCATCGTTTCCACGATGCGCGGGTCGGCCAGGTCATACGATTCCTTGATCGTGTCGGCGGCGTGCTGCTGCCAGGAGTCCTCCGGATCCACCGTGCCCAGCGCCGCGTTGATGCCCCCGGCTGCCAACGTCGTGTGGGCGTCGAATTTGCGCCGCTTGCCGACGGGGAGAACATCCACACCCTGCGCCCGAAGCTCGATGGCCGCGTGCAGGCCGGCACCGCCGGTGCCGATCACCAGCACGGATGTGGCGATGGTGAGTTCGATCATGGTTTCTCCACGTGTCCGCCGAATTGTTTGCGCATCGCCGAGAGGGTCTGATCGGCGAAATGGTCCAGACCCCGGGAGTCGAACCGGGACACCAAGGCGTTCATCAGCACGGGCGAGGGCACGCCTTCCTCGATTGCCGCGATCGCCGTCCACCGGCCCTCACCGGAGTCGGACACGCGGCCCGAGTATTCGTGCAGGTCGGGGGATTCCAGCAACGCTTCCGCGGTGAGATCCAGCAGCCAGGACGCGATCACGCTGCCGCGCCGCCACACCTCGGTTACCAAGGTGAGGTCGATGTCGTATTGGTAGAACTCGGGGTGTTCCAGCGGCGCCGTCTCCGCGTCGTCCTCACGCCTAATCTTTCCCACGTTGGCGTTCTTGAGAATGTTCAGGCCTTCGGCGTACGCGGCCATCATCCCGTACTCGATTCCGTTGTGCACCATCTTCACGAAATGTCCGGCACCGACCGGACCACAGTGCAGGTAACCGCGCTCAACCTCGGCCGGTCTGCCTCTGCGGCCGGGGGTGCGCGGCGCGGCGTCCACACCCGGGGCGATCGCCTCGAAGATGGGCCGTAGACGGTCGACAACCGCTGTTTCGCCGCCGATCATCAGGCAATACCCGCGCTCCAGACCCCACACACCGCCACTGGTGCCCACATCGAGATAGTGGACTCCGCTGTCTTGGAGTTTGGTGGCCCGGGCGATGTCGTCACGGTAGTACGTGTTGCCGCCGTCGATGACCGTATCGCCCGATTCCAGTCGCTCGGCGAGGTCGTGCACGGTCTGCTCGGCGATGGCGCCGGCCGGCACCATGATCCACACGGTCCGGGGTTTCTGAAGCTTCGCCACAAGTACGTCGAGGGTTTCGGCGCCGACCGCCCCCTCGGAGGCGAGCCCGCTCACCTGCTCTGCGTTGACGTCGAAGACAACGCACTCGTGGCCGGCGGGCAGCAGTCGTCGCACCAAGTTCGATCCCATTCGACCGAGTCCGACCATTCCTAGTTGCATGCGCCTATCTCCGTTCCGCTTCAGACTCAGGCAAGACGCGTTCGATGGCGGCGCGGAGCCGCCTCAGCCCCGCCGCAGTCTCGACGCCGAGATCGACGCGCAGGGCGCGGCGTCCCTTGCCGGCCAGTGCGTCGAAGTCGCCGCGCGCTTGGGCTTCCTTGACCACCCCGAACGTGTACGCGTGCCCCGGCACGGGAAGCTCAACGGTGTCCTGGCAGGTGAGCTGCAGAAACACACCGGTGTTGGGGCCGCCCTTGTACGCCTGCCCGGTCGAGTGTTGGAAACGGGGGCCGAAGCCGACACAGGTCGCCACCCGCATCCGGTCACGGATGAGTACCCGAATCTCGCTCAACAGCCCTTCGTGTTCGGCCGTCATCGGCAGATACGCCAAGAGCGCGACATAATCGCCCGGCTCGGCCCGTCGCAGGTGGGCGGCCAGATAGTCATCAAATGATGGTGTCTCAACCGTCGCATTGTCTATCTCCCCGGTGTTGCGGACGTCTGCGCTGAGCTGTAGCCCGTCGTTCTCACCGAACCAGGTCAACCCCGGGAGTGCCCCGGATTGGTCGTAGGCGTCGGTGAGTTCACGTGCCGCGACCTTTGCCTCTTCAACATCGGGTTGGTCGAACGGGTCGATGCCGATGATGGAGCCGGCGACCGCGATCGCGAATTCCCAGCGGAAGAACTCACCACCCACATCTGCCACCTCCGCCAGCACGATCCGCACGACCGGTTGCCCGGCCTGCTCAAGGGAGTGGACTTTCGCTTCCTGCTCCGCGTCGTCGTCCGAGGACAGGCGCACGTAGACGAACAGACGATCGGCGCCGTAGACGACCGGGGCGCCCAGGGGTTCCCCATCGACCGGGATCACCCCTTTGCCGTCTTTGCCGGTCGATTCGGCCAGCAACTGTTCCAGCCACGCCCCGAGGCCCCGGATCCCGGTCGAGGCGATCAGGGTGATTTTGTCCCGCCCCGCGGTCGCCGCGGCGCCGATGATCGCACCGAGTTGCAGGCCCGGGTTGTCGACGGCCGGCACGCTTGCGGCGCAGGCATGCGCCATCCGCTCGGCCCGGTCCAGCAACCCCAGCACATCGACACCGACGGCAGCACCGGGAATCATCCCGAAATCCGACAACGCCGAATACCGGCCCCCGATCGTCGGCCACCCGTGGAACACCGCCTGGTAGCCGTCACTCGCCGCGAGCCGTTCCAGCGCCGTGCCCGGGTCGGTGATCGCAACAAAGTGCCGCCCGACCTCCTCGACACCGAGCACCTCGTTCATGCGGGCCCGGAAGTAGGCGGCGAAGATGTTCGGTTCCAGGGTGGTGCCCGATTTCGAGGACACGAAGAACAGCGTCTTCGACAGGTCCAGCTCGGCCTCGAGTGTGCTGATCTGCTGCGGGTCGGTCGAGTCGAGCACCCGCAAGCGCGGGAACCCGGCTGTGTCGGGAAAAGTGTGGGAGAGCACGTCCGGGCACAGGCTCGAGCCACCCATCCCCAAAACAACCGCATGGCTGAACCCAGCCGAGCGGATGTCCTGGACCAACGCCGTGAACCGGTGGGCATGGGTCAGCTGGTCCATCGCCACTCCCAACCAGCCGAGCCAGTGTGCCTCGTCGCCTCCCGTCCACAACCCGGCGTCGCCGTTCCACAGTCGGGCGATCTTGCCGCCGGCCTCCCAGTCGTCGATGACCGCATCGACCCGGGCGGCTAGCTCGTCCGGGAAACTGCAGGCAAGCGTTGCGGATTTCGGCCGCGCCGGCAACTGCAGGGACTGCTCGAGGGAGGCGAGCAACGTGCGCTGAGCGTCCAGAAACTTTTCCACGCCCTCGCGCACCAGGGTGTCCGTAACCTCATCCAGGTCGACTCCTTCGCCGGCGAGATCGGCAAGGACCGTCCGGGCGGCGGGCAGATCCTCGGTCAGGGTGGTGTGCGCCACGCCGTGCGCCTGGAACGCCTCGTAGGTTGCCGGTGGGATCGTGTCGACGGTGTCCGGTCCGATCAGCGCTTGCACGTAGTACACGTCGGAGAGCGCCGGATTCTTGGTGCCGGTCGATGCCCACAGGATTCGTTGAATCTGGGCTCCTTGGGCATGCAGTGCCTGCCAGCGCCGACCGGTGAACAGCTCCCCGAAGCGGACGTAGGCGAGTTTCCCGTTAGCGATGCCGGTTTTTCCCTGCAGCCGTTCGCTCACTTTCGGGTCGACGGCAGAGTCGATGCGGCTGATGAAGAAGCTCGCCACCGACGCCACCCGGGCGATCTTGCCGCCGCCGGCCAGCCGATCCACCAGCCCGGACAGGTACGCCTCGACCACCTGTTCGTACACTTTGGTGGAGAACAGCAGGGTGATGTTCACGTTGATGCCCTCACCGATCAACTGCCGGATCGCCGGGATGCCCTCGACTGTGCCGGGAACCTTGATCATCAGGTTCGGCCGGTCGACCGCGGCCCACAGCCGTTGCGCTTCCGCAACGGTGCCGGCGGTGTCGTGCGCCAGATCCGGTGCCACTTCCATGCTCACATACCCGTCGCCAGCTTTGGTGTCCTCATATACGCCGCGGAGCACGTCGGCCGCTTGGCGCAGATCGGCGATAGCCATCCCTTCATACACCGACTTCGGATCCGCTGCCGTGCCGTCGGTCACAGAGGCGGCCCGCGCCTGGGCCAACGCCTCGTCGTAGTCCGCCCCGCCGACGATCGCCTTCTCGAAGATCGACGGATTCGAGGTCACCCCGCTCAACCCGTCCTCGCGCACCATCCGTTCAAACTCCCCAGAGGTCAACAGGCTCCGCCGGATGTAATCCAACCAGACACTCTGCCGCAGCGCCCCGATCTGACTGATCCGGCTGGTTACCCTGCCCGTAGACGGTTGCATCGGAAGCTCACCTACTCTTTCGCGCGGATTCGGTCCCCGCAGGGGACACCCCGAGGGTGGCGCGGGCCTCGCGGATCATCTGGTGGGTGAAACCCCACTCGTTGTCGTACCAGGCCATGATCTTGACCAAGGTGCCGTCCACCACCTGCGTCAGATCGAGATTCACGACCGACGCGCGTGAATCGCCGATGATGTCGGAGGACACCATCGGGTCCGCCGAAACGCCGAGGATGCCCTGATATCTGGGCGTCTGTGCCTCCTCGGTGAACACGGCGTTGACCTCCTCCACGCTGGTCGGGCGGGAGGTGACCACAACAATATCGGCAATGGATCCCACCTCGATCGGAGCGCGGATCGCAACGCCGTCGAAGAGGCCTGCCAGTTGAGGCAACGCCCGAATGGTGGCTTTGGCGGCGCCCGTCGGAGCGGGAACCAGATTCGACCCGCCGGCCCGACCGCGACGGAAATTCTTGTTCGGCGAGTCGACCAGGCGCTGCGTTGCCGTGTGGGCATGGATCGTGGTCATGATCGCCCGCTCCACCCCCAAACGCCTCGACGCGATCTCGATGACCGGGGTGATGCAGTTCGTCGTGCAACTGGCGCAGGAGATGATCTGCGGATGCCCATCCGGCCGGTTCACCCCATGCACGACCGTCGGCACCGTGTCGGACTTCGTCGGGGCGGACAAGATGACGAACGAGGCACCAGCCTCAATGTGTTTGGTCAGGTCCTCCACCCGGGTGAAAACACCGGTGCACTCCAACACCAGATCCACACCAAGGTCCCGCCACGGCAACGCGGCTGGATCCCTTTCGGCAAGGACGGCCACCCGGTGGCCGTCGATGACCAGCGCGTCCGCTTCGACGACCACCTGACGGTGGTACCGGCCATACACCGTGTCGTAGCGCAGCAGGTAGGCAAGATTTTCGATCGACGCCACATCGTTGACCGCAACAAGTTCGAGGTCCTCGGAGTCCAGCAGAATCTTCAGCGCGGCCCGCCCGATCCTGCCCAATCCGTTAATCGCCACTTTCGGCATCGAGATCACCCCGCAGTTGCAGTCATAGGTTTGCACGACCAGACGCGTGCTCTTTCATGCTGCGCCTGCCGTGGGGTTCCGTCAACGGGTAGGTGCGAATCAGGGCTCCCCTTGTCGATTCGGGTACCCGGGTGTCTAATGAGGTCATGTCAGCCTCGCAGCCACGTGTGCTCATTCTTGGCGGCGGTTACGTTGGCCTCTACACCGCCTGGGGGCTGCGGAAACACCTGCCATCGGTGCCGATGAAGATCACGCTGGTCGAACCGAACGCTTACATGACCTACCAGCCGTTGCTGCCCGAGGTGGCCGGCGGTGAGGTCGAACCGCGCAACGTGACGGTCCAACTTCGTCGTGCGCTGCGCAAGGTCGACCTGTTCCGCGGCCGTCTGCAGTCGCTCGAGTGTGGCGGGAAGACGGCAACTCTCGTCTCCATCGACGGGGAAGTCAGTACCGTGAAGTACGACCATGTGGTTTTTGCGTTGGGGGCGATCACGCGCACGTTTCCGACACCGGGCCTGGAGGAAAACGCGGTCGGTTTCAAAACGATCCAGGAGGCACTATACCTGCGCAACCGGGTACTCGAGCGCATCGCTCACGCCGCGGCGACCACCGATCCGCTCGAGCAGGCCAAAGCGCTGACCTTCGTCTTCATCGGCGGCGGATATACCGGAGTTGAGGCCATCGCCGAGCTGAGCGATCTGTCCAAGATCGCCATCCGCTCCTACCCGACACTGACCAGACCCCAACTGAATTGGGTGCTGCTGGAGGCAGCAGACCGGGTAGCGGTAGAGGTCGGACCGAAACTCTCCCGGTGGACCCTCTCCCACCTGATCAACCGTGGAATCGACGTCCGCCTGAAGACCACGATGACCTCCTGCGTCGACGGTCAGGTTGTGCTCAGCGACGGCGACACGTTCGACGCCGACACGATCGTGTGGACGGCGGGTATGAAACCGAACCCCGTACTGGATGCCACCAACGTTCCGCGCGGGCCGAAGGGTCACGTCACCGCGAACCCGCAACTTCAGGTGATCCGCGACGACGGAAGCGTCGTCGACGGGGCATGGGCGGCCGGCGACAACGCCCAGGTGCCGGATCTCACCGCCGCGAAACAGCCGGCCTACTATCCGGCAAACGCCCAGAACGCTGTACGGCAGGCAAAGGTCCTCGCCAAGAATCTGGTCGCCGCCATCCAAGGTGAAGAGCTGATCGAGTACCGGCACAAGTCGCTGGGCACCCTGGCCAGCTACGGCGTGGGCAAAGGCGCCGCCGTCGTCTTCGGGATTCGGCTGAAAGGCTTTCCGGCGTGGCTCGTTGATCGCACCTACCACGGCATGGCCATGCCCACCTACGCCCGGAAATTCCGCATCCTCACCGGGTGGGCGATCAACCTGTTCACCCCCCGCGATCTCACCCCGATCACCGCAACCGAACACCCGAGGGACGAGTTCGTCACCGGGATGCAAGCGAGCGAGAAAACCGTGCCAGCCAAGAAAACTGACGCCGGGTAACAGCACCGTCCAAGCGACACCTTCCACGACCGAGGACGCGGCACTATCACCAGGTGAAAACAAGGAGCAGCACCCATGGAAACTAAACAAACCTTCGTGATCATCGGCGCAATGTTGGCCGGAGCGAAAACTGCCGAGGCACTCAGGGCTGAAGGCTTCGACGGGCGCATCGTGCTGATCGGCGACGAGGCGGAACGGCCTTACGAGCGTCCGCCGCTGTCGAAGGACTACCTGCAGGGAAAGTCCGAGAAGGAGAAGATCTACGTCCACCCCGAGGGCTGGTATGCCGAGCACAACGTCGACCTACGGCGGGGAATCCGGGTGACCGGAATCGATCCGTCCGCGCACCGGGTGAGCCTCGACAGCGGTGAGCCGATCGGTTACGACAAGCTACTGCTGGCCACCGGCTCGTCACCGCGGATACTGACTCTGCCGGGCGCCAACCCGGAGCGGGTGTTCATGCTGCGCCGGGTGGAGGATTGCGAGCAACTCAAGACCGCATTGGCAACCGCCTCCCGAGTCGCGATGGTGGGTGCCGGTTGGATCGGGTTGGAGGTGGCGGCGGCAGCCCGTGCCGCGGGCGTGGAGGTGACCGCGTTGGAGACGTCAGAGCTGCCGTTGCTGCGGGTGCTGGGCCGCGAAGTGGCCGAAGTGTTCGCTGACCTGCACCGCCGCCACGGAGTGGATTTGCGTTGCGGCGTCCACGTGGCCAAGATCACCGGGGACGACCCGGCGCGGGCCACCGGTGTGCTCCTTGCCGACGGTACCCACATCGACGCGGACATGGTGGTCGTCGGTGTCGGCGCCATCCCCAACACCCAGCTGGCCGAGGCGGCTGGACTGGTGGTCGATAACGGGGTGCAGGTCGATGAACATCTGCGCTCTTCGGACCCGGACATCTACGCGGCCGGGGACGTTGCGAATCAGTTCAACCCACGGTTGGGCAAACACATTCGGGTCGAACACTGGGCCAACGCGCTGAACCAGCCCGCCATCGCAGCCAAGTCAATGCTAGGTATCGACGCCGTCTATGACCTGCTGCCCTACTTCTTCAGCGACCAGTACGAGTTGGGGATGGAATACTCCGGATATGTCGAGCCCGGCGGTTACGACGAGGTCGTGTTTCGCGGGGACAGGGACAAGCTTGAGTTCATCGCGTTCTGGATGAAAGACCACAAGGTGCTGGCCGGCATGAATGTGAACATCTGGGACGAAACCGAACACATCCGAACCCTCATCGAATCCGGCCAGCAGATCGACAGTGCAAGGTTGGCCGACATCGGAACGGCGCTGACGGACATGCTGAGCACTCCGGCTGCGTAGGCGGGTAGATGCCTGGCCTGCAGGGCGCGATCCTGTTGATCGCAGCCAAACGCCAGGACGGTATCAGTTCGGCGATGGCCCAACACAAATTCGGGGCTGTGCAAACCGACCGAGCAGTTCGTCTCCGCCCAGGTAACGTCGTAGGTTGCCTATGAACAATGAGACGATTCGTTCGTTCTCGTGCTGCGAGAGGGCTGCCGTGTGTGAGCTGATCAGCACATTCGGCCTCCGCCAGAGCGGGCTCTCGGGCGCCAGCGGTTCCGTCGCGAAAACATCAAGGACCGCCGCAGCTGGCTGACCTTGTTCCAGCCCTCGGATCAATGCCTGCTCATCGACGACTCCGCCGCCGCCTCCGTTCACCAGGACGGCGTCCGCGCGCATCCGGCTGATCTGCCCCGCACCGATCATGCCGACGGTCTGCTCGACCAGCGGCAGCGTCAGAACGACGGCATGGCCGGTCGGCAGCAGGTCGCCCAGGAAACGCGGCGGCCGGATCGTCTCCACCCCTGGTCCTGTGCCGCGCCCGGTGCGGTTCACCCCGGAGACGTGCATGCCGAACGCTTGGCCGAGCCGGGCAACCTCGGTGCCGATCGATCCCAACCCGATGACAAGCAGTGTTTTACCAGCAAGGCCGGACATCGGGTAGTGCCCCCAGCGGCGCGCCTGGGTGTCCGCCAATAGGCGTGGAAGTTGTTAGGCGAAGGCGAGAATGCCGAACATGGCGAATTCCGCCAACGGTCCGGCGTGCACTCCGCCCGCACTGGTAATCAGCACCCGGTCGAGTTCCTGCCCGGTCAGGCCCGCGGCGTCCACCTGCTCACCCGCCCCGCCGTCGGTTGCTTGCACCCACCGCAGACCGGTGTTCTCCCTCACGAGCTCCGCCAGCGCCTGCGGGGAGTTGCCGGGCAGACCGAACAGGATTTCCGCATCGGCCAGCAGCCGGCGCCAACGGGCCTCCTGTCCGGCGGTGCGGTGAAATCCGTCGACCCCGCGGTGGTCGCCGGGAAACCGAGTCGGGGGCAGCAAATCCGGTTGGTAGCGCACCTCGAGTCGGTTATCGACGGCCGCAATGCGGGTCACGAGCCCTGGCTCCAAGGGCGTGGCGACAGCCACGATGACCCTTCGGTCCGACGTGCTCATCTTTTCACCCTAGTCTTCGGTCCCTATCCGATCCATGGTCTGCGGCGTACCTTGGGGCATAGACGCGACCCACCCAGTTTCGCCGCGGACAGACACATTTTCTTATCGCGAAGGACAACGACATGACAACAAACAACACACAGTCGGATGTCGGGACAATGACTGGTGAACACTTGGATCTCGCGCACCGGTTGGCGACCCAGTTGAGGGTGGATTCCATCCGGTGCAGCACCCAGGCAGGCTCCGGGCATCCAACCTCCTCCTTGTCCGCCGCGGATCTGATGGCGGTCCTGCTTCTTCGCCACCTGCGCTACGACTGGGCCAACGCCCACCAGGCAACCAACGACCACCTGATCTTCTCCAAGGGACACGCCTCCCCGCTGCTGTACTCGATGTATCGGGCGGTCGGCGTGGTGGGAGAGGACGAGCTGGTTAACACATACCGTCAGTTCGGATCCCGCCTTGAGGGGCACCCGATGCCGATCCTGCCCTGGGTGGATGTGGCGACCGGGTCGCTCGGGCAGGGCCTGCCCGACGCCGTCGGGGTGTGTCTGGCCGGGAAATACCTGGACAAGCTGCCGTACCATGCGTGGGTGCTGTGCGGGGATAGTGAGCTGGCCGAAGGTTCCATCTGGGAGGCGATCGATAAGGCGGCCTATTACAAGCTCGGCAACCTCACCGCGATCGTCGATGTCAACCGGCTCGGCCAGAACGGTCCAACCGAGTTGCAGTGGGAGATGGAGAAGTACGCCAAACGAGTCGAAGCGTTCGGCGCCCGCGCCCTCGTGATCGATGGCCACAACCTGGCAGCCATCGACGCGGCCCTGAGCGAGGCGAGGTCCAACCCGGAGCAGCCGACGGTGGTGTTGGCCCGCACCATCAAGGCCAAGGGGGTTCCGGAGATCGAAGACAAGAACGGCTGGCACGGCAAAGCACTCCCGAAGGACATGGCGGAGCGGGCAATCGCCGCCCTCGGTGGGGTGACCGACCTGACCATCACGACCGCCACCCCGGATGCCGGCGCGCCGGCGATCCAGGCCGACCCATCCGCGACGGTCACCCTGCCCGTCTGGGATATCGGCGAGAAGGTGGCCACCCGGGCGGCGTTCGGTGCCGCCATCTCCGCCCTGGCCGTGCGCCCCAAGGTGGTCGTCCTCGACGGCGAAGTCGGCAACTCCACGCACGCCGGCGAATTCAAGGATGTCTGCCCGGAACGATTCTTCGAAATGTTCATCTCCGAGCAGCAGCTCATCGCCTCCGCGGTGGGCCTGTCGGTACGCGGCTACATCCCTTTCGCGTCAAGCTTCGCTGCGTTCCTGATCGCCCGGCCGTACGACTTCATCCGGATGGCCGGCGTCTCCGAAGCCAACATCCGGCTGGTCGGCACCCATGCCGGCGTCGAGATAGGGCAGGACGGTCCCTCGCAGATGGCTTTGGAGGACATCGCGGCGATGCGCGCCATCCACACCTCCGTGGTCCTGTACCCCAGCGACGCACCGTCAACCGCGGCACTGGTGGCCACCATGGCCGACACCGACGGCGTCGTCTACCTGCGGGCGACCCGTGGCGCCTACCCGGTCATCTACGGACCCGAGGAAGAATTCCCCATCGGAGGATGCAAAATACACCGGGCAGAGCCGAACGATCAGGTGGCGTTGATCGGGGCCGGAGTGACCCTGCACGAATGCCTCGCTGCGGCCGAAGAGTTGGCCGAGGCGGGCATCCCGGCGCGGGTCATTGACCTGTACTCGATCAAACCGCTCGATCGCGACACTCTCATCGACACCTGCCGCATTACAAACAGCCGGTTGGTCGTGGTGGAGGACCACTACCCGCAGGGCGGCATCGGCGGCGCCGTGATGGAGGCACTCGCCGACGCGGACATAGGGCAACTTCACGTCACGCTCCTGGGCGTCAAGGGACTGCCCGTGTCGGGGCAGCCCGCCGAACTCCTGGACGCCGCCGGCATCTCGGCACGCCACATTGTTGCAGCGGCACGAAAACTCGTGGAGGCCCAGGCATGAACGCAAACGAGACGGCCGACATCCCTGCGCGACGACCCCGCTTGATGTTGGCGTCCGCCGTGATGTTCGTGGCCGACCTGGACCAGTCGGTGGTGTTCTATCAGGAACTCCTCGGACTCGAGGCCACCACCCGCAGCGACGAAGCCGCACTTCTGGTCAGCCCCGACGGGTACCAGTTGTATCTGCGCAGCATAGGAAAACGGGCGCAGCATTTCACCGGCGCCGTCGGCATCCAATACCTCGTGTGGACTGCCGAAAGCGAAGAAGACCTCCAACGATGCGAACGGGTTCTGAAAGCGCAATCGCCGAGAGTCACCAGCACGACCGTTGATGGGTTTCGGATGGTCGAGGGGCGGGGACCGGATGATGTGCCGGTTGTGGTGACTTTCCCGGGCCCCGATCAGGCACCACGGCATGAGATTCTGCAACGGATCTACGCCTGGTAAGAGTTACCGGCCGCGCGAAATCTTTGTCTTCGGCTATTACAATCCGGACGGACGATGGGGTTCGGGAGCTCGCCCGGCTGGTTGCGTCGGCCTGACACCAACCGGTGGCATATCCGGTATCGGACAGGTGACCGGTTCCCCGGCTGTGACGGTAATCGACCGATCATGGTGAACGATTTGCAGTGTCTCGCCGTCACGGATGGAGTATGTTGCGCTCGCACGCGTGACCTCCACGTGCAGGGTTCGGCCCGCAACCAGCAACCCGAACGCGAGGCTGGTGAGCCCGCTGGGTAGGCGAGGCCTGAAGCTGAGCGCACCCTCGGTGTGGCGCATCCCCCCGAAACCCGCCACGAGCGCCGTCCACACCCCGGCCAGCGAAGCCAGGTGCAGACCGTTGCGGGTGTTGTGCTCCAGGTCGTCGAGGTCCATCAGGGCGGCCTCGGCGAGGTAGTCTTCGGCGAGGTCCAGCTGGCCGACCTCGGCGGCGATCACCGCCTGCACGCAGGCAGACAGCGATGAGTCACGCACAGTCACCGCCTCGTAATAGGCGAAGTTGCGGGCCTTCTGCTCGGCGGTGAACGCATCGGGGCGAAGCTGCATGGCGAGCACCAGGTCGGCCTGTTTGACTACCTGTTTGCGGTACAGATCGAAATACGGGAAGTGCAGCAGCAGCGGGTACTGCACGGCTGTGGTGGCCTCGAAGTCCCACACCTGGTGACCGGTGAACCCCTCGGCCTGCGGGTGGACACCCAGCGCCTGGTCGTAGGGGATGAACATGTCGGCTGCGGCATCCCGCCAGCTCGCCATTTCCTCCGCGTCGACACCGAGTTCCCGGGCACGGTCCTGATGGCGTGCCGCCGCGTCTGCGGCTCCCGACAGGTTCTGTTGCGCCATCAGGTTGGTGTACACGTTGTTGTCGGCAATCGCACTGTACTCGTCGGGTCCGGTCACCCCGTCGATCCGGAATCGGCCCGCGCCGTCATGGTGGCCGAGGGAACGCCAGAGCCGCGCAGTCTGCACCAGCAGCTCCACGCCGATCGTCCGCTCGAAATCGTAGTCTCCCGTGGCAGAGACGTAGCGGATCACGGCGGCGGCGATGTCCGCGTTGACATGAAATGCGGCGGTGCCGGCTGGCCAATAACTGGAGCATTCCTCGCCGCGGATGGTGCGCCACGGGAATGCCGCACCGGTGAGCCCGAGTTGCGTGGCCCGCTCGAGGGCGACAGGCAGGGTGCTGTGTCGCCACCGTAGCGCGTGTGCTGTCGCATCCGGTACCGTGTAGGTCAGCACCGGGAGCACGAAGGTTTCGGTGTCCCAGAAGGCATGCCCGTCATATCCGGGTCCGGTGAGCCCCTTCGCGGCGATCGCCCTCCCCTCTGCGCGTGCGCCGGCCTGCAACACGTGAAAGAGGGAAAACCGCACCGCCTGCTGGATTGCGGTATCGCCGCCGAGTTCCACATCCGCCCGATCCCAGAACTCGTCCAGGTAAGTGCGCTGCTCGGCGAGCAACCCATCCCACCCGGTCTGCATCGCACCGGCCAACGCCGCGTCGGCCTGATCGCGGACCGCCGGCAGCGACCGGGAACCGGACCAGCCATACGCGACCACCTTGACCAGCCGCAACCGCTGCCCCGGCTCCAGGGTGGTCGACACCGTCGTTCGCCCCAGGTGCGGGAAACTCTCCGAGTGCACCTCCGTTCCGGGCGGTCCGTCCACGACATGATCCATCACCGCAGCCACGATCAAACCGCTGTTCCGGGTGGAGTGCACCAGACCGGCGCGCGCGCCCCGCGCAGAATCCGCCTGTTCCACCAATGGGGACTCCAATGCCGCAGCCACCCGCGGGTCCCCACCAGGATCGGGAAGCTGCTCATTGGCCACCAGCTCGGACTGCACGACGATCCGTGTCGTCTGGTCGAGGGCCTCGACTTCGTAACAGATCGCCGCGACCGCCCGCTGAACGAGGGACACCATGCGGGTGGAGGTGACCTTGACCGCACAGCCCGCCGGGGACACCCATTCGGCCTGCCGGCTCAGGACACCGGCACGAAAGTCGAGGCTGCGTTCATGGGAGCGTAGTTGTCCGTAGCGGACATCGACCGGTTCGTCGTTGACCAGCAGTCGAATCAATTTGCCGTTGGTCACGTTGATGATCGTCTGCCCGGACTCCGGATACCCGTACCCGCGTTCGGCATACGGCAGAGGCCGCTCCTCGAACACCCCGTTCAGGTAGGAGCCCGGCAGTCCGTGCGGTTCGCCCTCGTCCAGGTTCCCGCGCCAACCGATGTGCCCATTGGACAGCGCGAAGACCGACTCCGTCTGCGCCAGCACGTCCAAGTCCAAGCTCGTTTCCCGGAGGCACCACGGCTCAACCGTGAAGCTTGGATGATCGATCATTTCGTGGCCAACAATTCCGTCAGGTCGGTGACGACGACATCCGCGCCATGCTTGCGAAGCGCGTCAGTCTGTCCGACCCGATCCACGCCGATGACCAGAGCGAAATTGCCGGCATGGCCGGCCGCGACACCGGCCAGGGCATCCTCGAAGACAACGCATTGCGCCGGTTTCAGCCCCACCGCGCGCGCACCGGCCAGAAACATGTCCGGCGCCGGTTTGCCATTCAAATGTTCGCGGCGGGCCGTCAGCCCGTCAATACGTTGGTCGAAGAGATTCTCGATCCCTGCCGCGACAAGCACCGCCTGACAATTGGCGCTGGAGGAGACGACCGCGCACCTCAGCCCGTGCGCCCGCACCGCGCGCAGGTAACGCACCGATCCGTCGTACACGGCCACGCCGTCTTCGCGGATCCGCCGCTGAACAATGTCGTTCTTGCGGTTGCCGAGCCCAGACACGGTCTCGGCCCCCGCGCGGTCACCAGACTCGCCCTCCGGCAACGTGATGCCCCGCGACGTCAGGAATGACCGGGTACCATCTTCCCGCGACTTCCCATCAACATACGCGTCATAGTCGGCAACCTTGTCGAACGGCGTGAAACGTTCACCGGCGCGCTTGGCGGCCTTCGCCAGGTACGCGTCGAACATCTCTTTCCACGCCGCCGCGTGCACGGTCGCCGTCTTGGTGATGACACCATCCAGATCGAACAAGCATCCGCGCACCCCGTCGGGCAGACCAACGGCGGCAACATCCGTCACCCCAGAGGAGTCCCCCTCGGCAGGCTTGCTTACGGCCGGGCCGGTCATGGACTGTTTGCTTCGCGCACGGGGTCCGGTACCACCACGACCGGACACCGGGCGCGCGCCACCACATGCTGGCTCACCGATCCGAGCAGGACGCCGGCGAACCCGCCATGCCCGCGCAATCCGACCACCAGGATCGCCGCGTCTTCCGCGGCGAGCAGCAGGGCCTCGGCCGGAGGCCCCTCAACCGCCTCACTGGTGATCACCACATTACGACCGCGGGACGCGTCTTGCGCCAGCCGGGCGACCGCGCGGGTGGTTGCCGTTGACAACTTACGGGCCATATCCTCGGACGGATTCATTCCCAGTGCCCCGATCCCGGCGGCCCCATAGAACTGCGGTTCCTGCCAGGTCATGACCGCATGGACGGGCACATCGCGTAGCTGCGCCTCACTGACCGCCCAATCCAATGCAGCCCCCGACCCGGCCGACCCGTCAACCCCGACCACGATCCGTCCAGGATTGCGTCGACGTTCGGTGACCCTGACCTGCGCCTCGCCCGGATTGTTCGAGCCCCCAGTCCCGTAAAAGTCACTGTCGCTGTCGCCCATGAGCTCCTCCTTGCGAATCGCTCGCACCATGACCTGGATCCGACGGGCATCTGCTCATCGGTTCAGGATGTCGGCGAGGACGGCGGCTTCGCTGATGTCCGGCTCTTTGGTGCCGGTGAGCAAGGTCAGACGTTTGTCGGCGGCCAGATCTCGTAGGTGCTGGAGTGCCTTGCCCCGCTCGACTTGTTTCAGTTCTGTGCGGTAGCGGTGGGTGAACTCGCTGAACTTCGCCGGGTCATGGCTGTACCATTTACGCAATTCCGTTGACGGCGCCACATCCTTGCACCACTCATCCAGTGCCGCCTTCGCCTTCGTCATGCCGCGTGGCCAGATCCGATCGACCAGAACCCGGACACCATCCTGTTCTTCGGCGCCCTCGTACACTCTGCGCACCCGCACGTCCGGTTTCTTCGTCATGGCCCGACCTTCTGGGCGACTCACGCCAACAGTGTGCACCCACCAATTAGGCGAAACATCGTCGGAACAGGCCGGCCGCCCGTCTCTTGCCCTTGTTGTCATTATGCTCTTCCCGGCCGAAATCGCACCCGGGAGAAACCATCGGTTGATGGATAGGAGCCGCGTTGTTACGTGCGTCCGGGTTTGTAAGTCGAAACGGATGGGGCGCCCGTTAGCCAATACCTCCACGGGAAACTCGTCGCGTCGCCACCAGGCCCGCTGACGCCCACCCGCGGACCACTCGCATGCGGTAGAACGGCACCATCATCCGGGGCGAAGAACCGCCATTGTCCGCCGAAGAGGTCGTCGCCGTCGTTCGTCAGATTGGCCCCGAAGCTTTGGGCAACACAGCCGGGGCCCCGTGCCAGCCCACGGTCCGGAAGCGGAACTTTCCGTGGTTTCATTTCGCGCCGGGCCCGGGCAAGTTCGCTGCCCGTGATGACGTCGCCAGCCCGAATCAGACACCCATACGGTTCCCCGGCTTGCCCGGCAACGAGATTCAGGGCGTGATGCATCCCATACGTGAAGTAGCAATAGATGTGGCCGGGTGCACCGAACATGGTCTTATTGCGGTTCGTCTTGCCGCGATAAGCGTGTGCACCGGGGTCGCGCTCGCCCGCATACGCTTCGACCTCGGTGATCCTGATGGCGACCGTCCCCTCACCGTCGGTGCGTTGCAGGACGCAACCTAGAAGCTCCGGCGCCACCTCAAGCACATCGCGGGCAAAGAAACTGCGGCTCGCGGGCCGCAACCCGCCGAAGTCGCTCACCAGGCAACCGTACCTGCTCATCCTGTGCCCTCCCGAAGTGAGGCACGCGGGTGAGTACTGGAAGAGTACCGGTGCGACCGGACAGCACGGTAGGCACCGGCAACCCCGCGGATGGAGAGCGATGATGACCTCGAACAGTTTTGGTGCGCGCGGTGAACTCGCTGTCGAGAACACGCACTATGAGATCTTCAGGCTCGACGCCATCGATGGCGCGGCGCGGTTGCCATACAGCCTGAAGGTGCTGCTGGAGAACCTTCTCCGGAATGAAGACGGCCACCTGGTGACCGCGGATCAGGTGACCGCGCTCGGCGCCTGGGACCCCAACGTGGCCAGCAGCTCTGAGATCCAGTACACGCCGGCACTGGTGTTCATGCAGGACTTCACCGGAGTGCCGTGCGTGGTCGATCTGGTGGCGATGCGCGATGCCATGGCCGCATTCGGCGGGGACCCGCGCACAATCAACCCGCTGATCCCCGCCGAACTGGTGATCGACCATTCCGTGATCGCCGACGTTTTCGGCCGACCGGACGAGTTCCATATCAACGCCGAACTCGAGTTCCAGCGCAACCAGGAACGCTACCAACTGTTGCGTTGGGCGCAACAGTCCTTCGACGACTTCCTGGTCGTGCCGCCGGACACCAGAATCTGCCACCAGGTCAACCTCGAATACCTCTCCCGGGTCGCCTTCACCACCGATGGCCCAAGTGGGCCGCGGGCATACCCGGACACTCTGGTCGGGACCGATTCGCACACCCCGATGGTCAACGGTCTCGGCGTGCTCGGTTGGGGTGTCGGCGGGATCGAGGCCGAAGCCGCCATGCTCGGACAACCGATGAGCATGCTCATCCCGCCGGTCGTCGGCCTGAAACTCACCGGCGAGCTTCCCGAGGGCACCACCGCCACCGACCTCGTGCTCACCGTGGCGGAACTTCTGCGTCGCACCCGGGTGGTGGGAAAGTTCGTCGACTTCTTCGGCCCTGGTGTGGCGAATGTGCCGCTGGCAACCCGGGCGACCCTCGGAAACATGAGCCCGGAGTACGGGTCGACCTGTGCCATCTTCCCGATCGACGACGAGACATTGGACTATCTGCGGCTGACCGGGCGGACCGAGTACCACATCAACCTCGTCGAAGCCTATGCCAAGGCGCCGGGGCTGTGGCATGACCCCGGCCATGAGCCCGACTTCCGCCAAGTCGTCAAACTCGACCTGACGACTGTGGAATCCTCCCTCGCCGGACCGAAACGCCCACAGGACCGGATCCCGCTGAAAAAGGCGCAGCGCGCCTTCTGGCCCTGCTGGCCCGCAAATCACAAATCGAAGCCGCGCAAGGCGGTCTGGATGACGCGGACGCCCACTCGTTCCCGGCCAGCGACCCGATCTCGATCAGTCCAGACGTGGCGCGTGACGAACGACCTCACTCGAAGAAGTACAAGGAGCCGTCCGCCTGGCCGACAAACCCGGCCGCGGCGAAACTCCCGGACGGGACCATTCACGACATCGATCACGGGCACGTAGTGATTGCCGCGATCACCTCCTGCACGAACACGTCGAATCCGACTGTGATGGTCGCCGCCGGCCTGTTGGCCGAGAACGCCGTCGAGCGCGGACTCAGGAGCAAACCGTGGGTGAAAACCACCCTCGCGCCCGGATCTCGTGTGGTCACCGACTACTACGACCGGGCCGGCCTCACCCGCTACCTCGAAGCTCTCGGATTCAACCTCGCCGGCTACGGCTGCACCACCTGCATCGGCAACTCCGGACCGCTCATCCCGGCGGTGAGCGCGGCGGTGACCCAAAATGATCTGACCGTGGCATCGGTGCTGTCCGGGAACCGAAACTTCGAGGGGCGCATCCACTCCGAGGTGAAGATGAACTTCCTCGCCTCTCCGCCGCTGGTCATCGCGTACGCGCTTGCCGGCACCATGCACGCGGATCTGCTGCAGGAACCCCTCGGCGACGACCAGAACGGCGACCCGGTGTACCTGCGGGACATCTGGCCGACCACCGCGGAGATCGCCTCTGTCGTCGGTGCAACGTCGGGGCGTCGATGTTCACCGACGGTTACCGGGACGTCCTCACCGGTGACGACCGGTGGCGTGGCATGGACGCGTCAACATCCGAAATGTTCCAATGGGACCCGGACTCAACCTACGTGCGCAACCCACCGTATCTCCGGGGGATGCCGCGCGATCCGCAACCGTTGCAGGAAATTGCCGGCGCACGTGTGCTCGCCTATCTCGACGACTCGGTGACGACCGATCACATCTCGCCGGCCGGAGTGATCCAGAAAGACTCGCCGGCCGGTCGCTACCTGATCGAAAACGGCGATGCTGTTGCTGACTTCAACTCATACGGATCCCGGCGCGGGAACCACGAGGTGATGATCCGCGGCACCTTCGCCAATGTGCGCCTGCGCAACAAGCTCGTGCCCGGCGTGGAAGGAGGCTTCACCCGGGTGCTTCCTGACGGTGACACCGTCAGCATCTTCGACGCCGCGACCGTGTATGCGGGCAGAGCCACCCCGTTGATCGTGATCGCAGGCGCGGATTACGGTTCCGGGTCATCCCGCGACTGGGCTGCCAAAGGGACACTGCTACTCGGGGTCAAGGCCGTGCTGGCCACATCCTACGAACGGATCCACCGGTCCAACCTCATCGGGATGGGTGTGCTTCCGCTGCAGTTCCAAGCCGGCGACACCGCAGAAAGCCTCGGTCTGACCGGCGAGGAGTCCTATTCCATCGTCGGCCTGGCCGGCGGTCAAACGCCGCCGAGTGAAGTGACGGTGCGGATCGACTCGGATGGTGCTGCTCGTGAGTTCGTTGCGGTGGTGCGCATCGACACACCGGCAGAGGCGGCCTATTACCTGCACGGCGGGCTCCTGCAGTATGTGCTGCGGCAACTGCTCGACACCTGAACCCGAGCGGACGCGGACACAGTGCGGCATCCGAAAGAGAGGACGAGAACCATGATCGGCACCCCACGTTTGGTCACCAACGAGGTCGACCCCGCTTCACACCACGCCGTTCTGGCACTGGAGAACTAACTGCGGGCGAGCGGGTTGCCTCCCCGATTGCTGAATCTGATCAAAATCCGAGCCTCGCAACTGAATTCGAGCGCATTCTGCCTCGACATGCACACCCGCGAGGCAGCCGAGGAAGGGCAATCCCCGCGGCGACTGTACGTCCTGGCCGGGTGGCGGGAAGCACCCGACCTGTTCACCACGCCGGAACGGGCCGCACTGTCATTGACCGAGGCGGTCACCCTGATCTCTCGCACCGGGGTGCCCAACAACGTGTGGAATGACGCTGCCGCGAACTTCGATGAAGTCGAGCTGGTGAAACTGCTGATGGCCATCGCCACAATCAACGTGTGGAACAGGCTCGCCGTCGCAACACACAAGGCTCTACCCGACGGTGACACCGCGTGAACGAATGACTCTGCGCCCCGCCTCCCCTGGCCGATAGCGACCAATCGGACTCAGTTCGCGGGCTCCGATTACCTCCGTATTTCGATGATGTCTTCGTCGATGTTGGTGGTGACGGTGAGGTGAGGCGATTAATTTTCGTCACTCGCTCAACTTGGAGGACAGGACGCTCCAGAAGCCGGAAGTTACCGCGTGTGACTCGGGCGATCGTTCGGTGTCCTTCGTGTGGTCGTTGAAGGGCGCCGCACCAGTTGCCCCCCCACGTGAGGCCGCTTCAGCCGAACGTGTAAGCGGCGTTCGCTAGCCGCGAACGAGCGATCAGACATAAGCTGAAGGTGCTGGCTGAGCGGGATGCATCGACAATCGATGATCACGGTCGACAGAGTGGAGATACCAATGGCGGCCACGAACCGCGCGGCTAGATCTAAGAAGCCGAAGAGCTTGGCGGAGGTCGAAACCGTGCCGTCACTTCTGGCCTATTACCGCGAGATGGCCCTGATCCGTTCGTTCGAGCTGACCGCGGCGGAAATGTATGCGAAAGCGAAAATCGGCGGCTACTGCCACCTCAATCTAGGCGAAGAGGCAGCCGTCGTCGGACTGACCGAGGCTCTGGAGACACGCGACTACCTGTTCACGACCTACCGTGACCATGGTTATGCGATTGCGCGTGGCATGGAACCGCGGCGCGTGATGGCGGAACTGTTCGGTAAGACCACCGGGGTTTCTGGCGGTCGGGGTGGGTCGATGCACATGTTCGACGCGAAGCTGCGCATGCTCGGCGGCTACGGAATAGTGGGGGGCCAAATACCGCCGGCCACGGGGGCCGCTCTTGCGCTCAGTCTGCGCAGCGAGCCGGGTCCCGACGCCGAGGTTGTCATGTGTCTGCTCGGGGACGGGACCATCAATATCGGTGCGTTTCACGAGTCACTGAACCTCGCGGGGATCTGGGATCTACCGATCCTCTATGTGATTATCAACAACCGGCTCGGTATGGGTACCACGGTCGAGGCGGCCTCCGCTGAACCCGAGTTGTACAAGCGTGGATGTTCGTATCGGATTCCCGGGAAGCGCGTGGACGGCAACGACGTGCTCGCCGTTCGAGACGCCGCGCTGGCGCTGATGAAACGCGCTCGGATTGATCGCAAACCCGGCCTGCTCGAGGTAATGACCTATCGGCTCAAAGGACACTCGGTCGTCGATCCCGCTCGCTACCGCTCCAAGGTCGACACCGAGCAGGCGCAGCAGTTCGATCCAGTGCCTGCGTTTCGCGCTCGCCTCATCGAAACGAAAGTTCTGGACGAAGAAGAGGCGAACCGGATCGAGCTGGAGGTTGCCGAGGAAGTGAAGCAGGCCGTGAAGTTCGCCGATGAAAGCCCCGATCCCACGCCGGATCAATTGTTCGATTACGCATATGCCACCCCCGTGGCCAATGCGCCGCACGCGCTGCCCGGCGAACCGCTGATGGCACTGTGATGAACCAGGAGCAGGCCACCACCCAGGAGCAGGCCACCACCCAGGGGACGTCGGTGATGACGTATCGACAGGCGCTGCACGACACGTTGCGGTCGGAACTCATACGTGACGAGAACGTGTTTCTCATCGGGGAAGAGATCGGAATTTTCGAGGGGTCGTACAAGATCACCGCAGGCCTGTTAGAAGAATTCGGTCCGAAACGAGTGATCGACACCCCGATCGCCGAGGAGGGGTTCTCCGGGGCAGCGCTCGGGGCTGCGATGCTCGGCATGCGGCCGGTCGTGGAAATCATGACAATCAACTTCACCCTCCTGGCCATCGACCAGATCGTCAATCACGCCGCGAAGATGCACAGCATGTTCGGCGGCCAGGTTTCCGTGCCCATGGTGATCCGCACCCCTGGCGGTGGGGGGCAACAACTCGCCGCCACCCACTCACAGAACCTCGAGGTCTGGTACGCCCACATTCCGGGGCTCAAAGTCGTCGCCCCGGCCACGCCTGCCGATGCGAAGGCCCTGCTGACGGCGGCGATACGGGATGACGATCCGGTGATCTTCCTTGAAAACCTGGCGTTGTACAACACCAAAGGTGAGGTCCCCGACGGCGAGCAGGTCGCCGAGATCGGCAAGGCAGCCGTAGTGAAAGAAGGCACCCACCTCACCGTTGTGGCGTATTCTCGAGCGGCTGTTGTCGCTCTGGATGTTGCGCGGAAACTTGAAGACGAAGGTATTTCCATCGAGGTGGTCGACCTGCGCAGCCTGCGGCCGCTTGACCGGGAGACGATTTGCGCCTCCGTGCGCAAGACCAGCCGCGCAATCGTGCTCGAAGACGACTGGCTGAGCTACGGGATCGGGGCGGAAGTGTCCGCCACGATCAGCGAGGGCGCATTCGACTATCTGGATGCACCCGTTCGCCGGGTTGCCGCCGCCGAGGTGCCGCTACCGTATGCGAAACCACTGGAGCGAGCCGCCCTGCCGACGGGGGACACGCTGATCAAAGTCATCCACGAGGTTCTCGCCGCCACCAGGTTTGGGGAATAGGAGTCCACAATGCCCGAGGTCGTTATGCCACGCCTTTCCGACACCATGGAGGAGGGTGAACTCGCCCGCTGGCTGAAGAAGGAGGGCGATCAGATCCACAAGGGCGACGTCCTGGCCGAGATCGAGACCGACAAGGCCACCATGGACTTGGAAGCCTTCGATGAGGGTGTGCTCGAAAAACTCCTCGTCGCCGAAGGGACACTCGTACCGATCGGCCAGCCCCTTGCGCTCATTGGCGACGGCAGCGGCGCGAGCCCGACGCCCAGGGAACGCCCGAAGGAGAACACGGCGGGCGCTTCGGCCACGCCGGCACCCAATGCACCACCGAAGTCAGATGCCGCAGGACCGGGAACGCCGCCAAAGAATGTATCTGAGCCTGAGCTCAGCGCCCATACGGCAGCAGAAACGATCGCACATCCTTCGTCTGCCGAGCCGGCGACGCATCCTTCCTCGGACCAATTGCGTGCCTCCCCGCTTTCCCGACGGGTCGCCGGCGAACACGGCATCGACCTCGGATCGATCGAGGGGACCGGTCCTGGCGGGCGGATCGTTCGTGCCGACGTTGAGGACGCGATCACCGCGCACAGCCACGAGAATCGACCACTTTCAGCACCGGAATCCCGACGTCAGTCCACAGATCAGCCTGACGCAGCGCCGCGGCCGTCTACGGTAACCGACGTCGAAGAGGTGCCGGTGAGCAAGATCCGCCGGATCACGGCCAGTCGCCTGACCGAAAGCCAAGCGGTCCCGCATTTCTTCCTCACCACCGTGATCGACGCCGAACGCCTCACCGCGTTCCGCAGCGACGTCAACGAGCGACTAGCCGGCAACGGAATGAAGGTCAGCGTCACCGATCTGCTCGTACGTGCCTGCGCGGTCGCGCTTCGCGCGCATCCGCAGGTCAACTCGTCGTGGGGCGAAGACAAGATCCTGCGCCATCACCGCATCAATATCGGTGTCGCCGTCTCGCTGGAGGACGGCCTCATAGTTCCCGTCGTGACCGACGCCGATCGCAAGAGCCTCGGAGAAATCGCTGTCGCAACACGTGCACTCGCGGTACGCGCACGCGAGGGAAAACTGAAGCCGCAGGAGTTCAGCGGCGGCACGTTCACGATCAGCAACCTTGGTATGTTCGGCATCGACCAGTTCACCGCGGTAATCAACCCGCCGGAGGCGGCCATCCTCGCCGTCGGAGCGGCAACACAAGAGCCGGCCGTGCGCGATGGAGAACTGGTCACAGTGCCAAAAATCAAACTCACACTCACGGTCGACCACCGCGTTCTCGACGGGGCAACCGCCGCAGCGTTCATGCGGGACCTGAAGGTCATTCTCGAGGAGCCCCTGCGCATCGTCATCTAGCGGTAGTTTCCCGGTGCACCGCGTCGCGGCACTGCGGACTACTGGCGTCAACCGTCGGGTTCGTGTACGGTGCGCACGCTCTTCGTGTTGCGTGTGCGCAGATATCCAGCACCCGCGGAGATCATGCCGATGGTTACCGCCGCCCAGGCGACTGCGGCGATCCCGGTGCCGATCCGTCCAACCGTCACGAGGAATGGAAGGTGTGTCACCGTACCGAAGTGCATGCTCGCAACCGAGTACATGCCAAGCGGGAAGACGATGCTCCACAAGCCCGCCTGGTAGCGAAGCCGCTCATGGTTGACGACGTGGCGCCAAATCCCGAAGATGACCAGTAACGGCACCCACCACGCTCCGAAGGCCCACAGAACATACGTCAAGCCAGACACGACCGGTGCCGTGGCCTTGAGGATCGGCAGATCGGGCGCCAAGATCAGTATCCGTGAGCCCGCGAGCACGGTAATCGCGGTTGCTCCCATATAGATCCAGTATGAGGGTGCGAAGCTACTGGGTTTACTGGCCACCGTGAGTAAGCGCAGGGTGACTAGAGTGGCCAGCATGATGTAGAGCATCACTCCGATACCCCAGAGTGCCACCGCGATCTCAGCCAAAGCGGAGTTCCCGGAAGATTTCCCGACTACTGCGGCCGCCGTCGCGAGGGACTGGGTGCCGACCACCCAGAGAAACCAGCTACCGTCGATATCTGCCGCAACCGGGCCTGTGCGTGGTCGGAGCATTAAGTTTCCGGGAATTCCGTAGGTGAGCAGCAACCACACGGGAACGCTGGCGATCGCCAGGATGATCGTGGTCGTCGGCGTCTCCGATGAATACAGCCGGATGCCGACGACGTTGATAGCCGCGACGATCGTGAAGTAACCGAAAGCATGTTTCGGATCCCGCGCATCCAGCATCATGGCCGGGCGCGACAGGGCGAGTCGCGCCGTGGTCAGTAGGGCGAGCGCAATCAAGGAGCTAACAGCGATAACCAGGAGGGCAAGGGATGCTGCGTGCCAGCCGACGATGCCGAGGGCGGTGGAAACGATGCCCGTTGCCATCACGAAAGCGAACGAGCCGGTCGGAAGCCGACCGACGGCCTCATGCCACACCGAAGATCCGCCCATCGTCGCGACGATCCCGGAGCTCGTAGCTCAAATGGATTGCCGGTAGCCGAAGAACTCGTGACCGTTGTTCCACTCGCCCAAGCCTCCTCCAATTTCGGCGAAGCCCGCCACGAATTCGATTTTTTTGATCCACTTGACCATTTTGAAGCCGAGCCGCGTTTCGTTGCGCAGCCGAAGTGGCGCGCCGTGACCGAATGCCACCGGTGCGTCGTTCATGTCGTAGGCGAGCATGGTCAGGTGGTAGCTCATTTGTTCTAAGGGTTGGGCGTCGCAGCAGAGGCCGCCTTCCGGGCCGGTCGCGAATGAGCAGAAGATGAGCTACTTCGCTTATGGCTTCGGCGTGACCAGGTCGAGGATGATCTGCATGGGGACCCCCTCCCACTTCGCCACACCCGGCCAGCCCTGGATGCAGAAATGCTGAGTGATCTGCTCGTGGTAGGCGAAGTCACGCAACTGTTTGAGGTCGACCTCCTGCGGGTTCTCGACGAGACCGCCGATCGACAACTTGTAGTTGGCGAAGGCGCCCGCCTCGAGCTGCTGGTACTCCTATGATTCGGGATACTTGCCGTTGTGCCAGAAGTAGGGAGAGATATCTTTCTCCGCGTACTGACCAGGTTTCGAGTCGATGTGCTCGTATAGACGCTGGGCCGGACCGATGAGCGCGAAGCTCACCTTTTGTACGACCCGGGGATGCCGGGACGTGGACGGTGTGGCTGCTACCCAGCCGACGATCACGACTACCATCGATGCGTCGAACATCCAGAACCCCATCCACGATTCGGTGTTCTGCGATACATACGTAGGGTTGAGGTTGCGGAGGGCACCGGTGGTCAGAACCAGCGTCACATGGATGACGTCAACACAGTCGTAACTTCGGCCGAGCACCTCAGTGGTTTTGCGCCCGACTGTGCCGCCCGCTACCACTGATCACGAATGCTTCTTCAGCTCCCACGCATCCACTGGTGACTCGGCGGTGGTGTTCAGATGAGTTTGGCAACGGTGAGCAGCACGGCCGAGTCTTCCAACGCCTTCAGGGTGTGGTTCGCGTTCGGGATGATCAGCAGGTCACCGGTCCAGCCAGACCAGGACATGCCCTCACTTTCCAGGAGGACCCGCCCGGACAGTACATAGAGAGTTGCTTCGCCCGGGCTGGGATGTTCGTCGAGTTGCCGGCCCGCGTGCAAAGCGATCACGGTCTGCCGAAGAACATGTTCGTGGCCACCGTAAACGGTTGTGGCGCTCCGACCGCTGGATGCGGCGCGAGCGAGTTCCAGCTCGTTTCGTGCAAGTGCGGTGAGCGACGTTTTTTGCATCATTGGTTCCCTCGTTCGTGATGTGCGCGCTCGCGCGCAGAATTCTCATCTCCACAAGCGACGGCTTCCGATGAGGTCCCCCGTAACGCTCTTCCTCCGAGACCGCGAGATAGCCGACACGCCAGATCATTCTTGGCCATCAGGCTCTTCCGTCGCATGAAAGTCGGTGACAAGTTCATTGTCGATGCTGGTAGGTCCGATCTTCGTCGCACCACCAGGGGAACCGAGCGGCGTTTGCCTGCCGCGCAACGCTACAACGAAGAATCGCGCATTGTCATCGGTGAACTCTGACCAAACCTTTGGAAGATCATCCTCGTAGTAGATGGCCTGAACCGGACACACCGGACACACCGGCTCGCAGGCGCCGCAGTCGATGCACTCGATGCACTCGATGCACTCGTCCGATCGGATGTACAGTTCACGGCTGCCCTCATAAATGCAGTCAACTGGGCAGTCGTCGGCGCAGGCGCGATCCACGACGTCGATGCAAGGTTCCGCAATCACATACGTCATGCGATGCCTTTTCCTTATTGCCCGTCCGTGCAGTGGATGGGCACCAAACTATGAAACCGGTCGAGGAGCAGCGGGTTGCTTCCGAAGCCCCGCCATGATCGTGGGGACAATATTGCCTTTTTTCACCTCTTGGATCATGTGCTGCACCCCGTGAACGAAGTCAGTGCCCGCCGTCTTCACGAAGGTGCCTACCTGTCCGGACTTCAGCGCCGGCGCGTCGACTCGATACACTCCGTGCGCTGGTTCCACCCCGACCCCGGTCTCATAGACGAGCTTCCCGCCGAGGTAGCTGGTGTATGTCAAGATTCCGACACCGATGATGCCCGTGGCGAGATAGGCAGCGTTCGGCTTCCGATGACTGACGCGCCATATCGCCATGCCGCCGGCAACGATGGCGGCAAGGAAATTCAGGTTGCGATGGGTCATCAGCATGTCCATCGACGCACCCTCGACATTGACCTCTTCGCCGGCGATCAGTCCTGTGACGGCGGACCCCACTGCGCCCACTGCCGCGATGCACGATGCCGTCTTCGCAAACGACAGGAGCGGCCTATTACGGATCATGCCGCCGACAAGGTCTGCGCCGACTGAAAGTGGCAAAAGCGCGATCGGTAGGTGGACGAGAGCGGGGCGCATCTGCTCCAGACGTATGGCCATAATGTCTACTCCTAAGAGATTCGATCAACGGCCGGCTGGCGTTCCGTGCAGAAAAAACCGAACTGCCTAGCTGGGCCGGTGAACGCGCTGGTCGTTCAACAGTACGCCGTCAACGCCTCGTCAGCGAGCCGTCTCGGCCCTTTCTTGGCCCCCGGCTCTGAACAGCGGGCTGCCCCACCGCTATCAGCGTTTCCTCGCGCCACGACGGAGACGGTGCTGTCCGATTCGTGCATACGTATCCCGCCGACCTCGTGAGTGTGGCCGTCGGAACCATAGTCATCATCATCGCTTCCCACAGTCACAGAACGCCCATACGTTCGCAGTATTCACTGGTGGGCGGGGATGGCTAGATCTTCGTCAGTGCGTCGCCCTTATGCATCGCCACATGGTCGGTTGTGTCGCTCTTGATCTCGTACTGCGGATCCTCGGCACTGCACCGGTGCGTGTGACCCTTGTACTGCACGTCTTTCGTATGGACTTTCGTGATCGTGCCCCGCACATGGCCGGCCTCGGAGTTCCAGCGCACATGATCACCGACTGAGAATTTCTTCCTCATTGGTATACCTTCCGCCGCCACGGTATTGCTGGGACTCTCCAGCTTAACCGGTGCGCCATTTCACTCCAGATTCAGGCTCGCACCGCGCTGGTCAATCTTCGGGCGGATACCAAACATGGTCGCCGTCGACTTTCGCGAAGCCGGTCATCGTGTGTGGCTTCGTGGAGTTCAGGCTCATAATGTCGGCCACCTGCAGGCCGCGAGCCAGCAGCGCGTCTCCGATCAGCGATCGGTGACAGCGCCATGGCACGGCCTCGGCGCACATGATCGCGACCGTCTGCTTCTTCGCCAGTGCAATCAACTCGTCAATACCGGCGGCGAACTCAGGCGTCTGCATGTAGTCGGCGTAGTTGCGGAAGCTTCTGTTGCGCCACGCCCCATTGATGGTTGCCGCTGTCATCGGGGTGTGCCGTAACCCGCCGAGCTCTTTGAGTCGCTGATAATCGATACCTACGTTCGGCATGCTTGTGGCAAGTTCGCGTTCCCCGAATTGCGGGTTGTGACGCGACCCCGGAACGGTGCGCACGTCGATGACCCGTTCGATATCGTTTGCTTTCAGCATCCGGATGAATTCATCGATTGGATGAGTCGAATGCCCGATCGTGTACACACAGGTTTCCGCCATGATCCCATTGAACTGCGTGCTGTCGAAGCCCGCATCAGGAACATCGAATTCATGCACGCTCGATGTTGTTCTGGCCAACGACGTGTCGGAGAGGTCAAGTCCGTAGGCCATCACCCTGTCGCCCGGCATTCGCCCCTGCCGCTGCCGCGGATTGAAGCGTAGTCTGGCGTCATGGTTGACGATACTGGTTTCGATGAGCATCACCAAGACAATTTCGTCCGTTTCATTGACTGGTTGAATCACAAGCTGGTCGGAAAGATCGGTCCGGCGGACATCGGACCCTACGACCATGTCGTGGAGCGAGTGGCCGTCTCGGTGTGCCCGATCTGCGGCAGGCCGATGGCCGAACACACGATCGATCGCTCCACGGCCAACACCGTGTTGAACTGTCCCGCGCCTCACCTGCCGCCGGTGGTCGACGACGAACCCGTGAACGAATTGGGGATGCCCAAGCGCATGCGATGAGTCCATGCGGTCGCGCTCGAACCGTCCTCAACATCAGCCTGGCGCCACCAGTTCTGGATATACGACTCGCTGATCCCAGAATCGGCAGCGATCTGACGAATCTGGACACGCGGATCACGACGCCTCGCAATAGCGACAATGTCCTCCCGGAACTCGTTCGGATAAGGCTTCCACGATGACATCTTTCCGGCAGCACCCTACGGCACCACCGGCCAATTGGTACCAAGCATTGCATCAGATCCGGAGACTTGATCATCGGGTTGCGGCGCTCCTCGATATGCACCATGGTCGAGCGCACCACCCGCTTCACACGGCTGATCCACCTGCTCAGTGAGGAAGGCCTCGGAATGGTCCTGCGCACGAAGAACGGGGCCGCCCTGGCCGACTATTGTTCATGACGATGGCAAACGCCCTTGCGAATACGATCACCACCCTGCCGGAGCAGTTGCGTCGGTCGGTCACTTGTGGGACTGCGGCACAGAGCTCTCCGTTCACGCCAGGTTCATCGTCGCCACTGGCGTGTAGCTCTTCTACTTCACCTACCGAAGAGCTCTTGGCATCACTGCACGAATGAGAAGACCAATGGGCTTCTGCGTAGCACTTTCGGAAAGGCACCGATTTATCCCGGTGGGACGCCGAAGAGATAAAAGCGATCGCCTTTACCTCAACACCCGCTCCGGCAAGAGGCGCGGCTGACGCAACCCCGTCGAAGCGCTCGACGAATATCTACGATTGCTGCAACAACGGGGTGTTGCGACAACCGGTTGAATCCGCTTCAGTTCACTTCGTGAGCAGTCACCAACAAGGTCCGCGCTTCAGAGCTGATGCCCTCATTCGGAACAATCGGCGATTGCTACGAAAACTCAATCGACAAGAATCGTTCTGGTCATCGATGCAGGTTGAGCTGCTGAATCGGAAGAAATGGCGAACCCGGGTCAGCCTGGCGAATGCAATGTTCGACTTCATCGAGAGTTCCTACAACCATAATCGCCGTCACTCGCGACTGGGCCGTTCGACTCCTATCGAGCACGAGCTACGCCTCAAACACCAAGCTGTCCCGCAGAGGATCGGCGAATTCAGGCGGTCGTTGCAACATTGGGTTCTTCTGGGTCGAATAGTAGTCGTTGCATGGCTTGGGCGGGGGTGCTGCCGCTAAGCCTCGATCCACCGATCGGGCTGGGTGTCTAGCGGCGCGTTAAACCGAGAATGCCTTCCTGATCAGAGAAAATAGAGCTTGTCTAGAGT